>NZ_JADCNK010000003.1:0-546936 GCF_014947265.1 Pedobacter sp. MR2016-19
TTTTTTTGCGTAGAGACAGGATTAATTGCGAGGCCTTAGCGAGACGCTAAGACTAGAAGTAGCCACAGAATATTGAAAGTAATCTGTGTGTATAAAACCCATTCCAAAGACAACTATTAAAAACAATCTTATTTTTAGGTTGTTCATATAGTATATCAATTTACAATTACTATGGAAACGAATAAAGAAAAAGGTAAAGTTGTTGAGAACGATTTACTGGATAAAACCGCAGAAGATATTAAAGAAGATAGAACTTTAGATGAAAATAAATCATCAAAAGTAACGACCAATCTGTTTAACAAAGATAAAGACCGTAAGAATAATTCCTTTGGTCCTGGGCACGAGCCAGGTACCACACCGGGTTCTGGTATATAATTTGTTATTTCAGAATCTAAATCATTAAATTTAAACCACAGCATTTGCTGTGGTTTTTTTAGCTTAATTGCAAAATGGAGAGAAGAAATTTTATCAAAAATTCGGCACTGGCAGTGGCCTTGCTATCAATTTATAAAACAGATGTTTTTGGGCAGCAAGAGTTGTTGCGTGCTTATAATTTTAAACCGCTCCGTAATGATGTAGGTATATTTACCGAACAGGGTGGAACTATTGGGTGGTTAAATTCGAGCAATGGTTTTGTAGTGGTAGATGCACAGTTCCCGACTACAGCACCTCATGTAATAGACGAATTAAAAAAACTGGGAGAAAAGCCTTTCAAATATTTGATCAACACGCATCACCATGGCGATCATACCGCTGGGAATATTTCTTTTAAAGGATTGGCTGAAAAAGTAGTCGCACACCAAAATTCATTGGTAAACCAAAAAAGAGGCGCAGAGAAAGCAAATAATTTAGATAAACAGCTTTTGCCTGATACCACTTTCGGTACAAAATGGAGCGCGAAAGTGGGCAACGAAAATATTAAAGCTTATTATTATGGTTCAGGGCATACCAATGGCGATGCTATTTACCATTTCGAAAATGCCAATATCGTGCATGTAGGTGATCTGGTTTTCAACCGTAAATTTCCATATATTGATAGAGAAAATGGCGCACACATTGGCAACTGGATCACTGCTTTAGATAAAATCCAGAACCAGTTTGATAATGATACCTTATTTATCTGGGGACATAGCCTTGATCCGGAAAAAGTAACCGGAAATAAAACTAATGTTAAAGCTTATCAAAATTACCTTCAAAACCTGTTAACTTTTGTGGGCGGCGAAATTAAAGCAGGTAAAAGCAAAGAAGATATTTTAAAAACGACTACGATCCCAAATGCACCCGAATGGAAGGGAGAAGGCATTGAAAGAAGTTTAACTGCTGCTTATGATGAGCTGAAAGGGGTGTAAATATTTATTCGTTAACCACCCCTGGCCCCTCCTAAATTAGGAGGGGAGCTGATATAACTTTAATAACAATTGCTTGGATTGATTGAAGGAGCTTAACCGCTGTTTATGATGAATTGAGGGGATTTAACTTCATATTTCATAAGAAAAGTTGTCATCTCGATCCGATAGCTATCGGAACCGCTCGACGATATCCGTCTGTGCTCATCTCTAAAAATTTATCGTTCCTTTAAGACAGCCCTCCAAATCTATTTTCAATTTATAAACGTTCTATATTTAAAATAATCCTTTCAACGTCATCGAATTACCATAGGCTTTAATCATTAACAACTATATTTGTTACAATTCAAAATCTACAGCCCATGGATGATTTTATAGCAGCCCGTTCCCAAATGGCCTTATCATTAGGCTTTCACATTATTTTTTCCTGTATCGGCATGGTGATGCCTTTCTTTATGGCCGTATCACATTACAAATGGCTTAAAACCAATGATGAGGTGTATAAAAACCTCACAAAAGCCTGGAGTAAAGGGGTTGCCATATTCTTCGCTACCGGTGCGGTATCAGGTACCATGTTATCGTTCGAATTGGGCTTGCTTTGGCCAAAATTCATGGATCATGCCGGACCCATCTTCGGAATGCCTTTTTCGTTGGAAGGAACAGCTTTTTTTATTGAAGCGATAGCCCTTGGCTTTTTTCTTTATGGCTGGAATAAATTAAATAAATGGTTCCATTGGTTTACAGGAATGGTAGTAGGGGTGAGTGGTTTGGCATCCGGAATACTCGTAGTGGCAGCCAATGCCTGGATGAATAGTCCGGCAGGTTTTGATTTTGTAAACGGACAATACCTCAACATCGATCCCATACAGGCCATGTTCAATAAAGCTTGGTTTAGTCAGGCTTTACACATGTGTTTGGCAGCATTTACCGCAACGGGTTTTGCTGTGGCAGGCGTACATGCTTTAATGATTCTAAGGAACAGAAATGCAGCGTTCCATTTAAAAGCTTTTAAAATAGCGGCAGTATTTGCCTGCATTGCTGCTTTATTACAGCCATTAAGCGGCGATATTTCTGCAAAAGACGTAGCCAAACGTCAGCCTGCAAAGCTAGCTGCAATGGAAGCATTGTATAAAACCGAAAAACCTGCTCCGCTTTTGATCGGTGGTATCGTAAACGAGAAAGATAAAACGGTAAAAGGGGCAATCAAAATTCCGGGCGCTTTAAGTTTTCTGGCACATGGCGATTTTAAAGCCGAAGTTAAGGGATTGGATCAGATCCCGGAAAATGAACATCCCCCAGTTGCTATAAGCCATTATGCTTTCCAGATTATGGTGGGGATAGGCACACTACTGCTTTTGATAGCCTTAACCTATTTTTTCATCCTTTTTAAAAAGAAACCTTTAACCGAAAAGCGTTGGCTGTTAAAACTGTTCGTCGTTGCTATTCCGCTTGGCTACCTCGCTTTAGAAGCCGGTTGGGTAGTTACTGAAGTTGGCAGGCAGCCCTGGATTATTTATGGCGTTATGCGTACTAAAGATGCGGTTACGCCCATGCCGGGTATTGCTTATTCATTTTATATCTTCTCGGCCATTTACATTTCTTTAAGCATTATTGTAACGTTTTTGCTTTACCGGCAGATTAAAATGGTACCTGTGCTGTATAATAAAACTGAAGAAAATAATCATTAACCACAGATGAAGAGGATAACCACAGATAAAGTTGTTTAATTGGATCTAAGCTTATCTAAAATTTGTATTTATCTGTGTAAATCTGTGGCAAAAAAATAAATGATGGAACAAATTGTAATTACATTTTTATGCATGGCCATTCTGCTCTACTTTTTATTGGGTGGGGCCGATTTTGGCGCGGGGATTATAGAACTCTTTACTTCAACAAAAAACAGGAGTAAAACCCGTAAAACCATGTACCAGGCTATTGGTCCGGTTTGGGAGGCCAACCACATGTGGCTGATCATTGCTATTGTGATCCTTTTTGTGGGTTTCCCACATATTTATACCACCATGTCGGTTTACCTGCATATCCCTTTGGCCATTATGCTCATTGGGATTATTGCCCGTGGTACTGCCTTTGTATTCCGCCATTATGATGCCGTAAAAGATGATATGCAGTGGTTCTACAACCGGATATTTCGGTATTCGAGTTTTGTAACGGCTTTGTTTCTGGGTATAATTGCCGGAAGCTTAATTTCGGGCCATATTGATACACAAGCGACTGATTTTTATACTGCCTATATATCAGGTTGGTTAAACTGGTTTTCAATTGCTGTAGGCTTCTTTACGGTGGCGCTTTGCGGTTTCCTGGCGGCTATTTATCTTATTGGTGAAACGGATGAATATCATGATAAACGCCGTTTTATAAAAAAGGCCGAATTTATGAATATCGCTGCGGTAGTTTTTGGGGCTATGGTATTTATTGCCGCACAGCGCGATAAAATTCCATTGATCGATTGGGTTTTTAAAAGTAATGTGGGTTTATCGGCCATTGTTCTGGCGAGTTTATCTCTTATTTTATTATGGTACCTGTTGATTAAAGGCAAAACCAAGATTTTACGCGTTTTAGCGGGCTTCCAGGTAACGATGATCCTTCTGGCGATTAGTTATGCCCACTTTCCAAATTTTATTCGTTTAAAAAGCGGAGATGCAATTTCGCTATTGGAAACAGCTGGACCAGAAAAAACCATTTACAGTTTAGGTTTAGCACTTTTATTGGGAAGTGTATTGATTTTACCTTTTTTAGGATATTTGTTTTATAAGTTTCAGAAGAAGGAAGAGTAATGCCACTTGTTGTCATGCTGAGGTACGAAGCATCTGCAACCAATGAAACAGATGCTTCGTACCTCAGCATGACAGCATATTTAGGGTTGCTGCAAGAAAAAAGAGCATCTGTTTCCAAATGCTCCTTTAAATTATATTCAATTCTTTATTTACAACCCACCTTTTCTGTTCGATTTAGTTTGTACCGGCCAGGTAGATGCTTTTCCGGTACGTTCGTTAACCGGTAAATCTGTTGCTTTTTCGGTTGAGGTTTTTTCAGGATCTTCTGAAGCCATATAAACCATGATGGCTGCTAAAATCACATTGCTTCTAATCTCGTCGAAAACCAACTTATCATAACTGTCGCGGTTGGTGTGCCAGGTGTATGTTCCATAATCCCAACTGGTAGAACTTAATGAATAACCCAACGCTCCGGCAGCTACAAATGAAGCAAAATCTGAACCTCCTGCGCCAGGTGTTCCTGGGAAACTGGTTTTGATCTGGTTTTTAATCGTATCAGGTACTGCGGCCAACCAACGGGTGATATAATCCTTTGATTTAGCAAATCCTTGTCCACCAATGTTAACCACGCGGCCTGTTCCGTTATCCTGGTTAAACAAGGCCTGTAGGTTGTTCACAATTTCCGGATGATCTTCTACAAAAGCTCTTGAACCATTTAAACCCTGCTCTTCACTTCCCCAATGGCCAACCAAAATGGTGCGTTTTGGGTTAGGATAAATTTTCTTTAGAATGCGCATGGCTTCCATCATTAAGATGGTGCCAGAACCATTATCGGTAGCGCCGCTTGCACCATCCCAGGAATCGAAGTGTGCTGAAAGCATCACATATTCATTTGGCTTTTGAGTACCTTTAATCTCAGCGATCGTATTAAAAGTGGGTACAGCTCCTAATTTTTTCGAATCTGCCTCGATTTTTAGCTTCGGTTTATCGCCATTTAAGGCCAAACGGTAAACTAAACCGTAATCTTCAACTGATAAATCCAGTGTTGGCACTTTTGTGGTATTTGCACCAAAAATTTTATCTACTCCAAAACCCTGCGACCAGTTATTGATTACCACGGCTACTGCACCTGCATTTTCTAAAGCTACGGGAAGAGTTTTGGCAGTTAGACCTGTTTTAGTGATGCTGGCTGTCCATGCTTTTACAGCCTCGGATTTTTCTTTTTTAAATTTTTCAAAAAGGTCTTTTGTGGCAAATTCTTCCCAGTTTTTTTCTGGTCGGCCAGAAAGTTGGTTCATGGAAATTAAAACAATTTTACCTTTTACATTGGGTAACCATTTCTGAAAAGATACCGAATCGGTTATTTCGGGTAAGATAATCGCTTCTGCATTAATCGCTTTACCATTGGTTGATGGGCTCCAGGCCAATTGTGTACCTTCTAAAGTGCGTACCCGTGGACTTACCAGATCGATATGGGTAATGCCTCTTTCCCAGCCTGCCCATTCGCCCCATTTTTCATTTTTGGCAGAGATGCCCCAGTCACTGTATTTTTTAATTGCCCAATCGTTGGCCTGTTTCATTTGTGGCGAACCAACCAAACGCGGACCAACAACATCAAGCAATTCGTGCGCGAGTTTCTCTAATTGAGAGTTTTCGTTTACTTCTTTAACAATATTGTCGATTACTTTCCTGTCTTGCGCAAAAACGCTTGCAGAGCCGCACAGTAATAGGGCAGAAAATAGTAGCTTTTTATTCATAATTAGTTAGGGTTGATTATTTGATGTACTAATTTATGAAATATGGAGTAAGGTTGGGAGATGTTAATGGAAATGTTGCAGGAGTTTGGTGTTAACACCCAGTATATTTTGACCACCTAAGGCACCTTAGTTCACCTAAGTAAGGAATAGCCTTTTCCTTTGTGTATTGGTGCCTTTGTGGTAAACTTACACTCGCTAGAAAAAACCCTCATAAGAACCACTGGCTATGCAAGTTAAACCTGATTGTCGCGGAAAGCCCGGAGTGTAGCGAGGACTTAAAGCAAAAAGCAGGACTGAATTCACCGATTTATTCAAGCCCTGCTTTTCTTATTATAAGTTTATTTGTTTACTGGGCAACTTGTACTCATGAACAAATGACCAATGAACTATTGAACCAACTAATTGTTCATCATTTTGATAAAAGCGCCCAATTTAGCTTTCATGGCTCTTCTATCTACAATAAAATCAAGGAAACCATGTTCCAGAACGAATTCTGAAGTTTGGAAACCTTTCGGTAAATCTTTTTTAATGGTTTCTTTAATTACTCTTGGACCGGCAAAACCGATCAAAGCGCCTGGTTCGGCAATGTTGATATCGCCGAGCATGGCATACGATGCCGTTACACCGCCCGTAGTTGGATCGGTTAATAAAGAGATATATGGAACTTTAGCCTGACCTAATAAAGCCAGTTTAGCTGAAGTTTTAGCCATTTGCATTAATGAAAATGCGGCTTCCATCATCCGTGCACCACCTGATTTTGAAATCATCAGGAATGGAACTTTATGTTTGATACTGTAATCAATTGAACGTGCAATTTTTTCGCCCACAACCGAACCCATTGAACCACCTATGAAAGCGAAATCCATACAGGCAATAACGAGATCCTGACCTTCGATTTTACCAACTCCTGCCCGGATAGCGTCTTTTAAGCCTGTTTTAGCCTGACTTTCCTTAATTCTATCGGTATAAGGTTTGTTATCGTTAAAGTTTAGAGGGTCGCCTGATGTTAAGTTAGGGAACAGCTCTTTAAATTCGTTATTATCAAATAAAACCTCGAAATATTCTTTTGAGCCCACTCTCAGATGGTAATTGCAGTAATGACAAACGTATTTGTTTTCCTGAAGTTCTGCCTGATGTAGCGGTTTCTTACAATTTGGACATTTATTCCACAAACCATCTGGTGCTTCTTTTTTCTCTTCTGTTGTGGTAATGATACCTTTATTCTCTCTTTTAAACCAAGCCATATAATTTTTTGAAGAATTGGATTGCAAAGAAACGAAAAATAAAATAAAGTCGGACCTTATTAGACTTAAAAATAGTCGATGGTTAATTGGTTGATGCTTAATAGCTAAGTAGCTGAAGTAATTGAAAACCTGTATTTGCCCATTGTGAACTTCGAATTGAAAACTGAAGTGTGTCTTTTTTACACTAAGGATAATGTGTTTTTTACACTAAATAGGCTTTATTTTGCTGTTAAGCAAATAATTCTGTTGTTACAAAAGCTTGGAATGTTATTTTTTTTTATAACTTCGGACTTAATAAAATTAACAAGAAATGAGTTTAAAAGGCTACAAAGGCGTAATTTACGGAGATGCCGTTCAAGAATTGTTTGAGCAGGCTAAAAAACATCAGTTTGCTTTACCAGCAGTAAACGTAACCGGTACCAATACGGTTAACGCGGTATTGGAAACTGCTAAGGCAGTAAATTCGCCTGTTATGATTCAATTGTCTAACGGAGGTGCACAGTTTTATGCTGGTAAATCATTAGATAATGAGAAATTACAAGCATGTATTTTAGGAGCTGTATCGGCTGCTAAACATGTACATTTATTGGCAGAGCATTATGGTGTTGCCGTGGTTTTACATACCGACCACGCCGCTAAAAAATTATTGCCTTGGATTGATGGACTTTTAGACCACGGTGAAAAATTCTTCGCTGAAACCGGAAAACCTTTGTTTTCATCTCACATGTTAGATTTATCGGAAGAATCTATTGAAGAAAACATGGAAATTTCTGCTAAATACTTAGCACGCATGGCTAAAATGAACATGACTATCGAAATCGAACTTGGTGTTACCGGTGGTGAAGAAGATGGTGTTGATAATAGCGATGTAGACAGCTCTAAATTATATACTCAGCCTAGTGAAGTGGCTTATGCTTACGAAGAATTAAGCAAAGTTTCTCCTCGTTTTACTGTTGCTGCTGCTTTTGGTAACGTACACGGTGTTTATAAACCAGGTAACGTAAAATTGCAACCGGTAATTTTGAAAAATTCTCAGGATTTCATCAAAGAAAAATTCAGCTTAACTGCAGAGAAACCGATCAATTTCGTATTCCACGGTGGTTCTGGTTCTACTCAGGAAGAAATCAGAGAAGCAATTTCTTATGGTGCAATTAAAATGAATATTGATACTGACATGCAATGGGCATTTTGGGAAGGTATTTTAGAATATTACAAAAAGAATGAAGCTTATCTTCAAGCCCAGATCGGTAACCCTGATGGCGATGATAAACCAAATAAAAAATACTATGATCCACGCGTATGGTTACGTAAAGGTGAAGAAACTTTTGTTAAGCGTTTAACTACTGCATTCGAAGATCTGAACTGTATCAACGTTAACGATAAGCTATAAGATTTGATTGGTTTTTGAAGATTGGATTACATTCAACGATTCAAAAAATCAATCATTCAATAATTAAACAAAAGCGCCATGGGTTTAAAAACTTATGGCGCTTTTGTTTGTTTTATGGTTATATTTAAGCAAACAAATTGTGATGGCAAAATCTAAAAACGAAACTAAAAAAAATAATTTTTTTGAGAAATTCGCTAATGCGGCAACCAAGTTTACCGGTAGTTCTGTTGCATTTATTGCGGCAACCGCTATTGTAATTATTTGGGCAGTAACCGGCCCTCTGTTTAATTATTCTGAAACCTGGCAGTTGGTGATTAATACAGGTACAACGATTATTACCTTTTTGATGGTTTTTTTGATCCAGAAAGCACAGAATAAAGATGGTAAAGCGATCCAGTTAAAATTAAATGAATTGATTGCTGCACAGCAGGGGGCAAGTAACCGGATGGTCGATATTGAAGACCTGAGTGAAAAAGAACTGGATCAGTTACATAAATTTTACGTTACGATTGCCACACTTGCGAAAAAAGAGGCCGATATTCATTGTTCACATTCGATAGATGTTGCAAAAGAATTAAATGAATTGAAATTAAAATCGAATAAACACTTTAAACACCACGATAATGAGTCTGCACGTTCAAAAAGTTAACCATCCCGAAGATTTAGATAAAGTATTTGCTATACGTAAAATTGTATTTGTAGATGAACAGAATTGTCCGCCGGAACTGGAGTGGGAGCATGAAGATGAGTCTATTCATTTTCTGGCCACAAATAACGGACAACCTTGCGGTGCCTGTAGATGGCGTAAAACCGACCTTGGGTATAAGCTTGAACGTTTTGCGGTTTTAAAAGATTTTAGAGGGCAGGGAGTTGGCCGGGCACTAATTGCTGAAGCATTATCTGATCTGCCGGAGGATGCACATTATATTTACCTGAATGCGCAATTAGATGCCATGAGTTTGTATGCTAAGTTTGGTTTTGTAGCTGAGGGTGAGCAATTTGAAGAAGCTGGTATTCAGCATTTTAAAATGGTGAAGAAGGTTTAAGGAATAGTTAGCCTAGAGACACCGGTTCCTAATATCGTCATTTCGACTGAAGCGCAGCGAAATGGAGAAATCTTTTGATATAGATTTAGCTTCGCTGAGCACTGCGTGGTTCTCGACTGCGTTTCACTCCGCTCGAAATGACGACCTCGGGAGTTAAAAGGAACCTACCCAAATATCTTCCCCGATAACGTCATTGCCTCATTCCATTTATCCATATCCAGATTTAAATTTTCTCCTTTAGTATGAAGAAAATTAATCACATCTTCAGTTGCGATGTTACCCGTAAGGTCATCAGCAGCCATTGGACAGCCACCAAAGCCCTTTAAAGCTGAATCTATACGCTTTATACCCGAATGATAAGCAGCTTGGATCTTTTCGAGCCGATCGGCAGGAGTGGAGTGCAAATGGATCCCAATTTCTGTATTGTTAAACCTTGAAATCAATTTAGGTAATATACTTTCAATTTTTTCTGGAGTGGAAACACCTACGGTATCGGCCAGCGATAAAATCTCTACCCCTTTATTCACGAGAACATCAGCCCATTTTTCTACAATTTCATAATTCCATTCATCACCATAAGGGTTTCCAAAACCCATCGAAAGATAAACCACCGCTTTTTTGTTGTTTTTAGCACAAAGGGAGAGCATTTCTTCGACCGTATCTAATGATTGTGATATGCTCGAATTGGTATTACGCTGCTGGAACGTCTCAGAGATCGAAAAAGGAAAGCCAAGGTAATTAACCGCTTTGTGTTTAACCGCATCTTCTACACCCCTTAAATTGGCTACAATTGCCAAAAGTCGGGTAGAGGTATTGTTTAAATCCAATTGTGCCAAAACTTCTGCTGTATCGGCCATTTGCGGAATGGCTTTAGGCGAAACAAAACTTCCAAAATCAAGGGTATCAAAACCCACCTGAAGCAAAAGATTTAAATATTCGGCTTTAAGCGCAGTAGGAACAAAATCATGAAGTCCCTGCATGGCATCGCGCGGGCATTCTACTAATTTGAATTTATTTTGACTCATGTTTTTGGTTTAACCGCAAAATGCGCAAAGTTTTTCGCAAAGAAAAGAAGAAAAAAGGAAACAATTTTTTTATTGTCAAAGTTGCCTTAAAGACTAAAGACTAAAGACTAAAGACTAAAGACTAAGACAGCTTGACTTCTTCTTTTACGGCTGGTACCTCGTCTCTATAATCCACACTTCGATCTTTCGCAAAGGTTCTGATAATTAAACGGGTTCCCCGATCGTAGCTGAAGTAACTCCAAACCCAGTTTACAAAAACAATAATTTTGTTTCTGAAGCCTACTAATGTCATTAAGTGAACAAACATCCAGGTAAACCATGCAAACACACCCTGGAAACGGATTTTGCCGATATCAACAACAGCTTTATTTCTGCCTACTGTGGCCATTGAGCCTTTGTCGAAATATTTAAATTTCTCCAGAGGTTTGTTTTCCTTGATGTTGATCAGGTTTTTGGCCAAGTGGTGTCCTTGCTGTATGGCTGCCGGTGCAACTCCCGGGTGACCATTAGGTGTTTCTTCGTCAATAATAGCAGCTACATCGCCAATGGCATAAATATTCTGATACCCTACTATTAAATTTTGGGTATCTGTTTTTAATCTGCCGCCTCTCACCACTTCAGCTTTATCTAAACCACCTAAAACCTCACCCTTAACGCCGGCACTCCAGATTACTGTTGAACTTAAAATTGGTGCTTTATCCTGCAAGGTGAGTATATGTCCGTCGTAACCCAGTACCCTGGTTTCATTCATAATCTGAACGCCCATATCGGAAAGGAAATCTTTGGCTTTTTTTTGTGCCTGTGGCGACATTACACCCAATAATTCAGGAGAATTTTCGATCAGGTAAATGTTAACCTTACTTAGATCCATTTCAGGATAATCGTTAGGAATTACATGTCTTTTAAGCTCTGCAATGGCACCGGAGGTTTCAACGCCTGTCGGACCACCGCCAACTACAACAAAGTTTAATAGGGCACTTTTTTTATCTGCATCTTTTTCGATCAGCGATTTTTCGAAATTCTGTAAAATCAAACTTCTTAAATCTAATGCTTCAGGAATTGATTTCATCGGCATCGAATTGGCTTCAATTTCTTTGTTGCCGAAAAAATTGCTGGTAGAACCTGTGGCGATAACCAGATAATCGTAATTGATTCTGCCTATGTCAGTTTGTAAACAGTTTTCGGCAGCATTTACTTCGGTAACTTTGGTCACGCGGAAAATCAGATTTTTTTGTCCTTTAAAAATCTTCCGTAAAGGAAAAGCAATCGAATCTGCTTCTAAACCTCCTGTAGCCACCTGATAAAGTAAGGGTTGGAAAGTATGGTAATTGTGCTTATCTAGCATCACTACCTGAAAAGGCTTGTTCTTTAAACGTTTAGCTAACTCAATCCCACCAAATCCGCCACCAACAATCACTACTCTAGGGTATTCGCTTTTTGGAAGTTGTAAATCCATTCTTTATCGGTTTATCTGTAGCAATGTAACAAAAAAATGGCCAAAAGGTTTAAAAGATCAGGTTTTGACAGTTATTCTGGCTTAAAAAAGAAGATATAACGCTGGTATGACGAAGCAGTATTTTGCAGGTTTAAAGTACTGACCCAGGTTAAATAAACCTGATGGCAGTGAGCATCCCGATCCTTCATCGGGATAAAACGGACAGCAGTATCGTCGAAACCGAAGAACCACAGGATTTGCTTTTCAAAATAAATGAAAAGCTTTGTGCATTTTGTCTTTTAAACCTCGCAGGTTTTTAAAACCTACGAGGTTTGGCACAAAAAAAAGCGCCCCGATAAATCGAAGCGCTTATATATTTTAAGATTTTAATCTCTTATTTTTTCTCAGCTGAGCTACCCAAATCGATTACGATAGGAGTAGAGATACATAATGATGAGTATGTACCAATGATACGGCCGATCAATAATGCGAAGATAAACCCACGGATGCTATCGCCACCGAAAATGAAGATTACCAATAACACGAAGAATACGGTTAATGAGGTTAAGATGGTACGACTTAATGTACTGTTCAACGCGAAGTTGATTAAGTTGTTACGCTCTTCACCGTGTAAATCTTCTTTACCAGATTCTTTTAATTTCTCACGGATACGGTCAAATACAACAACTGTCTCTGTCATGGTGTAACCCATTACAGTTAAAATTGCTGCGATGAAATCCTGACCAATTTCTAGTGAGAATGGCATAATACCATCTAAAATAGTGTAGAAAGATAATACCATTAAAACATCATGGAACAATGCAATTACAGCACCTAAACCATACTGCCATTTTTTGAATCGTACAACGATGTAGATAAACATGAATAAACATGAAATCAATACGGCATAGAAAGCACCGTTTACGATATCGCTTGCAATAATCGGCGTTACCTTTTGTGAGCTTACGATTTCATATTTGGATCCGGCTAAACCTTTATTTAACGCATCTTCTACAACTTTATCAGTTTTAATGTCCTGATCTTCGATGTGGAAAGTAGTGGTGATTTTTACCTGACTATCTTCGCCTGCAGTTTTAACCTCTGGAGTTTCGTTACCGAAAACCGGATTTAACTTAGCTTTTAAATCTTCAGTATTAACTGCTTTATCGAAGTGAACCAAATAAGTTCTACCCCCTTTAAAATCTACACCTAAGTTTAAACCGCCATTTTTGAAGTACATACCAATACCAGCAATAATAATGATGGTAGAGATAACGTAATAGATTTTACGACGGCCAACAAAGTTGAAGGCTAAGTTTTTAAATGCGTTACGGGTTAAGCTATTATCGAAACTTACATCGATTTTGCGGCTTAATAATGATTCGAAAACTACTCTCGAAATGGCTACAGCTGCAAATAATGATGAAAGGATACCGATACATAAGGTAGTTGCGAAACCTTGAACTGGCCCGCTACCAAAAACGTAAAGGATAGCACCTAAAATGAATAAGGTAACGTTTGAATCGATAATTGAAGGCATTGCATGTTTAAAACCTTCCTTAATTGCCGTAGCGGTGTTCTTGCCATGCGCAAGCTCTTCACGTACACGCTCAAAGATAAGGATGTTTGCATCTACCGATAAACCAATGGTTAATACGATACCAGCAATACCAGGTAATGTTAATACTGCGCCAAGTGATACCAGGATACCAATGATGAAGAATAAGTTGATTAACAACGCAAAGTTTGCAACCCAGCCTGCACGGTGATAATACAACGCCATGAAGATTAAGATTACGATAAAGGCAATTACGAAAGAGATTAAACCATCGTGAATAGCTTGTGCACCTAAAGTTGGACCAACTACGTAGCTACCTGCAATACGTGCAGGAGCAGGCAATTTACCAGCTTTTAAGATGTTTGATAAATCCTTAGTATCTGCCTGGGTAAAGTTACCCGTGATTGAGGAAACACCACCAGCAATTTCATTCTGAACAGTAGGAGCAGAATAAACCTGGTTATCCAATACAATGGCAATAGATTTTTTGTTGTTTGGATCAGCAGCCGCTTCAGCAGTAATTTTTTTCCATTTAGCAGAACCTTCGCTGGTCATGTACATGGTTACCTCTGGTTTACCTTTTTGGTCAAAATCTGCACGCGAATCGCTGATTGCCTCACCACCTAAATCTGGTTTACCATCGGCACTAACCACTTTGATTGCATATAATTCGAAAATTTTCGAACCTTCTCTAGGTTTAACACTCCACATAAATTTCATCGTAGATGGAATAGATGCAGCAACTTCAGGAAGTTTTAAATAAGCATTAACTTTAGCCGTATCTTTTTGTAACGACATACCAACAACTGCACCAGGCATTAATTGTTGTTGTCCGTTTTCGCCCTGGTAAATCGGTAAGTTAAGAACAGCATACAATGGGTTAGATTTCATCAATTCGGCTTTAACTGCGCTCGAATCTTTTTTACCTAAGCCAGCAAGCTTGCCACCTTTAGCTGTAGTGTCTTTAGCTGCAGCTTTTTCTAAACCAGCTAATTTACCACCAGCAGCCGGAGCAGCCGTTGTATCTTTAGCAGCTGGTGCATCAGTTTTTAATGTTGCCGCTAAAATTTTATTAATGTTTTCTAATAATGGTGCAACTTCTTGTACCTGGTAAACTTGCCAGAATTGTAATTCGGCAGAACCCTGTAAAAGTTTAGCAATACGCTCTTTATCTTGTACACCTGGCATTTCGATTAAGATACGGTTGCTACCTTCTTGTTTTTGCATGTTCGGACTAACTACTCCGAAACCATCAATACGTGAACGTAAAACTGTAAATGAACGATCAATAGCACTGGTTGCTTCTTTTTCTAAGAAAGATTCAACGTCGCTATTGCTTGCACTAGGTTTTAACTGAGATGCGTTATCCTGATTAGAGAAATAATCTGCAAGTTTTACTCCCGGGCTTAATTTTTCGAATTCATCAACAAAAATTTTGATGTAATCTTTACCACCGGCATTTAATTGAATCTGTGCATTCTGAACTGCTTTGTTGAAGTTCGCATCAGTAGGGTTACCTGCTAATGATTTTACCAACTCCGCCAACGATATTTCCATCGTTACGTTCATTCCGCCTTTTAAATCCAGACCCAAATTAATCTCTTTCGCTTTTACCTCTTGATAAGTAAATCCAACTAATGGATAAACTTTTACGGTACTCATCGAATCTAAGTAAGCCTTTTCTTTGGCTAAATCACCCTTCGCAGCGTTTTTTGCGTCTTTTTCTACCTTGGATGCTACCAAAGTAAAAGAAAGTGCGTACGCACAAACGATAGCCAATACTATCGCTATAAACTTAATAAAACCTTTTCCTTGCATTGTTTGTTTAAAATAATTTGTCTTTCGCTGTTTTTTAACAAGTCGGCAAATCTAATTAAATTTTTAAATTATAGAACCCCTTAATTGATAATTTATTAACATTAATTTTTATGGGGCAATAATCATTGGAGATTCATCAGGCAGAATTCATTTCGGAGGACTAAATTTAGAATGAAATAGATTTGGAAAGCAATTACAGCAGCTTTTGGGCTTTGTTTCATCCCACTACTGTTTCAATCTTTTTTCTGCTGTCATGCTGGGGCACGAAGCATCTTTTCATATATGTGTTCTTGGAAACAAAGACACATGATAGATCTTCTATTGAAAAGCAATACCTGTGTTTCTTTGGCTCTGATAGTCCCGCTGTCCGTTTTATTTCGCTGCGCTTCATGCTCACTGCCATCGGGTTTAGCTGACAGGGGTAGAAGCACTATTCAAGTAGAAATAGTAGTCGCCCCAGTTCAATTCACTACATGATTAATATTTGGCTTTATTCCTAACGAGATCGTCATGCTGAATTTATTTCAGAATCTTTCTTATAAGATAGACCCTGAAATGAATTCAGGGAGACGACCCTAAAAGAAGATATTTTAGTCGCTAAACCCTTTCTAAAACCTCAAAAGTATAATCGTACTTGTTTTTTTCGTCCGCCTTGTGGGGTTCGCTGCTAATCACTTTCCATTCTTTCCGGTCTACTTCCGGGAAAAAAGTATCCGCGTCAAAATTATGATGAATAGTGGTTAAATAAAGCGTCTGCGTTTTAGGTAATGCCTGTCTGTAAATCTCCGCTCCGCCAACAATGAATACTGGTTTTTCTTCTGTTTTGGTGATTGCTAAAGCTTCATCTAAGCTATTTACCACTTCAACGCCTTCAATTTTTAATTCAGTATCTCTTGTAATTACAATATTCCTGCGGTTCGGTAATGGTCTGCCTACAGAATCGAACGTTTTACGGCCCATTATAACCGTATGGCCAGAAGTCGTTTGTTTAAAAAACTTTAAATCGGCTGGCATGTGCCATAAAAGCTGGTTGTTTTTGCCAATTGCGAAGTTTTCGCCAATGGCTACGGCGATAGAAATATTATTCATTAGTAACGGTGAATTATGGAGTAGTTTAAAATAGATCAGAATGAGTTCCCAACCTATCCAGGTAGATTTCTCTTTTAGTATCGTCCTGAAGCCAGGTCATCAACCAATCCCCTTTTATATGGCACTCCCAAAAGCCATCATAATCCCAACTTAAAATATGTGGTTTGTATTTTGGAGGTAGTTTCCCATTTTCTCTTAAGGTTTTAAGAACTACCTCTAAAAGAGAAATATCGTAATTGCGTTTTATGCAACGTTTATAATCTTTTTTAAATTGATTTGAAAAAGATATATCGTACATAAATATTATGAGTTAAGCTTTTGCATCAAATCCAAATGACTAGATGATTTTGTCAATTCTTCACCTTTGCTTGTTTTTTTCATTGACGCAATTGTAGTTTTATTCGGTTTTTTCTCCGTATCAGTATTAATGATAACCCCCAACTCTTGTAAGAGCTGTTTAACTAAACTGCTTTTTTTTTCTGGTACACTGATTGAAAAAGTTTCCATATACAAATATACTAATTCTGTTAAACAGCAACAACACCTTTAATATGCGGATGCGCTTCGTAGTTCTCCAATGTAAAATCCTCAAATTTAAAATCAAAAATGCTTTTTACCTCTGGATTGATTTTCATGGTTGGAAGTGGTTTCGGTTCGCGACTTAATTGAAGATTGGCCTGTTCGATATGGTTATTGTATAAATGGGCATCGCCAAGGGTGTGGATAAAATCTCCGGCTTGTAAACCGCAAACCTGTGCCACCATCATAGTTAGTAATGCGTAAGATGCAATGTTGAAAGGAACACCCAAGAAAATATCGGCGCTTCGTTGATATAATTGGCAACTTAACTTCCCATCGGCCACGTAGAATTGAAAAAAGGCATGACAAGGGGGCAAGGCCATATTTTCGATTTCGGCAACATTCCACGCTGAAACAATAATTCTGCGCGAATCGGGATTGTTTTTGATCGTGTTGATCATATTGGTAATCTGATCAATATGCTGCCCGTCTGGTGTTGGCCAGCTTCTCCATTGCGAACCGTAAACCGGTCCGAGGTTGCCGTTTTCATCTGCCCATTCGTCCCAGATACGTACACCATTATCTTTCAGGTATTTGATATTTGTATCGCCGGTTAAAAACCAGATCAGCTCGTGAATAATAGATTTTAAGTGCAGCTTTTTTGTTGTAACCATTGGAAAACCTTCCTCAAGGTTAAAACGCATCTGATAACCAAAAACACTTATTGTTCCAGTACCGGTACGGTCGTGCTTTTGAGCGCCATGATTCAGCACATGCTGCATTAAATCTAAATATTGTTTCATACTGTTCTGATAATTTACAAATATCTAAAATTTATCAGGTGTTGTAAATCATTTTATTGTTTAATTGTTAACATCGGTTGGGTGTAATTCCGTTGTGTAGTTCCGGCGTGAAGCCGGGACCTACATAAAATTTGTATGTTTGCAACATGAGACGGTTGCTGGTTTCGGCACCATGGACTCAGGACTTAAGACTCACGACTAAGAACTAAAATGCTATCTTTTCCCAACGCAAAAATAAACTTAGGTTTAAATATCACCGAAAAACGATCTGATGGTTACCACAACCTTGAAACCGTTTTTTACCCGATCAATATTAAAGATGCGGTCGAAATTACTGATGCGGAGGCAACCTCTTGCAAAATTCACGGCATCGATATTCCCGGCGATCCTAACGATAACCTCTGTTTTAAAGCCTACCAATTGGTAAAAAAAGATTTTGATATCCCTGCACAGCAGATCAATTTGCTGAAAAATATTCCTGTGGGAGCGGGCTTGGGCGGTGGGTCAGCAGATTGTGCTTTTCTGATCAGACTGCTAAATGATAAATTCAGTTTGGAAATGTCTGTTGATAAAATGGAAGGTTATGCTCGTCAATTAGGTGCCGACTGTGCTTTCTTTATCGAAAACAGACCTGTTTACGCCTTTAATAAAGGAGACGAATTTGAAAAGTGCGAAGTAGATTTGTCAGCCTGGTTTAAAGTTTTGGTAAAACCGCCTGTACATGTAAGTACGGCCGATGCTTATGCGCATGTAAAACCGCAAAAACCTTTGCAATCGTTAAAAGAAATTATACATTTGTGTCCAACAACATGGAAAAATAAGGTTATCAACGATTTCGAACCATCGGTCTTCGCAAAGTATCCCCAAATTCGTCAAATAAAAACCAGTTTATACGATGCAGGCGCAACATTCGCTTTAATGAGTGGTAGCGGTTCGTCGGTTTTTGCAATTTTTAACCATCCGGTTAAATTGCCCGAACTGGAAAAAAATAACTTAGTATTTTATGGTATTTAAGCTGAGCGCATGGCGCATGGTGTTCGAAAAGCAAAATGTTAGGGTATTAAATAATAAATTTAAATTAAGGTAGAAGGTTGGAAGATAGAAGGTTTAAGGCGTTTGAAATGTCTCATATCTAATATCTCAAATCTGACATCTCGATACGATTAATATGAACATAAATCTGATCCGCAAGAGCGGTAAATTTAATTTTGAAGCAGAAAACGAGAGCGGTTTTACTGTAGAGTTGGATGCAAAAGCTGCCATTGGGGGTGAAGGAAAAGGTTTCAGACCGATGGAGATGTTACTGATTGGATTAGGCGGCTGCAGTGGTATTGATATGGTAAATGTATTAACCAAGCAGAAGGAACCACTAGGTGATATTAAAATCGCTATAAATGCTACCAGAAAAGAGGAAGAAATGCCACCGATTTTTGATGTAATCGATATTCACTTTGATTTATTTGGTGATTTAAGCACTCAAAAGGTAGAACGTGCACTACAAATGACCTTCGATAAATATTGCTCGGTATCGAATATTTTGGGCCGTTCAGCAACAATTAATTTTACTTACAAAATAAATAAATAACAAGGCTGGGAGGATAAAATAGAGAAGTATAAAGTAACAAGTAGCAAGTATCGAGAAGCAAATCTTAAAATTTATGATGACGACTTTATTCTCACACTACATCTTGATACTTGATACTCAAATCTTGATACCCATCCCTTGATACCCAAATCTTGATACTTAAAAATGAAATCCGAAAATTTTGAAACCATAGCTATACGCACGCAAACCGAACGCAGTTTACACAAAGAGCATTCATCACCAATTTACCTTACTTCGAGTTATAAGTTTGAAGATGCAGAAGAAATGCGTGCTTTGTTTGCGAATGAAAAGGAGGGAAATGTATACAGTCGTTATTCAAATCCAAATACATCCGAGTTCATCGAGAAAATGTGCCTT
This sequence comes from Pedobacter sp. MR2016-19, assembly GCF_014947265.1. Taxonomy (NCBI): domain Bacteria; kingdom Pseudomonadati; phylum Bacteroidota; class Sphingobacteriia; order Sphingobacteriales; family Sphingobacteriaceae; genus Pedobacter; species Pedobacter sp. MR2016-19. The sequence goes on from NZ_JADCNK010000003.1 coordinate 19,729, forward strand.
TTAGAAGGTGCCGAAGATGGTTTTGCTACTGCAACAGGTATGGCTGCGATTTTCACCACATTTGGTGCATTTTTGAAAAATGGCGACCACCTGGTATCAAGCCGTTCGGTTTTTGGTTCTACGCACCAATTATTAACTAATGTTTTTTCTAACTGGGGTGTAACTTTCGATTATGCCGATTTAGATAAACCGCAGGATTGGGAGGCTTTGATTAAGCCGAACACTAAAATGATTTTTGTAGAAACTCCATCTAATCCTGGTATTGATATTATTGATCTTGAATTTTTGGGCAATTTGGCTAAAAAACATAATATATTACTTGTTGTAGATAATTGCTTTGCTACACCATATCTGCAACAGCCGATTAAATATGGTGCGCATATTTCAATCCATTCAGCTACTAAATATATTGATGGGCAAGGGCGTGTTTTGGGTGGTGTAATTTTAGGGCCCAAAGATTTAATTGCAGATGTAATTGGTTTTGCCCGTCATAGTGGCCCGGCCTTATCGCCTTTTAACGCATGGATTTTATCTAAGAGTCTAGAAACCTTGGCCATCCGTATGGATCGTCATTGCGAAAATGCTTTAAAGGTTGCCGAATATTTAGAAAAACATCCGAAAATTAAACTGGTGAAATATCCGTTTTTACCATCACACCCTCAATACGATATTGCCAAAAAGCAAATGAAACAAGGTGGTGGCATTGTAACCATTGTGGTTGAAGGTGGTATAGATGCGGCACGTAAATTTATGGATGGTCTGCAAATGTTCTCTATTTCCGCAAATTTGGCTGATACGCGTTCTATTGCAACACACCCGGCTACGAGTACACACAGCAAACTTACCGAAGAGCAACGTAATGAAGTTGGGATTGAACAAGGTTCAATTCGTTTATCAATAGGTTTGGAGCATATCAACGATATTTTAGCTGATATTGAGCAGGCATTAGCTTAAAGTTTTTTTGATGGGGAAAATCATAAATATTTGTTCATGGTTTGTGTATCAACTGGATATTTTAATTTGAAATAACTTTATGAAAAGCTTTCTTCTACTATTATTGAGTACAGTTTTATTTTCTTGCAATCAAAATGATAAAAATGCTTCAGCCCTTAAGGAAAAAGAAGGGTTGAATCTGGAAAAAATTGATTTCAAAGAAAAACCAATTGAATTTTTAAAATCCAAAATAGACTCAAATGTGAATAATGATCCGGATTACCTTAAAAAAGGCTATTCAATGCCTTTCGACTATCCGGTTGCTTATAAGTTAGATGCCTGGAATGGCAAAGATTCATTTTATGGTAAAGCGTATTATAGTAAGATTATTGATAGTATTGCCTATTATCAGAACATATACTTTAATAGGATCGCTTTTTTAACACACAATAATAAAACTGTAGCGATTTTAGCCGATGCAGAAATTAAATCTGATACGGTTTACAACGAGTTTGTTAAGCAGTTAGAGAAACAATTTGGTAAGCCAACTTTTAGGCCACAAACTACTGAAGACGTTTTTTACGAGTGGTCTGCCAAAGACAGGCGTATACAAATCGATTATTCTAAAGGAGTTTCAATGGAAGCGATGTCTGGCAAGAAAACGGAGGTTAAGCAAACATTTAACATGCAAATGCTTGTTTTTAGTAGGGCTGAGGGGGCAAAAATTGATAGCATTCAGCAGAAAAATTATGCTAAAACAAAGGAATATAAAGTGATGCAGGGCGATTTCAAATTGTACAAAAATGATCCTCAAAAGAATATCGTTTTAATGGATAGCATCCTTAATGAAAAATTTAAGTAATAATTCTTTTTAATTTCATTGGTACTTTACCGATGATCGGGATTGGCGAATTGAAGATCAAACATGAATGACGTTTCTTTTATTCTTTCTGAACTAGAATCAATCAGCGAACCTGAATATTTAAAAAAGATGGCCGATTTAGGAATCGATATTTCAAAGGCTTTTGGTATCCGAGTGCCCAATATTCGTAAGCTGGGTAAACAGATCGGTAAAATCAGGAGCTGTCTTTACTGCTCTGGGAAACCGGATTTCACGAAGCCCGTCTTTTAGCTGCATTCATCGGCGATTATAAACAAGTAAAAGAGATGTAAATAAACGCCTGGGTGAAAGATTTCAGTTCATGGGATATGTGATCAGGCTTGTGAAAATCTTTTCGTTAAAACGCCTTATTTTAAGTCGAAGGTTTTTGAGTTTGCAGCGGCCGAAGCAGAATTTGGAAAACGTACCGGTTTTGTGTTAATGGCCGAGGCTGCCGTTCATCTTAAAAAAGAAGCGAACGAAACTTTTCTTGCTTTTCTTCCGATTATTGAAAGAGAAGCTTATGACAACCGGAATTTTGTTAAAAATTTCATTAACTGGGCGTTAAGGCAAATTGGCAAGCGTAATGCATTCCTGCATGGGCAGGCCATCCAAACTGCAAACAATATTCTGGCACAGAACAATAAAAAAGCAAATTGGGTAGCTTTAGATGCGCTGAGGAAATTAAACAGCAATGCTGTATTGGCGAAAGTTAATCCTTAGCCTTATCAAACGCTTGGCGCTCTCCGCCAATCGCTCCCCGCCCTCACTTCTTACCCTACATCAATGCACAGCAAGCAATACTGTATTAACTTTGTATCATAAATAAGAAAGGAAATTTATGTCACAGTTCATTTTGCACAAAGAAAACACCCGCGGTCATGCTAATCATGGCTGGTTAAATGCACATCACTCATTCAGTTTTGCAAACTACTACAATCCTGAAAGGATGCACTTCGGAGTTTTAAGGGTTTTAAATGATGACTTGATTGATGGTGGAATGGGCTTTGGCGCTCACCCACATGATAACATGGAAATTATTACCATTCCATTGGCTGGTGCAATTGCACACAAGGATAGTATGGGTAATTCGGCCACAATTAAAAATGGAGAAATCCAGGTAATGAGTGCCGGAACTGGTGTGAGCCATAGCGAGTTTAATGCAAATGCAGACGAGCAATTAAATTTATTGCAGATATGGTTGTTCCCTAACAAGAAAAACGTTACACCACGTTACGATCAGCAAACATTGGATGTTGCGGCGAGGCATAATAATTTTCAACAGATTTTATCGCCAAATGCGGATGATGCCGGTGTCTGGATTCACCAGGATGCCTGGTTCTCATTAGGTAAATTCGATGCCGGATTTGAAACTGAATACAAAATCAAAAAAGCAGGGAATGGTGTGTATGCTTTCATCATCAATGGAGAAGTAACCATAAACGGACAAGTGCTGAGCAAAAGAGATGGATTAGGTATCTGGGATACCGATAGCATTAGTTTTAAAGCCAATAATGCAGATGCAGAGGTTTTATTGATGGATGTTCCGATGGAATTAAACTAAACTAAAATAATTTAACCAAACCTCGCAGGGTACAAAAACCTGCGAGGTTTATTTATGTAAAGAACTATGCAAACTGCCATACTTTATATCGGAAGAGATACTGAAATTACGACGGTAATGAACCGCCTGTTGAATGCCAGGCCAGAGTGGAAAGGTATCTGTGTATGCACGGATGATGAAGCTATCGAGATTTGCCAAACACATGAAATAGATTTGGTGCTGCTGGGAAACGGTATTGATGCAATATGTGAAAAAGCATTGAGAGAAAAACTAACTGAGCTTAAACCAGAATTAAAAATTATCCAGCACTATGGCGGGGGAAGTGGGTTATTGTATGGGGAAATCATGACAGCGATGAGCTAGGATTTTTAAGATGATAGGATTTCAAGATCAGGGCTCATAGAATTTACTTCTTATCAGCACATAAATCTTTCCTTAAATCACATTAATCCTGGCTCTTGTTATCCGGATGCTTAGTATTATAAACTCTTTTAAAAGTTAGGCTCCTGCTTCCAAAATTGATCAATAATCCTACGGGAAGTTTATATGCTTCAAGATAGTTAATCGCTTGCGCAAGATGTGCATCATTTAATTCTGATACAGCTTTCAATTCTAACATAATCGTATTTTCAACAAAAAAATCTACCCTTCTATACCCAATTTTAATATCACGATAAAAAATATTCATCGTCATTTCTTCATTGTAGGATAATTTTTCTATCCGCATTTCGATACCCAAGGCTTTTTGATAAATCTTTTCTTGAAAACCTGAGCCTAGAAACGAATGAACTTTCATTGCACAGCCAATAATGCGGCCTGTTAAATCACCATATTTCATCATAATAAATAAAATTTTATGTAAGAAATAAGGATTCTCTTGTGAACTAAGATAAACTATATAATCCTAAAATACAATAACACTGAAACACTATGGTACTGAAATTCTGAAGCGCCATGATCCTGGAATCGAATAATCCTATTTAATCCTGGCTCTAACTAATGTAATCTCTGTCCTCGTCGCTTAAGGTATTTTTCTTTTCAATCGAAGGTTGATTTCTCTCAATCTCATCATCGTAACTGCTTACTGTTTTCCGCGGACGACCCACTACAAAGCCAATAATAAAACCAATGATAATGCAAACACCGATAACCAAAAGTTTAGATACCGGAACCGTGATAACCAAAAAATTGAAATCTACGGGTTCGGTATTTACCATCAAAAATATGGTCAGCAATGCGGTCAAAATAATAATCGAAATTGTTTTTGCGCTCATGGTTTTAAAAGCTATAATTAAATGAAAACTCTAATATCGGATTTTGATTGTAAATCTGGTTGACAAAAACCAATCTCGCTCCTAAATCTACAACAGGTTGATAGCGTAAAATGTTTACGCTCGTGTTCAATTCTACCCCATAAGTTTTCGGATCGTTAAATGTGGTGCCCTTGCCGATGTTCTCATAGTGGCAAAATAAACCTGCCCTGAAATTCCTTATGTAAGCCAGCGGACCCAACTCCCAATCGGGAAAGGCAAATGGAAAGCGGTAGTTGAAAAGTAAGCTGTTCTGCAGTTTGCTTTTTGCTAAGATGTTGTTATATCCATACACGGTTGCAATCTCTGTTGCATACTGGTTTACACCACTTGCTTTTTGATAATTGAAGCTAGCCAGGAAGGAATGATTTTTTGCAAAGCCTGGAAAGTAAAGGAAGCTTTCGAGCGCTAAAATTTCTCCCCCTAAATTTTTATCGAAAGGTTGGTGGTTGTAAGTTACCCTGAACACTTGCGCCCACTTGGGTGCAATATCTCTTTCAGTAGTGCGCACACTATGGTTGAAAGTAAAGTTGTATTCCATCGGAAATTTAAGCTCCTGTATAAAACCGGTTGGCATGTTTTCCGGCATGTACCTTTGCGTAAAACTCGTTGCCGCGTTTAGTGTAAAAGCATAGTTCTCATTACGCATATTAAACGATAGCGGAACCGATGCGTTAAGCTTGATATAGTTCTCTCTCCAATCGCCTTGTTGTATCGCATTTTTAGCTCTGTAGAACGTTCTTTTCGGGCGGTTGCGGTATAATACACTGAACACCGGATAGAGCGCTTTATAGCTAATGTCAGCTGTGTATTCGAAACGTTTTAAATCGCGGTGGTATTTTGCACCCGAATAAAAGTCCATAGTGTTAAGCAGGTTGTTCGATTGCAGTTCTAAACCAAAAATGTATTCGTTATCAATTACCGGAATAATGCTGTGGATGCTGAAAAGATTTAAAGCTTGGTGGTAACGTTTAGATTGGTAAATGCTATCCGGTATTTTGTCGAAAACATTCCCGACATTTTCCTGCTTTTCTGCAGCGGCCGAAAAATCTACAAAGTTATTTTCACCTACAGGTTTTTCGGTAATGCTGGTTTCAGCAATTTCATAACCGTTGATTTTGTAATCGTTAAAAATGATTTTTCCATCACTGGTTTCGGTAGGGTTAAAGGTGCCGTACTTAGATGCGCTGAGTGTCGTGATTTTTTTAGAAACAGGATCAATCCAATAAATATTATCGATGCCATTGAAGTGCGCATTGAAAGCAATTTTACCGTTAATAAAAACCGGGCGACTGAGCTGTTGTCTGCTGTTAGAAATCAATGCTGATTTTTTCTCTCCATCTATCAGCCACAAGCTTTTTCCTTTTTCAGTTACGCTGATATAAGCAATCTTATTTCCGGTTTTATCGAAAGCTGGTGTCTGCAGTATTTCATTGTCTGGATTTGGATAAGTCTTTAATGTTTTTCCTGAAGCGGCATCGATCTCTACCAAATTGAATTGGTTATTGAGTTCAACTTTGGCTGCAATAATTTTCTCTCCGTTTTCAGAAAGGCTAGGGGAGAAGAGCCTGCTTTTGCTGCTTAGCTTATTGAATTTTTTCGTCTTTAAATTATATGAACAGATTACGCTATAACTGCGCTGTTTGTATCTCGGATCGTAACGGATTTCATCCCAAACCAGTAAGTCATTTTTTAAGCTGAACCAGGGCTGTTCCTGGTAACCTATTCCGAATAATTTTTGCTCCGTTTTATCTTCGTTTATCAGGACAAAATAACGGGCATCTGCCTTGCTTTCTTTAAGTGCTAAAATCTGGTTTTTGTTGATCCTAACTGGTAAGAAATAATTCGTGGCCAACGATGTTTTTTTATTTAAACTTTCATAGTTTTCTGAAGCTGATTTTTCTTCCTGTATTTTCCATTTTCCAGCAAGCTTATTTTGGGTAGCTAGAAAATATTGTCGTGTATTTTCCCCGGTATATTTTTTTAAGCTTTTTGAAAAGGGGTAAGGCCTCATCGGTCTTTTTCTAATGTCGCCAAGTAAGCTATCGGAAATAAACTGACCGTATTTTTCTTTCATGTCTGCTACCATCAAATATCCGGTTTGGTAGTAGCCTGGCGTCACATCTTTGTTCGAACCAAAATAGGCTTTGCTGTAGCTGAATTTTTTGCCTTCCAAAATTGAGGTCCGGTAAGGCATGATCCAGTTTGGCTGTCGGCCCCTGCCCGAATAGGTCAGCGCCGTTTCGTTAACCACCGCATCGCCTTCGAAAAACCAGATAGGTATGCCTGCACCAAAGTAGGCAAAGTAAACAAGTTCTGGGAATGGGTGTGCTTGTGTTCCTGTCAATTTGTCAAACTGTGCGATGTGTCTAAGCTCATGTACAGCGAGGTTGTTCAGCCAATCCTGACTGTCGAAAAACTGGGGTGGTGTAGCATAAAATTCAGACTTCTTCGGACCCAGCTGAACAAAGCCGTTTGCAACCGTTCCGCGGTTCTGTAATAGGAGTGGGATAGTGGTTTTTTGTTGCCTCAAACCCAAGCCAATCTTGGTGTAGATATGGGGTAGGGTGTTGGCCATCCTTTGGGCTTCTTTCTCCAGTTCTTCAGGATAGATGATTTTAAAGCCTCCCGATGAAATGTAGTTCCATTTTACACTAAGTGGGTTTTGTGCAGTGCTGAAAATTTGCCCAAAAACGGATGGTGAAATAAAATTTAAAGTAATTGCACTTAAATACTTGATAATTAGTTTTTTGTTTGCTTTTTTTAAATTCATCTAAAATCTTTGCTAAAATATTTAGTTTTTTAAATTTTAAAGGTATTCTTAAACGTAAATTTTTAATTTATATTTATTATCATAAAATACTGATTTATAAATATTAATGAAATTTATGTAAATTCATTAAATGTTGATTTTATTGTGGTTTTTAACTTGATTTTACTTCAGATTTAGGCGCTTCATCATATTTTTTATCAATAGTAATTTATTGATTTAATTTACACTTATTAATCGATTTTCCTTGAAAATTTTTGCCGCTTTTTAAATTTTAGTATGAATTTTAGAATGAGGTTTCTGTCGTGAGAATTGAGCCTGAGTCTTGTTAATTTCTGAATCCTTCCTTATGATTTATAAGAGTTAAGAATTGCCCCGGTTTATTTGCTTATGTAGAGAATAACCATTATCGTAAAATTGATTTATTCCCAGTCTGAAATTAGATTTTTAGAGCCGTAGACTCTGGAGATTTATGCCGCTTAATGTATAAATTGATGCCGATTTAAAATTCGGTTTTATAGGGTAATGATTTTTTTTATGACAAAATGTCTTTAATTTTTATCGCGTAATTCAGACTGATTTTTCGTCATTAGGCCCGGATTTAACTTTCACAACTTGCGATTTCCAAATCCAGGTGGTTCCGGATGTTGTAGTTTAGCATTTAAAAACTCAGTTTATTATGGCTTGAACCAAGGTTTTAACACTAAAATTTTTGTCTGAATTTAACTTCAGGTATCCCGATTTGTATATTTTTTTAATGTTTTTGGGCCTTAAAACTCCGGGTTTTTGACTGGATAATGCGATTTCCTTGCGATATTCTCAGGTAAAGGGCTTTTGGATCTCTTTTTTTTGAAAAAATTATTTTTAAGCTAAAACTGCTTTATTTGTTGTTTAATGGCGCTTTTTGATTGGTTTTTGTATTATTTTTTTAGGACTGGGAATTGGTCAAATTTTAGGGATTTTTAAGCTATTTATGCTAAACTTGAGTACATGATGAGGTCTATTTTTCGATATGTTTTCTAATTATTATATTTTTAAAAGCTCAGTTTTTCAGTCGAAAAAGGATAGTTTTATATGATGCTGATAAGTTGATTGAAGACCTTAGCATTCGGGTATTTGCTTTAACTAGGCGTATTTAGTTTGGCGGGATTCAATAATGTTAATACCTTTTTGTTGGGAATAAAAATTGGATTTTGGGCTGGTTTTTACTCGATTTTATATTGGTATAGCTGGTGATTTTTGAAGCGATTTTTATGGGGTTTCAATCTTAATTAATTATGCTTTTTAAATACTTTTTGTGTTATATTTTATTCTGCTTTTTTGGGTATTTATAAGCTCTTTTATAACTCTCGTTTCGTACTTTTTTTTAATCTTAAACAGGTGTTTTTTCGATGTGATTTTTGTTTGAGTATTTGTTATTTTTGCTAGTCTATTATTGAGTGGTATTGTTGAGGTTTTATGATGCTTATCTGTTGGTTTGGGTATTGTTTTTGGATGTTAAGCTCTGCTGTCTTACACGCGTTAGCATAGGGTTTTATTTCGATTTTTTATGTACAAGTAAAATGCTGCATAATCGTTTGTATGATGGTGCTTATTTAGCTTTATGAGGTGCTTCTCTTTTGTATCAGTTACCTCATTTTGTTGGTGACAAATTCCAATCTGCATAGATGGATTAATGAAAAAATATCCAATTCATTTTGGCTTGCATTTAATGTTTTTAGTTTCGCTTATGTGGTTGTGATGTGGAGACTTGAGTATATAGGGGGTAAAGTAAAGTGGTATTAGATATTGCATGATATCGTCATTTCGAATGGCATGTAACGAAGTTGATAAAGCGATTAAATGAATCTATTTCCAGGTAATTTATATGCAGCAACGAGTCTATAAATAAAAATTCCTTAGGGTTATCGTCATTTCGAGCGGAGTGCAACGAAGTCGAGAAATCTGTCTAAATAGATCTCTCCATTTCGCTGCGCTACAGTCGAGATGACGACGATTCTATCGGATTCTGTTAATGGTAGTGGAGACAGATTAGTTAAGCTTCCGAATGCTTAATGAAGTAAAATTCGGCTTGATAGATCTCTCCACTTCACGTTGCTCCGGTAGAGATTACGGCCCGTTTTGATGAAAGGTGTAGGTAGTATTGTTGTGTAGTTTACCAAAAGGGTTCTACAGCTTATTCTTTCTCTTTTTGTAAATGGGATAGAGAAAAATCGAGCCTAAAATAATCGTTGCACCGATATAAAAACCACCAGTCATCTGTTCTTTATTCTGAAAGAAAATGAACGCCAATACAATGCCGTAAACAGGTTCAAGATTTGTAATTAAGGCTACCCTGAAAGCCGACAAAGTTCGCATTACCGCAACACCTGCAACATAGGCAACTGATGTGCAGAGCGTACCAAGAAGAATAAGATAGAACCAGTTTTTGGTACTTAAATTGAATGCTGTGTGCATTAGTGTTCCATCATATAACCGGTAAAGCGTGATCCAGAAAAGCGCACCCACAAGTTCATAAAAACTGATAATGGAAGGTTCACTTTTTTGTACTAACGTAGAATTTATGGTTGAAAAAAGACTGGATGCCACTGCTGCTAATAAACCAAAAATAATTCCTAAGGTATACTGACCTTCGAATTTAAAGATCATATATATGCCAAGAATGATCAATAAACCAATCAGAATATCGCCTATTTGTATTGGCTGTTTTTTGATCAGCGGCTCTAAAATCGCTGTAAATAAGGTGAACGAAGAAAGGCATACCAAGGTTACCGAAACTGTAGAAACCTTAATGGCATGAAAGAAAAAGATCCAGTGAATGGCTACAATTCCGCCGGTTAGAAAGAATTGAATAAACTGCTTTTTGGTTATTTTAATATTCTTTTTGGTGATTAAAAACCACGCTAAAAGTGTAGCTGCGGCAATCAATACCCGGTACCAAACCATGGGTACTGCATCGATAGAAATTAACTTGCCAAGCACGCCTGTAAAGCCCCAGACAAATACCGTAAGATGGAGGATAAGTAAATTCTTTTTGGTGCTGTCCATCGCTATTTTGGTGCTTTTCTTAATAGGTAAAAACCTAATAAGCCAAAGAATAATGTAGGCATAATAACAGCAGCAAAGGGAGGTAATCCGCCTTTAGTCGAAAACATCTGTGTGAACTGATTAAATACGATATAAGCGAAGCTAATAAAGATTCCTATACCTAATGATACACCGACCCCTCCGCGTACTTTGCGCGACGATAGTGCCACGCCAATCAGCGTTAGTACGAAAGCGGAAAGCGGGTGTAAGTAACGTTTGTATTTTTCAAACTGAAGGTCATTCATTACGCCTGTTCCGCGGATCTTTTCTTTCCTGATCTTATCAGAAAGCTCCTTCGTAGTTAAATTTTGCACCACATTATCATATGCTGAAAAATCATCAGGACGCATATCCAGAATAGTATCTTTAAGCTTTCCATTGCCATAAATCATGGTTTCTTTCAGACCGTCAATCTTCCGGATGGAGTAGTTACTCAACTGCCATTTGCGTTTAAGCGAATCCCATTTTATATTTTCTGCAACAATCTTTTTGGTCAGCACATCTCCGCTAAAATTATCCAGAGAAAACCGGTATCCTGAATTCGTTTTGTTGTCGAAATTATCAATATAGATATAGGTTTTGTCATCCAGTTTCATATGGATGTTTGATTTTGTGGAAGGATCATTACGTTTTACATACGTATTCTCGAAGCTATTTTTTAAAGTATTGGTATAAGGAAGGATGTACAGATTTGAAAGTAAGTTGGCTGAGAAAATAATCGTAGCCGATACCAGGTAAGGAAATAAAAAGCGGTTAAAACTCACCCCGCCACTTAAAATTGGTACAATTTCAGTCTGATCGGCCATTTTTGCGGTAAAGAAAATCACTGCAATAAAATTGATCAGGGGTGAAAGCATATTCACATAAAAAGGAATGGAACCTGCGTAATATTTGGAGAGGATTCCCCAAAAACTCAAGCCACTTTTCATAAAATCATCCATCTTTTCAGATAGGTCGAACACCACAATAATGATCACAAAAATGGCCAGGGTATAAATAAATGTACCCAGGTATTTCCCGATAATATACTGATCGATGATTTTTATTCTTCCTTTTAACAGACTCATTTTATAGTTTGTTGCCTAATACTTTAACCATTTTGTTTTTCCACTCGTAAAATTCACCAGCAATGATCTTTTCCCTGGCTTGTTTCACCAGCCAAAGATAGAAATGCAGATTATGCAAGGTAGCAATTTGAGCGCCAAGCATCTCCTTACTATGTACTAAATGTCTTAAATATGCTTTACTGGTTACTAAATCAGCATGAAGATCGCTCTCTGTATCCAATGGAGAAAAATCGTTCTCCCATTTTTTATTCCTGATGTTGATAATCCCATTTCTGGTAAAAAGCATACCATTTCTGGCATTTCTGGTTGGCATTACACAATCGAACATGTCGATACCCAGTGCAATATTCTCCAAAATATTGATCGGTGTGCCCACACCCATTAAATAACGTGGTTTTTCTTCTGGTAATATATTGCATACCACTTCTGTCATGGCATACATCTCTTCAGCCGGCTCACCAACAGATAAACCACCAATGGCATTGCCCTCACGGTTCATGCTGGCAATAAATTCTGCCGATTTTATACGCAAATCTTTATACACCGAACCTTGTACAATGGGGAATAACGTTTGGTCAAAACCATATTTAGGTTCTGTTGTATCAAAACGTTCGCAACAGCGTTTTAACCAACGGTGTGTCATTTTAATTGATTGCGCTGCATAAGTATAGTCGCATGGGTATGGCGTACACTCATCAAAGGCCATAATAATATCGGCACCTATGGTACGCTGAATATCCATCGCATATTCAGGAGTAAAAAGGTGTTTCGATCCATCAATATGGGAGTGGAAAGTAACACCTTCCTCCTTAATTTTACGAACTTTACTTAAAGAATACACCTGGTAGCCGCCACTATCTGTTAAAATTGGACGATCCCAGCCAATAAATTTATGTAATCCGCCAGCTTTTTCAAGAATGTCTAATCCTGGTCTTAAATATAAATGGTACGTATTGCCAAGAATGATTTTAGCATCAATATCGTCTTTCAGTTCGCGCTGATGCACGGCTTTTACCGTTCCGGCAGTACCCACAGGCATAAAAATAGGGGTTTGTATTTCGCCATGAGCAGTTGTTACTGTTCCGGCTCTGGCTTTAGATAGTGGATCGTTAGCCTGTAAACTAAATTTCATCTGTTTCTATTTATTTTTCTCCAATTATTAAGTGGAGTTTACCGCCATCAAAGTCCGTTTTATTAAACGAATTGCTATTTTGATGGCAGGCGGTTTATATGTGTTTTTTCTCGTCGAAAATCTGCCAAAAATAGCAAAAATTGAGGGCATATTTTTGTTTAATTTTTTATCCACATAAAAGTGATTTACAGATTAAAAATGAGAAATTTGCGCCTGTTTATTTTAACATCGTGATATTAACCCTGATTGAAATTATTCTGCTCTCGATATTGGCTTTTTGCCTTTTGGTGCAGCTTTACTATGTACTTTTTGTTCATTTAAAATTGGCTAATGTAGGTATCGAAGAGATTCCCTTGTCGGCTCAAAAACCGCTAAGTGTAATTGTTTGTGCCAGAAACGAAATTGTGAATTTAGAGCGGTATCTGCCTGTATTATTAAGTCAAAATTATCCGGAGTTCGAAATTGTGGTGGTTAATGATCGCTCCTGGGACGGTACAGAAGACTTTTTAGAACAATTAGAGAAGAAACACCGTAACCTGAAAGTAGTTAAGATTTTAGATAACGATAAATTTATTGCAGGTAAAAAATTTGCGGTAACCATGGGAATAAAGGCCGCTAAATATGATTGGTTAGTTTTTACTGATGCAGATTGCACACCAGCTTCCGAGTATTGGTTAATGGATATGCAGCAGCCTGCTGAAGAAAATACGGAAATCGTTTTGGGCTATTCTCCTTACATGAAAAAAAGAAGTCTTTTAAATGCACTGATCAGGTTTGAAACCTTTTTTACTGCTGTAAATTACTTGTCTTTCGCGTTAAAAGGTATGCCCTATATGGGCGTTGGACGCAATATGGCTTATAAAAAATCGCTTTTTTTCAAAAATAAAGGCTTTGCAGCACACATGCATATCCCATCTGGAGATGATGATTTATTTGTAAATGCACATGCCAATAAATACAATACCGAAATCCGTTTACACCGTGATAGTCATGTTTGGAGTGAACCTAATAATACCTGGCGAGGCTATCTGAGACAGAAAAAACGTCATTTTGGTGCCGGAAAGTTCTATAAATCAAAACATAAGTTTATTTTAAGCCTGCAGATTGTTTTCCAGTTTTTATTCTATGCTTTCTTTGCCGCATGTATGTTTTTTAGTCGCGAGGCGCAATATATCGCTTTAGGAATCCTCGGATTAAGCATCATCATCAGGTGTTTTATTTATCCAAAATTGCTGAAACGCTTAAACTATAGCGATTTGCGTTGGTGGTTCCCGATTTTAGATATACTTTTGTTTCTGTTTTTAACCCTAAACGGATTTTTAGCCTTATTTGGCAAGAAAAAAGTAAACTGGAAATAATTCAATAATCCTTTAGTAATTACAATATGCCTGATGTAAAGCCCGATATCGTTTTAAAATATTTCCCTGATTTAAGCGAAAAACAGATTGCCCAATTTTCACAACTGTTCGAATTATATAGCTTTTGGAATTCGCAAATCAATGTAATTTCGAGAAAAGATATTGAAGAATTATATGAGCGCCACGTATTACACTCGTTGGGGATAGCTAAAGTATGCAATTTTAAAGCTGGCGAATCAGTTTTAGATGTGGGTACTGGTGGTGGTTTTCCGGGCATCCCATTGGCGATTTTGTTTCCCGAAACGCAATTCTATCTGGTAGATTCTATTGGAAAAAAGATTAAAGTAGTAAAAGAAGTGGCTTCGGCATTAGGTTTGGAGAATTTAAGAGCCGACCATTTAAGAGCCGAGCAGATTAAAGAGAAATTTAACTTTGTCGTATCGAGAGCTGTTACGCGCTTAGGCGAATTTTATCCATGGATTCAGGGCAAATTTAAAAAAGACTCCTTAAATGCCATTCCGAATGGGATTTTGTATTTAAAAGGTGGCGATTTAGCTGAAGAGATCAAAGAATCAAAACTGAAAGCAGAGTTGTACCCACTTTCAGCTTATTTTGAGGAAGATTTTTTTGAGACTAAATATGTGGTTTACGTGCCACAGTAGTTATCTTGTACTTAAAATATTATCTTTTACTATTTACCACTACTTTTTTTAGTTTTTGGTTCAACTGGCGGTGGTGGTACTGGTAAGTTCTTTTTATCTTTTTTTACAATAGGTGAAGCGAAACGAATCTGATCAACTTTTGGAGCACCAGACTTTTTTGATTTTAAAGCACCTGGTTCAACTGGCGGTGGTGGTGGTAATCTTCTTGCTTCTTTTTTATGATTTGCAGCAATAGGAACTTCATTAATCGTTATTTCTTTAACTTTTTTGGATTTTGATTGATTAGGTTCTTTAGGCGGAGGCGGTGGTAACCTCTTCTTATCAGCTTTTTTCCTGGTCGTATCCTGAAGAACGATGGTTAAGCTTTCCTTTTTTTGCCCAAATTGGATGGTAGCATAATCTTTTGTAAATGCCATTGTAGAGAGGCATAACATAAATCCGGTTAACGGAAGGATAAATAACAATTTGAGCCTGGCCCATTTTGCAGATTTTTTTTGGTTTAACATACTTATTCTGTTTTTTAGTAATGATGAAGTGAAAAAATGGTTGCTAAGCGTAACTTCCTGGTTTCCATAAGAATTTTGGATCAGAAATAATGCGTATTCGTATTTGGCAATATCTGTCCTGGTGGTAGCGTCATCAGCAAGGTATTCGTGTATGAGCCTGATGTCATTCTTAATAAAATATATGATTGGATTGAACCAACTGGAGATCTGTACCAATTCGAATAATAAAATATCAAAACTATGCTTCTGCTTAATATGAACCATTTCGTGCTTTAATACCGTAGCCTTTTGGTTCATATCGGGATCAATAAAGAGTAGATTAAAGAATGAAAATGCCATTTTTGAGTTTTGGATTTCAATAAATGTGATACCATTTTCTTTATTCTTACGGGCATTTCGCATTAATTTTGCAATGTGCCTTAGTCCCCAAAAAACTTTTAGTATTAAAACTGTTGAAATCGCCAGATATAACAATAAAAGAATATTTTCCAGATTTAAAAATGATTTAGATTCTTCGATCTGGGGATATCCTGTATAGTTGAAAACCATTTCCTTTTTTAAAAATCCCAGCTGATAAAATGGAAGTATAAAAGCGAGTATCGAGCTGAAAATCAGATAATACCTGTTTAATCCGTAAAAGGTTTCCTTGTGGAGCAATAATCTATAAAATCCAAAAAATAGGATAAGGTATAGATTTGCTTCGAGTAAATAATATAACCAGCTCATCATTTGTTTTTTTTAAGTTTCTCTGCCAATTGAATAATTTCATTGAGTTCTTCGTTACTCATACTTTTTTCTTTCACCAGAAAAGAAACCAGACTCTCATAAGAGTTTTCAAAGTAATTGTTCATCACTTTATCTATTGCAAACTTTTTATAATCAGTTTCTTTAATAATAGGGAAGTAGATGTGTGTATTCCCGATGGCCTTATGGTCAACAAAACCTTTTCCTTCCAAAACTCTGATTACTGTAGAGACCGTGTTGTAAGCGGGCTTGGGTTCGTTCAATTTATCGATAACATCTTTTACCAGGGCTTCGCCCATTTCCCAAAGAATGAGCATTACCTGTTCTTCTGCTTTTGTGAGTTCTTTTATCATAGCAACTATTTTTATAGTTTGGTTAATTGAAGTTACTACTATAAAAATAGTTTGCAAACTATTTTTATAGTTTTTTGTGTAATTTACTGATATTCAGATGAATAATTTATTGTTGGAATGTAAAGGCATAAAAAAACCTGCCGGATAGGGCAGGTTTAGATCTATATCAATCAATTTATTAAAATTTTTCCAACTTTCTTGGATTGTCCATCATGATCATTTTATCCTTTAACAATTGTTGTAAGCCAGTTTGTGTGTCGATACTTTTTACCACATCCAGTACAGCACTTGCAGCATTACTGAAAAATGGTTTGGTGATGGTAGAATATTCATCTGTAGCTTTATGGTAATCTTTGTGATCTTCCACGCCAAAATATAAGAATGGAATATTTTTAGCATTAAATGCGCCTTGATCACTCTGGTTGGTCCAGTCGTCATGACCTTGTTTAGGATCGTCGTGGCCGAAAAGTAATTTGATATTGGTTTTAGTCGTATCTACATATTTCTTTAAATCAGGATATTTGAAAGTTCCACATACATAGAGCTCACCTTTATCACTATGACTGATCATATCCATGTTTAAATCAACAGCGATAGTATTAACAGGCACTGGTGGATTACCTACAAATGCTTTTGCACCCTGTAAACCCATTTCTTCCGCATCGAAAGCCGCGAAAATGATCGTATTATTCGGCTTGTTCTTAGCGAAATAAGCTGCAATTTTTAATAAGCCTGCAGTTCCTGATGCATTGTCATCAGCACCATTATAAACTTCATCTTTAATTACCCCTAAATGGTCGTAATGTGCCGAAACAACAATTACATTGTTTCCTTTACCAGGAATGTAGCCGATTAGATTTGTTCCATTCACTTTTGCGCCAGATCTTCCATTAAAGGTAAATTCCTGTGCATAGCTTACATGCTGTGGGTAGGATTTTAAACCCAGTTTCTGAAACCTTTCTATAATGTATGCCCTGGCCATTTCGGCCCCTTTTGTTCCGGTTTTTCTACCTTGATAAGCATCTGATGATAATACTTCTACATCTTTTAATAATTGGGTATCTAATTTGCCTGAATCTGTAGCTCCAGTTTTATTTTTTACTGATGAACAGCAGCTTAGCATCATTGCTAAAGGAAGGATATATAGGATTTTCATGACTTAGGGTTATAGTATGATAGAATCGTCATGCTGAATTTATTTCAGCATCTTTCCTGCAATATAGACCCTGAAATGAATTCAGGGTGACGGATCTAAATTTAAGTTTTAATTGGAAATCTTTTAATATAATTAATTGTCAAACGCAGGTTTAAAGATCGTTAAAATCATCAGGGATTGATATTTTACCTTTAAACGCACCAGGAATCCTTTTAGCAAGAAGTGGCTTATCTTCTGTTAAAAAGGTAACTATAACTTCCGTTTTGGTCTGTACAGGCGCTTTTTCTTTCAGCGTTATTTTTCCTTTTTCATAATATCCTTTAACTGCAGCTAACATATCTTTTATTGTTATTAACAAATATACATTTTTCGTTACGCTATTCAAACGCTGTTTGCTTTACTGTATTGCGTTTCTAAACCTGATGGGAACGGAATACTTTTTATTTGCGGCAGCCTTGAAAACGTTGTCATGCTGAGGTACGAAGTATCTTTCTCATAGGTTGAAGATGCTTCGTACCTCAGCATGACAAAAAATATAAAAATATCGAATGACGGAAACAATAGATTTGTTTGCTTTAGACTTATTAAGTTTTTTAAAACTTATAGGTTTGTAAGTGCTTACGCCGCCACTTCTCTTAAATCTACGGCAACCACCCTCGAAACGCCCTGCTCTACCATAGTTACCCCATAAATGATATCGGTACTGGCAATGGTACGTTTGTTATGTGATACGATGATAAACTGCGATTGATCTGAGAATTTTCGGATAATATTATTGAATTTATCAATGTTGGTATCATCCAATGGGGCATCAACCTCGTCGAAAATACAGAAAGGCGCAGGTTTTAACAGGTAAAGTGAAAACAATAGGGCAGTAGCTGTTAACGTTTTTTCTCCACCTGATAGTTGGTTAATAGATAATGGCCTTTTCCCTTTTGGACGGGCAATAATATCAATATCGGCCTCTAAAGGATTGTTGATATCTGATAAAATCAGGTCGCAGCTATCTTCTTCGTTAAATAAAGAGCGGAAAACCACAATAAAATGTTCGCGGGCCTGAGTAAAAGCCTGCATAAATTTATCTTTAGCCGTATCATCGATTTCTTTTATGGTTTGTAAAAGATCAGTTTTGGCGGCGTTGAGGTCTTTTTTCTGATTCTGGATAAAAGTATAACGCTCTTCCATTTCTTTAAAAGCTTCCATGGCCATAGAGTTGATGGCCCCAAACTCATCCAACTGACGCTTCATTTTTTCTACTTTCTGGCGCAGTTCGAACTCGCTTTCCAGCGCTTCAATTTCAGTCTCGGTTTCTAAAAGGTCGTTAATATCTATATTAAACTCGACAGCTAAACGTTCTTTTAAGGCATTTAAGTCGATTTTTAAAGCATTCTTTTTATCCTTGATTTCGGTTAATAAGAAATCAGTTTCTTCGCGGTTTTTGCGGATATTCGTCAGGTCGTTTTCTACCTCGTTAATGCTTCCTTTACTTGAAAAATATGCCTGCTCGGCTTCAGCAAGGCCTTTTTCCATTTCTTCCCGTTGTTGATACATCTCCAAAAGCGTATCGTCGTTAAGATCGGTATGCTGTAAGGTTGCCGTAATTTGGATTAGGGTTTCCTGTAATTCTTTGTCGTTTTGGGCAATGCGCTTATTTAAAGCTTCTTCCTGTACAAAACGGTAATCTAAATCTTTTTCTAAACCTGATAGTTTATTCTGTTGCTGGTGAAAACGGATGTTATCCTGGTTGTACTTACCCGCACTTTCATTTACCTGATCGGCAATTTCCTGATAATTAAGCTGTTGTTCTTGTAGGTTGATATGCGCTTCCTGCTGATTTTTTTGCAGTTGAACCAATGCGGGTAACTTCTCCGACAAGGCTTTTTCTATAGATACGATCTTTTGCGCGATATCCGTTTTGCGGTTTTCGCTAGTGGTGATAAACTCCTGATATTGATCGCGGCGGGTCTGCACAGAAATGTGTTCGTTGTTTAAACGGTTCATTTCCTGTTGTAAAGCATTAATCTGGTTAATTTTTGAAGCCTCTTTCAGGTTAAATATATTGTCTGTTTCGGCTTTTATAGCTGCATTATACTGATTAATCAGTGATTCTGAAGCTTTAATTTCTTTAGCCAGATTTTCTAAATTCTTCGCACGACCAATCCTTTTTCCTTCAAATAAACCCACCGATCCACCTGCCAAAGTAAATCTCGTTTGGGCATATTTTCCATTTTTGGCCAAAATGGTTAAACTCTCGGTTGGTGTGGCTTTAAATAAATTTTCCTGCTCGGCTATTGCGATATATACATTTTGTAAAAGCAGGTTGCAGAGGTGCTGGTATTTTTTGTCGACTTCGATTACCGATAAAGCTGAAACCAATCCTTCGTGAGTACCAATAAGCGGGTTTTTATCGGGAACATTTTCTAAAATAAAGAAATTCGCCCTTCCACGGCTGGCATCGGTTAAAAGATTAATGGCCTGAACGGCATCTGCATACTGATCAACAACATAGTGGTTCATTACCGGTTCGAGGTAATTTTCTATCGCGATGCGGTAATCTTCATTACAGAATAAAATATCAGAAAGGAGCAGGGCACTTTTGGCAAAAGCATTGTTTTTCTTTAAAAAACGGATCGATTCCGGGAAACCTTCCAAACTATCAACCAGCGATTTGGTCAGGTTATATTCGTTCTGTTTGGCATCTTTTTTACGGTTTTCGGCCGTAAGTTTTTCTTTGTTTAAACTGAGGTTAATTTCGGATGTAGCCAGTTTTTCTTTCAAAAGTTCTTCCGCTTCTGTTAAGTTTTTAATATTGGCCTGTTTTTCCCTTACCTGGATATCAAGTTCGGCTAATGCATGATCGAAAGCCTTTAACTCTAAGGTTTTGGTTTCGGTATCATCAACATTCCGGTTAGTTTCCTGTACCAGGGCATCTTTCTGGATATTCAGGATATCAATTTCTTTTTGCGATTGGTATACCTGGTTTTGTAGCTCGTTAACCGATTTGATCAGATTGTCAATCCTGTTTTTCTCGGTCTGTTGTTGCTCGCGTAAAGTATCAAGCGTAGATTTCAGTAGCTTTAAATCAGATCCCAGTCGGTTAAAAACCTCTGTTTCTGTTAAAACTTCTTCATTTAAACGTTTGATGTTGTATTTAATGTGGTTAACCTGGTTTTTATCTTTTTCGAGTTCGCCGGATAAACGTGTTTCTTTTTCCTGTAAAAAACGCATCTGCTCGTTCTTTACTTTTTTCTCGCTTTCGTAAGCGCGGATTTTAGAAACAACCTCATTTGTGGCCTTTTGTTGTACAGAAAGGTTTTTTTCCTGGTTGATACTACCTAGTTTAAGTTTTTGCAGTTCGGCTTCAACGGTATCTATTTTGGTACTGAGTTCTGTACGGTTCACCTGTTGACTTTGCTCCTGTGTTTCTAAAGCATTTAAGTCGGTACGGAAGAAGGCAATGCGATGTGTAGCCAACTGAATACTCAGTTCGCGGTATTGCTCTTTTAACTTATAATAACGTTCAGCTTTGCGTGCCTGATTTTCTAAGGTTTTAAGGTTTTTTTCGATTTCGAAAAGTAAATCTTCAACCCGCTCTAAATCGGCCTCTGTGTCTTTTAATTTGCTGAAAGTCTGTTTTTTGCGTAATTTGTATTTCGAGATTCCCGATGCTTCTTCAAATAAGGAACGGCGGCTATGTTCTTTATTGGTAATAATTTCATCAACCATTTTCAGCTCAATAATAGAATAACTATCAGAGCCGATCCCGGTATCCAGAAAAAGGTCGGTAATGTCTTTTAACCTGCATTGAACATCGTTTAAACGATATTCACTATCGCCATTTCTGTAGAGTTTACGTGTTACGGTAACCTGTGAATAAGCGGTAGGAAGAATGTTCTTGGTATTATCAAAGCTTAATGAAACCTCTGCAAGCTGTGCCTGTTTACGGTTTTTTGTTCCGTTGAAAATGATGTTCTCCATCTTTTCCGATCGCAAGGCTTTAGTGCTCTGTTCGCCCAAAACCCAGCGCATGGCATCGATTACATTAGATTTTCCGCAACCATTCGGACCAACGATAGCAGTAACACCCTCATTAAAATTGATGGTCACTTTATCGCCAAAGCTCTTAAAACCTTTAATTTCTAACCTGGTAAGTTGCATGGTTTGTCATCGGGAGAACCCAATCCAATATTAAGGATAATTTTGTGGTTTTTCAACTTTTTAACCATGGTGTTTTTAACCGCAAAGAGCGCAGAGAGAAAAGCGCAGAGAGCCTTGAGTTAGACATAATTTTCATTAGCATTCGTCATGCTCAACTTGATTCAGCAGCTATTATGTAAATCTATAAAGATCCTGATCCCGATGTAAAATCGGGACAGGATGACGATCTTCGTTGATTTACGTGGTTAAATGGAAATCTGCGTTTACTTCACAATCATCAGTTTTGCAAACTTAAGCAGCAACTGTTTATTGCCTAAGCCCTGGAAAAACACTGTTGCCTTAACATCTGGTAAGGTTCCCTCTAAGCTGATAATTTTTCCAAAACCGAATTTTTCGTGCTCAACTTCCATACCCCCCTGAAATTCATGTGGTTGTGATGGGGTGAAACCAGGTGTTGGCACGTGTGCTTTTGCCAGTAGTGATGTCGTTTTCGGACGTACAGGTGGGGCAGAAGTGGTTGCACCAGCAGCTGGTTTTGGTTTGCTGATAAAGTCGCGGGGTTGTGAAGTCCATGATTTCCTATCATCATCAAAGTTTCCGTCGAAAGTAGTTGATTTAGCAGGTTTAACATCCAACTCTAAAAACTTCGGACTAATTTCATTAATGAAACGGCTTGGTTCGCAGTTGGTTAACGTTCCCCAGCGGTAGCGGGAAGTGGCATAAGTGAGTGTCAGTTTTACTTCGGCACGGGTAATGGCAACATAAAACAAACGGCGCTCCTCTTCTAAATCAGTGCGGTTGGTTAACGACATTTGTGATGGAAACAGATTTTCTTCCAATCCAACAATAAAAACGTTTTTAAACTCCAATCCTTTGGCTGAGTGGATCGTCATTAAAGAAACGGTATCCTTATTTTTATCACCATCTTTATCATCATTGGTTAAAAGGGCAACATCCTGCATAAAAATATCAAGACCTTTTTCTTCAATGTCTTCTCGTTCTGCAAACTCCTTAATACCATTTAATAATTCCTGAATATTTTCGTATCTCGCACGCCCTTCCACACTATCATCAGTATATAGCTCTTTTAAAATACCGGCATGTTGGGCAATAAACAAAGCTGTATCATAGGCATCCAGCTTTTTCGCTTCTGCCTGGAAGCTTTGCACCATCATGGAAAAATCGTTCAGTTGATTGGCTAAACGCCCATCTACATATTCGTGCGCATTCGAAATTACATCCCACATGGTTTTTCCATGCTGATCTGCCGCAACAATAATTTTATCAATAGAAGTATCGCCAATACCACGTTTAGGATAATTGATTACACGTTTTATAGCCTCTTCATCCTTCGGATTAAAAGTTAAACGGAAATAAGCAATTAAATCTTTAATCTCTTTGCGTTGGTAAAAAGACTGACCGCCATAAATCCGGTAAGGAATATTCAGTTTACGTAAACCTTCCTCCATCGCCCTGCTTTGCGCATTTGTACGGTATAAAATGGCGAAATCGTTGTGCTGGTATCCTTTTGTACTGCGTTCCTGGATAATGGCTTCGGCAACTAATTTACCCTCTTCGTTATCGGTAAACGCACGCGAAACTTTAATTCTATCTCCTTCTGCATTTTCAGAAAATACATTCTTTTCGAGTTGATTTTTGTTGTTGGCAATAATACTGCTTGCAGCATCAACAATATTTTGGGTAGAACGGTAATTCTGTTCTAATTTATAAACCTTTAAATCAGGATAATCGCGTTCAAAATTTAAAATATTCTGGATGTTTGCTCCACGAAACGCATAAATACTCTGTGCATCATCACCTACCACACAAATATTCTGATAGGCAGCAGCCAGTTTTTTCACAATGGTATACTGCGAAAAGTTGGTATCCTGGTACTCATCCACCATCAGGTATCTGAATTTCTGCTGGTATTTATTTAAAACATCCGGGTGTTCTTTTAATAAAATATTGGTTTTGAACAACAAATCGTCGAAATCCATTGCGCCAGCCCTGAAACAGCGTTTAGCATAGGTTTCATAAATCTGGCCAATTAATGGGCGTTTATTCTGAATATCTTCAGCCTGTATCTGGTCGTTAGCCTGGTATTCGCCCCATGAAATTAAATTATTTTTAGCTGATGAAATTCTGTTAAAAACAAAGTTTGCTGCATATAATTTATCATCCAACTGCATTTCTTTCAAAATAGCTCGGATTACACTTTTACTATCGTCGGTATCGTAAATGGTAAAGTTGCTTGGATAACCGATTTTTTCGGCCTCCACACGTAAAATTTTCGCAAAAACAGAGTGAAATGTACCCATCCAAATGTTCTTCGCCTCTGCACCAACCACTTTACTGATACGCTCGCGCATATCTTTACTCGCTTTGTTGGTAAAGGTTAAAACCAGAATATTAAATGGATCGGTACCGGTTTGGATAAGATGGGCTACACGAAATGTAATTACCCTGGTTTTGCCCGAACCTGCACCTGCAACAATCATTACTGGTCCTTTTGTGTTCTCTACTGCTGCTCTCTGTTGTGGGTTTAATCCTGCTAAATAATCCAAATCGGCTCCTGTTTTTTTGAGGTTCAAAAATAACAATTCCTGTCGCTTTTTGCCAAAGTTGTTAGTAATTAGTTTAAAACCTAAAGTCATATTTTATCGTTCGTCATTCTGAACCCGTTTTATTAGCTGTTCTTGTTGTTTTTTAGGTCTAATAGCTAATCGTGGCCAGGATCTGGCAGTATTGACTTATATGTCCTTATCTATCTTATATGGTAAAATGAACCTTGTTTTTATTGGGGCTAATATGGCTATGGTAGATCTGCTCCTTTGGTTTTTTAGAAAAGCCAAACCTTTATTTCATTGGGTTGTGTAGCCCTTTGCTTTGCTCATACGCCTGCAGGCCTTAAGCACCAGGCCGGTATCTGCTTCGCCAAGGTTTATTTAAATTGAGTTTGTGCTGCTATTGAGGTTTTAAAACCAACAGCTTTATTTTACGCCCCTCATTCTGAACTCGTTTTATTAGCTGTTCTTATTGTTTTTTAGGTCTAATAGCTACTTCGTGGTCAGAATCTATCCGGTATTGGCTTATATGGCCCTTATCTATCTTATATGGTAAAATGCCCTTGTTTTTATTGGGGCTAATATGGCTATGGTAGATCTGCTCCTTTGGTTTTTTAGAAAAGCCAAACCTTTATTTCATTGGGTTGTGTAGCCCTTTGCTTTGCTCATACGCCTGCAGGCCTTAAGCACCAGGCCGGTATCTGCTTCGCCAAGGTTTATTTAAATTGAGTTTGTGCTGCTATTGAGGTTTTAAAACCAACAGCTTTATTTTACGCCCCTCATTCTGAACTCGTTTTATTAGCTGTTCTTATTGTTTTTTAGGTCTAATAGCTACTTCGTGGTCAGAATCTATCCGGTATTGGCTTATATGGCCCTTATCTATCTTATATGGTAAAATGCCCTTGTTTTTATTGGGGCTAATATGGCTATGGTAGATCTGCTCCTTTGGTTTTTTAGAAAAGCCAAACCTTTATTTCATTGGGTTGTGTAGCCCTTTGCTTTGCTCATACGCCTGCAGGCCTTACGCACCAGGCCGGTATCCGCTTCGCCAAGGTTTAGGTAAATTGGGTTTGTACTACTATTGAGGGTTTAAAACCAACAGTTTTTCACGCAAAATGGCGGGATTTTGAGTTAAATAAATGCAGGATGCTGTCAGAATTACACACTGATGTTTTAGGTATAGAATTTGATATAATCTGATAATGGAAGAGAAAAAAATAAATAAGGATATTGAGTTTTCCGATATCCCGGATGGGGATAACAAGGATATTTATGCCAACTTAAAAGAGAAACTGGAAAGTGTTGAAAAATTTCCGGGTGTTTACAATTTTAAATTTATCATTACAGGCGGTTTAGATAAAATACAGGATTTACGTGCCATTTTACCCAATGATGAGTTTATTGAGCAACCCTCAAAAACCGGTAAATATGTTTCGATTACGGTAAAAAAGACCATGCAGAATGCTGATGAGGTAATTGCTGTTTATAAGCAAGCCGCAAACATCAAGGGGATTATGATACTGTAGGCTATCCCGCACATTTAAAATGATTTCTTTTGGTTTTTAGAAAAGCTAGATCCGTATTTCATTTTTGAGGTTGTATTGTGCACTTACGCTGTTCGTAAACCTGATGGTAGCGGCAGCCCCGAAGCATGAGGGCTACAGCGAACAGCAGGACCGCAATCTCCAATGAAAAACCATCCTTTCATTTCCAATCAATAAAAGATATTATATCGCCTAATAATCAACTACACATAAAGCCATCATGCTAAACTTGTTTCATGATCTACCCTGTATTGGCTTATATGTATCTTAAATGGTAAAATGAGCCAAAGTTTTATTCAAACCCTTATTTTGTCTATAATGAGGTTAAACAGAGCCATTTTTAACGGCCCAATCTACCATCGAATCTAATACCTGAAACAGATCCTGTCCTGATTTTGTAAGGCTATACGTAACTACGGGCGGAATAACGGCTCGCGCATCCCGATGAACGAGGTCATCATTTTGCAACTGCTTTAAGTGTTGTATCAGCATTTTCTCTGTAATCTCTGGTATAGCACGTTTTAACTCGCTGTAACGTTTTGGCCCGCTCATTAAATGAAAAATAATGATGGGTTTCCAATAACCACCAATTTTTTCCATTACAAAAGTAACAGGGCAGCTGGTTAGCGCTACGCCTTTATTAAAATTACGGGTCGAACTTTCTTTAATGGCTGTCATAGTTACATACTTTGGGGTAAGTACTTGTATAAAAGTAAGCACAAATATAGCTTTGTATTCAATATTTAAAAACAAAAAATCATGAAAATAACATTAACAGGATCAACAGGTAATATTACAAAGCCGCTAGCCGAAATATTGGTAGCCAAAGGCCATGAAGTGAAAGTGATTAGCAGTAACGCTGACAGGGCAGAAGAAATTAAATCGCTTGGCGCTATACCCTTAATTGGTAGTGTAAGCGATATTAAATTTTTAACAAATGCATTTACCGGGGCTGACGCTATTTACACTATGGTTCCATCAGATTTTGCAGCACCAAAATTTAGGGCATATATTAAAGGTATCGGCGAAAATTATGCTGCTGCCATAAAAGAGTCGGGGGTTAAAAAAGTAGTGAATTTAAGTAGTGTAGGTGCAGATCTGTCTGATGGAACTGGCCCAATTGCCGGATTGCATGATGTGGAAAATATTTTTGAAACATTAAATGGGGTAGATGTAAAACATTTGCGTGCCGGTTATTTCTATATCAACTTTTTAGCCAACGTCGATATGGTTAAACATGCAAATATATTGGGATCTAATTTCGGTGCAGATGCCAAACTTGTTTTGGTGCATCCCCGCAACATTGCTGAAGTAGCTGCTGAAGTATTGGAAAGCAATTTTACAGGTAAAACCATACAATACGTAGCCAGTGATGATGAAAGTACGCCGGCTGATGTTGCAAAAGCTTTGGGCACTGCCGTGGGTAAGCCAGAATTACCTTGGATTGAATTTAACGATGAAGATGCATTTAACGGAATGGTAGGCGCAGGTTTGCCTGAAGAAATAGCCAAAAACTATGTAGAAATGGGCGATGCGATAAGAAGCAAAAAACTTTTTGTAGATTATTATAAAAACAGACCTGTTTTAGGTGGCATTAAACTTGAAGATTTTGCCAAAGATTTTGCTGCAGCATATCATAGCTAATTAAAGGATAACAGTTGTTCGGTTTAGCGGCCGGACAACTGTATGGCTACATCCAATTCTCATTTTTATGCTCTACCTGGTATAACCAATAATTTACGAGCTGCTTAATTTCGGTATAATTACCATATTTGAAGTGAATCTGACCTGCAGCGGTATGTAAAGTGAGGTGGCCAACATCCACTCCTTTGTGCCAGGGGTATTGAAAAGTAGTAATTGCCTGAATCTTATTTGGCACTACAATTTCATTCGAAATATCCCAAATTCCGCTGGTTTTGATGATGAAATCCTGACTTACTGAAATCCGGTGCCGGCGGTAGCTGATATAGATCATGAGCACACCTACAACGAAGTATGCAATTGCGATACCAATAAAAGGTTTCACCTCCGGGATATTAAAAGCCAGGATCAAAAAGATTGAAACGGGTAAAATCAGTTTGAAGAAAATTGGCAGGTTTAAAAAACGCCAGTCAGGAACAAATATTTTTCCCTTTAGTGGTGCCTTAGCCAATATCATTTTTAACAGTTCATCACGCTCAATAGGGTTACAGCCTGGTATTTCCAAGGTGTTCCCCTGCATTTCATGTCCTTTTTTACTTTGACCAAAATGAGCCTGCCTTAAACTCATATTCAGCATATTCATCTTTTTCTGGAAGTAATTCTGGCTGTATTTGGTAATCTGTACTTTATTTGGACTGATCAAAGTATTTTTCTTGGCAATTAATCCCGAAGAGAGCAGCAGGGCATCTTTATGCTGACTGATCTGGAGTTCGAAATATTTGTAGAAGGTTCTAACCAGATTGATAATCAGCAATACAATTAAAAGGCACGCAATTAAAATGAAAACCGTAACAATGGTCAACATTCCGGTTACCGTATTCTGAATTTCATCTCTGTTGATCTTAAAGGCATCCAGCAATTGCCGGCCTTCATAAATAACCGTGTAAAAAAAAGCAGCAAGTAAAGCTAAACTTTGTCCGTAGTTAGACGTTAAACCAACTTTAAATAGAGTAAAGCCACTGATCCTTAAAAATGGTGTTTCTTCAGTCAGATCATTTTTATGTATCGCTTCCGGTTGCAGTCCATCCACAGCCTTTCTGTTCAGTAGATGCGCCTGAAGGTTGTAAGCAGCGGTTTCATCTATGGCTTTTATACTTACTTCTTCTCCATGCGCACCCGCAGTGTCGATTTTTAAACCATAAACACCAATAATTTTCTGCAGAATATTCTGATTAATGTTAACCTGCTGTATTTTATCGAGTTGAATAATGACCTGATCGCGATTGAAGATGCCTTTATTCACCACAAACTCCTGCTTTTCTTTATCCAGAAAGAACGTGAATTTTAAATACCACAAATAAGAAAATACGAAGCTAATTAATGTAATAACCAAGATGCCCATTATCAGGTAGATAAAGGAGGTATTCGGCATTTTTACAAATGCTATAATAAATAAGAAAAAACTCGCCTTGCCAATCTTGAGCATGGTATGCGCACCCATTATAATGATGCCAAAGGCCGATTCGCGTTGTGGTTTGCTAAAATCGTTGTCCATTACGCTTCTGTTTCAGTGGTTGGGTTTTCGAGCAGGTCTAATTTTTTCAAAAGTAAGTCCCTGATGCTTTTTGCCTCCTCAATTGCTATACCCGAAATGTTGATATGTCCGCTTTGGCCGCCTGCAGTAAATAACTGCAGGGATCCTAATTTAAATATCCGCGAAAAAATACCTTCGTTTAATTCAATGTGCTGGATCCTGTTTAAAGGAACAATCGTGGTAGACTCGGCAATAATTCCACTCTTATAAATTACATCATGCGTACGTACCGCGTAACCACGTTTTTTAAAACTTAAACGGAAAAGCAGAAAAAAAACAACGGCCAGGATGAAATAAAGAGGGATAATCCAAACTGCATTTGGTCTTATTTCATCAACAAACAATAAAAGCGAACCAGCACTAATTCCCAATAGCACAAAAAAAATCACCAGGTTGATGCAGATAATTTTCCAATAACTGGAATGAGGTTGTTTTAGTGAAATTTCTTCATACTTCGGAAGATGATCAAGATCAACTGTTTCGTTTGCGAAAGATGTATCGGAGGACATAATTAAAATGTTAACACGTATTAATCAAATATCTGACTAATATTTAATGCTTTTGTTACCTCGCTACAATAAACTTTTTCGCAGCATTGTATTGACCGGAATCGGAAGAAATTTTGAAAAAATAAATGCCGGGAACAAAAGCAGAGGTGTTTATTTCTAAAGTGTGTTTTCCTACGTTAAGGTATTCGTTCACTACTGTTTTAACCAACCGGCCCATTAAATCGTAAATCTGCACATTAATCTTATCTGTTTCTGGCAAAACAACATCAATAAATGTTTGCATAGCAGCAGGATTCGGGTAATTCTGAGTAACGGTAAACTTTAGGAGTTTTTCGAAAATTGCTTTATTAATAGCGTCAAAAATAACATAGCTCACTAACCTGTAACCGCGTGCATTTGGATGAAATGCATCCTGGTAAAGTGTAAAATCGCGTCTCATGGCCGCATTTACATCAGCCATATATATTTTATACTCTGTTGCTAATTTTCTGTATGCTGCATTCAGGTTTCTGATGTTGGCATTTACAGCAACATAACCTTTATTGGTTCTGTCATCAACAAACTGAAGCGTACACAAAATCGGGATTAATTTCTGTTTAAGACTCGCCGCAATTAAAACCCGCATATTGGCAACGGTTTCGGCCACATTTCCTTTGCCTGCAGCTATGGCAACAGCATCATTAATCCCCATATCAATCACGATAAAACCTGTTCTATTGGCTATTGCTTTGTCAATCCGGAGTAACCCTTGAAAAGTAGTCTGGCCACCAATACCATGATTGGTTATATCCACGATTTTGTTCGTATAACAATTTATAAAATTGTTCTGAAGCATGGTTTGAAAACCAACACCATTAACACCTTCTATTGTGCTGGCTCCAAAAGTTACAATATTTATACTGTCTTTTGAATAATATTGGGCTGCTTCCGGGCAACTAACGCGGTTGGGGGGAGGTATTGTTCCTTGAGCGAATAAAGAAATGCGGACAACGAAAAGCAGCAGCAGAGATAAAAATACTTTTGCGCTAAACTTCATTGTTAAAATTCTTTCGTACAGGATTTAAGGACATCGTTTAATGGCGCAATTTACAAAAAAGTAAACATAAAAAACACCGTACTATTCTTTTTTACAAACATTAAATTATTTTTTGTAGCTATTAAAAGACGGTTTTTACGTTTTAAGATAACACCAATATTTCTGCATTTAAATAATTTAATGCAGAAATCATGTATAAGCAAAGTTTTATGCTTAACGAGGTGATAATTTAATCGTTTACTGCGCCTTTTATCTGGTAAAGCCTATATTTGTCCAAATTCATTTTGTTATGCAAGAGATTAAAAATTATGTAGAAACGCACAAACAACGTTTTTTAGATGAGTTGTTTGAGTTATTGCGTTTTCCATCGGTTAGTGCTGATCCGAAATACAAAGGCGATGTTTTAAAAACAGCTGATTATGTTGCACAGAAATTAAAAGATGCAGGAGCTGATCAGGTGGAAATTTGCCCAACTGCAGGATATCCTATTGTTTATGGCGAAAAAATTATAGATGCTTCTTTACCAACTGTTTTAATATACGGTCATTACGATGTTCAGCCTGCTGATCCCTTAGAACTTTGGCATACACCACCTTTTGAGCCTACGGTACGCGATGGCAAAATTTACGCCCGTGGTGCCTGTGATGATAAAGGACAATTTTATATGCACGTAAAAGCTTTCGAGTTGATGATGCAAACCAATACTTTGGCTTGTAATGTTAAATTCATGATCGAAGGTGAAGAGGAGGTAGGATCTGCCAACCTTGGCATTTTTGTAAATGCAAATACCGAGCGTTTAAAGGCCGATGTAGTTTTGATTTCTGATACTTCGATGATCAGTATGGAACATCCATCAATCGAAACTGGCTTACGTGGTTTAGCTTACATGGAAGTTGAAGTAGTTGGTCCGAATCGCGATTTACACTCAGGAGTTTATGGTGGGGCAGTGGCCAATCCGGCAACTATTCTTTGTAAAATGATTGCTTCATTACACGACGAAAATAACCACATTACTATCCCTGCTTTTTACGATAAAGTACTCGAATTAACTGACGAGGAGAAAAAAGCATTAAATTCTGCACCTTACAACGAAGCAGAATACAAAAAGGATTTAGATATAGAAGAAGTTTGGGGGGAGAAAGGTTATTCGACCCTGGAGCGTACAGGTACACGCCCAACTTTAGAAGTAAACGGAATTTGGAGTGGTTATATTGGCGAGGGTGCAAAAACCGTTTTACCTAGTAAAGCCAATGCAAAAATTTCTATGCGTTTGGTTCCACATCAAAGCTCAGAAGAAATTGCCGAGATTTTTACCAAACATTTCGAAAGCATTGCACCTAAAAATGTAAAAGTAAAAGTTACGCCTCACCACGGTGGCGAACCTGTAGTAACCCCAACTGATAGTATTGCATACCAGGCTGCCGAAAAAGCGATTGAAGATAGTTTTGGTAAAAAAGCTATTCCAACACGCGGTGGTGGCAGTATTCCTATCGTGGCCTTGTTTGAAGATGTACTGGGCATTAAATCGGTGCTTTTTGGCTTCGGTTTAGATAGCGATGCGCTGCACTCTCCAAATGAGAAATATGATATTTACAATTATTATAAAGGAATAGAAACTTTGCCGTTATTCCATAAATATTTCGCTGAATTGAGTAAATAAAGCAACAGATCGTCATTTCGAGCGGAGTGCAACGCAGTCGAGAAATCTATTTTTAGCCGATTTCTCTCCCGAAAGTTCGGGATTGCGCTTCGATTGAGATGACGATTTTTTTTTGAAAACAAGCGTTTAGTATTCCAAAGCGCCTGTAGTCCCGCCATCGCTTATAGTCCTCATTTCGCTGCGCTCCATTCCGGGCTATTTAGCTCTGTCGGGTTTATTTAACAGTGGCCTGTTTTCCAGAGCATAGCTTGTTCCTGCCATGGCATTAATTATGCATCTTACAGCTCCGGATAGTACGGTTTGCCGTGCCATCTAAACCTGACCGTAGTGAAAAACCCGCAGGCCGAAGCATGAGGACGAGGATTTGGAACGAAGGGCAGGGCTGCTTTAACCCAACTACTTCAAGTTTTGCTTTCCAAAACAACTCAATAAATTTAATTTTTATGGTCAGTTTGAGCGGAGTCGAAGACCTACCTAATTTATTAAGCAGGGATTTCTTTGCCATTTTGAAAATGAGCGTTCTGTGTTTCATAGGTACTTTCGTCCCGCCATCGCTTATAGTCCTCATTTCGCTGCGCTCCATTCCGGGCTATTTAGCTCTGTCGGGTTTATTTAACTGCGGTTCGTTCTTCAAAGCAAAGCCTGTTCCTACAGTCGTTATAAAACTTAGATAGTATTGCCAACCTTGCCACCTATACCCGATCAAAGTGTAAAACCCGCAGGCCGAAGCATGAGGGCGAGGATTTGAAACGAAGAGCGGGGCTTCCTTAAGTTATTGACTACAGATTTTGCTTTCCGAAACAGTACAAATCATTATTTAAGATTAAAATTGCCGCTGTTTTAGTAGCGTTCTTTGCGTCTTTTCTTTGCGCACTTTGCGGTTAAACCTAGCGCCAAATTTTTTTACCACAGATTTTTTTCTAAATTGGTACCATGAAACACCTCATCTCATCTCTTTTACTTTTATCCGGGCTCGCTTCTTTTGCTCAGGATACTAAAACGATTAATCAGTCTGGAAATCCAATATTTAAAGGTTGGTATGCAGATCCTGACGCTGCTATTTTCAATAATAAATACTGGGTTTATCCAACCTATTCGGCAAAGTATAAGGAACAGGTATTTTTGGATGCTTTTTCCTCAGATGATTTGGTGAAATGGAAAAAACACCCTCATATTTTAGATACGGCTGCTGTAAAATGGGCCAACAAAGCCATGTGGGCACCAGCCATTGTTCAAAAAGACAAGAAATACTATTTGTTTTTCGGCGCCAACGATATCCAGAGCGATAATGAAGTGGGTGGGATCGGTGTAGCCGTTGCCGATAAACCAGAGGGACCGTATAAAGACCACCTCGGAAAACCTTTGGTAGATAAATTTCATAACGGTGCGCAACCGATCGATCAGTTTGTGTTTAAAGATAAAGATGGCCAGTATTATTTAATTTATGGGGGCTGGAAACACTGTAATGTTGCTAAATTAAATAAAGATTTTACTGGCTTTTTACCTTTTGAAGATGGTACAATCTTTAAAGAAATAACCCCTGATAATTATGTAGAAGGCCCATATATGTTCATCAGAAATGGTAAATATTATTTTATGTGGAGCGAGGGTGGCTGGACTGGTCCAGACTATTCAGTAGCTTATGCAGTTGGCGATTCACCTTTCGGTCCGTTTAAAAGGGTAGGTAAAATTTTAAAGCAAGATGCAGCAATTGCAACCGGTGCGGGCCATCATTCCGTAATTATCAATGAGAAAAAAGGAGCCTATTATATTGTATATCACCGCAGGCCTTTAACCGAAACTGATGGTAATCATCGCGTTACCTGTATTGATGAAATGAAATTTGATGCAGCAGGTATGATTTTGCCCGTAAAAATTACCAACGAAGGGGTAAAAGCACAGAAAGTAAAATAAAGAATGTTCGGCTGGAGATTTTATTCAATTTCCAGCTGAGCTTCAGTTTTTTGTAAAACAGTTTTTGCCTGTCTTTTATCAAGTGTATTAAACCCCCAGGCACATAATAAAAGCATACAGGCCAGTCCGAACCAGAGCCAGTTGTAACCAAAATTTTTGGCAACAAAAAAGCCAAACAATGGTCCGATAACCTGGGCACATGACCAACTTAAAGTGTAGCCGGCCGCATATAGCCCTCTGTTATGTTCATTACTTCTGCTAATTACAATTGTATTAATGAATGGTAGTGAAAACATTTCTCCACCGGTGAATATGATAATGACAATAACTGCTGCAACCAGATGATAGCTAACCGGAGCACTCAGCAAGATATATGATATCGAAAATAATACGGCACCAATGATAATGAAAAACATCGGCGATCTTTTGGCTTCTATTTTATTAATCATAATCATCTCAAACAAGGCGATAACCGACCCGTTAATGCCGATAATGATGCCAATAGCAAATTCATTGATGTGCCATTGCTCTTTAAAAAATACCGGTACAACCCTGAACATCAGGAATGCGCAAGTGATAAAAACAGTGGTAAGCAAAATAAATTTTACGTAAAAAATATCTTTCCAGGGTTTCATGATAACCATGTTGATGGCATTTTCTTTTGCCTTCTGGATAAAACCCTTCACCTGTGGCAAAAACGACAGGATTAATACGCCAACAATAATGCTTACCCCACCTTCAACAATAAACAAAAGCTTATAATTAATTGAAGCAATAATTCCTGCCAAACTAATGCCTACAGACCAACCGATATTCACAGCCAGCCTGTTGAGCGAATAGGAGCGGGTAATGGTTCCTTCCTTTGCATAATGTGCCACCGCTGTAAAATTTGCAGGGCGAAATGCTTCTGAAAAAAAGCTGATGACAACTGCCAAAACGCAAAGTGTGGAGAAATGTGTAATGGTTGAGAAAAAGATGAAAAACAGTCCGCCGATAATCGATGATAAAATTTGCACCGGCCGAAAACCAATCATATCGGTCAGTTTTCCTCCTGTTGCAGAACCGAGAATTGAACCTACACCAAATAAGGTAATTATTAAACCAGCGTCCATTTCCGAGCGATGTAAACTTTGGGTAACGTATAAGCCCATAAAAGGAACAGCCATACTTCCACAACGATTAAACATCATTACAATGCTCAACAGCCAGGTTTCTTTGCTTAACCCGCTAAATGATGTTTTATAAGTGTTGAAAATAAGTTTGAACATGGTCTATTTAGATGCCGTAAAAATATCAAAAGCCAGGTATTATTTAATCATTTTAATTCAATATCTGCTATCCAACTGAAAAAAGTGGTAGGTTGAAAGGAGGTGTAATACGATCGTCATTCCCGCGCAGGCGGGAATCTTAAAGCGGTCGCTATTCTTGCCCTTTCGCTCGGGCTTGCCTCGGCTCACCGCCGCCGAGGGGCTCTTTCTTTTCTCTTGATAGAAAAGAAACAAAAGATCAAGGCTTGCATCCTTTCTTGAACTAAGCTATCGAAATTCTTACTGCGGCAATATGGAGGCCCCGATGAAGAATCGGGACTTTATATTGCCTTGGGCAGCGGTGTATTGTGGGCTTGTGCAAGAATTTCAATGCTTATTTCTACGAAAATCTGCTAGGCCGGATAGCATGGAGCAGAGACAGGCATCCGTAAATTGATCACTCTGAAACTATGAGGGGAACTCCCCTCCTGATTTAGGAGGGGCAGGGGTGGTTAGGAAATAATATTCAGGCTTGCATTGTTATTTTCTGTCATCCTGAGGTACGAAGGATCTTTTGATCTAAAGATTCTTCACTTCGTTCAGAATGACAATTAAAGGTTTTTCCCCTAGCTCGGGCTTGCCTCGGCTACCGATGAAAAATTGGTACAGGTCCACCGCCACCGAAGGGCTCTTACCTTTTTCTTGATAAAAAGGTAACCAAACCTGAGCGTAGCGAAAGCATGACTACCTTTAAAAACAACAACTAAGAAGGCATAAATCAAGGCTTGGATCTGATGTCGGATAAATTCGTCAAAGCTTTGAGGTCGTCAGCACAAGCCCCGATGAAAAATCGGGGAGGGCGTGCTGCCTCTGGGTAGTGGTAAGTTGAAAGGAGGTGCAAAAGCTTTAACGTTTTCTCCTTCCATCATATCCCAGGCCGGATAGCGTGAAGCATAGACAGGCATCCGTAAATTTATTCCTCTGAAACTATGAGGGGCACCCACTATCGTCATCTCGACCGTAGCGGAGAGATCTTTGGACTTTCTAATACGGTCGCCATTACCGCACAGGCGGGAACCATAAGACCTGAGCTCCTAAATATTCCGGTGTTTTGTAAGCTTGTCTTCATACCATTTTCCATACCCCAATACCGACATCGCTGTGGACCAAAATAACACTAAACTAGGTTTTTCTTTACCTTTTATTTAGCTATTGTTAACCCGCCAACCGAAAGCGATGCAGATCTGTGATATCGCTGACCTTCACCATAGCTCCATTTCAACCGAAGCAAAGCCGAAGTTATAGTTAAGTTGGTGTACAGTTGGGCATAAGCAAGCCTGGCCGGAAGGTGGCTTAAACGTGGGGTAAATGTGGCGTGAAGGTGGGGTTTGGAATATTTTTTTTGGGATTTTTAAATCAGATTGATTAAATTGGATGATCATCCCTTTTGTTTAACCTAATATACTAAAATTATGGCTAGCCAGAATGGAATTATTAAAATTAATGGACAACTGGGCGATCTTGTTTTTTACAAACGCGGAAATACGGATGTTGTCAGACAAAAAGCTGCCCACAAACAGCAAACGGAAGCAAGCAAAAAAAGCAGTCGAGATTTTGGCACGGCCAGCAGAAATGCCGCCTACATCCGGAAAGCATTTGCACCGCTGGTTAAACTTTATGCTTATGGCGATCTCCTGAATCGCCTGAACAAACGTTTTATCGAAATCTTTAAAACCATCCCGGCCGAACAGGCAGGAAATAAAAAATTAATTGACGGTAACATCACTTTGCTTAAAGGTTTCGAATTTAACAGCAGCAAAGCCCTGGAACAGTTGTGGCTTCGCGAAACGGTTTTGTGCATAGAACCCGATGGATTAGTAAAACTTATTCTGCCTAAGTGCGAACTCAAAACCCTCCTGAAACCGCATCCTAAGGCTACCGAAGCACGATTGCATGTGATGGGCTTTCATTTCGAACTGGATGATCAGGGCGGCTACGAAATTATGGAAGTAAATGACCTGGTGATACCCTTAAGCAACAGCCATTTTTCGAAAACAACCTTGACCTTACACCTGAATCACCAGGGCGATAAAGCGTTGATTTTCGCCATGGGCATTTCATTTTTTACGGATGCTGCCCGCTTTGCCGACCGGCGTTATTATGCAGGTAAAATTATTCAGGCCCTGCATGTAAAGGATGGTGTAATTGTCGATTTTGTGGCGCAACCTAAAGTGGAAAAGGAGATAATGGAGCAGGTGGATAAGTTAAGCTGGGTGGTAGAGGAAGGTTGAGTTGGAGTTCTGAATCACACATTTAAGCCATTCTTTTTATGTTTACGGTTAACCGTATAAAATTGTGTATCACATTAAATAGGTTTGGTACAATTAAATTTAAAACCAAATCTTATGGCCAGTTACCGATTAAATTTGAACCGACAAACCCAAAATTGTGCTGATGTCCGTGCCGCGTTGTGATTTGCTTGAATGCTGCCGAACTACTGATATTTACAACAACACTGCATTTTTGTTTGTTACTGGCTTGTCAGTTGTGATTTGCTTTCATTCTTTGAACTACTGATATTTACAACAACGCCATGTTGGAAAATACATTATCTACCTGGTTGTGATTTGCTTTCATTCTTTGAACTACTGATATTTACAACAACAACCTTGCAAACCAAGTAATACATTTCCGAGTTGTGATTTGCTTTCATTCTTTGAACTACTGATATTTACAACAACTGAAAAAGAGAGATTTTGTAATGCAGTTTGGTTGTGATTTGCTTTCATTCTTTGAACTACTGATATTTACAACAACGGGATAGCACAAACATTGCTCAAGTTATCCGTTGTGATTTGCTTTCATTCTTTGAACTACTGATATTTACAACAACAATATCATAGTCTAAATATTATGTTTGTATGTTGTGATTTGCTTTCATTCTTTGAACTACTGATATTTACAACAACCTTTTAGCGGCATAACAGTAAGAGTAGCCTGTTGTGATTTGCTTTCATTCTTTGAACTACTGATATTTACAACAACCGTCAGGCATTGCATCAAACTGCTCTGAGGGTTGTGATTTGCTTTCATTCTTTGAACTACTGATATTTACAACAACAAGTAGTAACTTTATCGAAAGCTTTCGTCAGTTGTGATTTGCTTTCATTCTTTGAACTACTGATATTTACAACAACATTACTTAATTCGTGTATCATGGTTGATCAGTTGTGATTTGCTTTCATTCTTTGAACTACTGATATTTACAACAACACAAAATAAACATGATGTATAAAACGCTAGTTGTGATTTGCTTTCATTCTTTGAGCTACTGATATTTACAACAACAATTAATAGAAATGTGGACTAAGATGTTGGTTGTGATTTGCTTTCATTCTTTGAACTACTGATATTTACAACAACTTTGAACGTGATAATTTATTGCAAAGCGTTGTTGTGATTTGCTTTCATTCTTTGAACTACTGATATTTACAACAAC
The DNA here is from genome assembly GCF_014947265.1 of Pedobacter sp. MR2016-19. Lineage (NCBI taxonomy): Bacteria > Pseudomonadati > Bacteroidota > Sphingobacteriia > Sphingobacteriales > Sphingobacteriaceae > Pedobacter > Pedobacter sp. MR2016-19. The sequence continues at coordinate 58,620 of NZ_JADCNK010000003.1, forward strand.
TTCGATATTGTAAATAATCTAAGCCGATTAGTTGTGATTTGCTTTCATTCTTTGAACTACTGATATTTACAACAACAATAGATAAACAAACAAATAATTATGTCAAGTTGTGATTTGCTTTCATTCTTTGAACTACTGATATTTACAACAACAAAAATTATCTGGTTTAATCAACGAATCAGTTGTGATTTGCTTTCATTCTTTGAACTACTGATATTTACAACAACTGAAACGCCTGAGATCGTAACAATAGAAAGTTGTGATTTGCTTTCATTCTTTGAACTACTGATATTTACAACAACCGACCCGAAAAAGGACATCTTCCTTAAGCAATTGTGATTTGCTTTCATTCTTTGAACTACTGATATTTACAACAACTAGTTCTCCCGCCTTGTGGATACAGGGCATGTTGTGATTTGCTTTCATTCTTTGAACTACTGATATTTACAACAACTGTACTTCATCGGCAGCATCATCCATTATAGTTGTGATTTGCTTTCATTCTTTGAACTACTGATATTTACAACAACTAAGGAAGCGCATAGCCTCCTGATCGTAGGGTTGTGATTTGCTTTCATTCTTTGAACTACTGATATTTACAACAACCTTATTTTTAACTCAAGATAAGTTTTACCGTTGTGATTTGCTTTCATTCTTTGAACTACTGATATTTACAACAACATCACCAGATAGACGTAAATGATTAACCAGTTGTGATTTGCTTTCATTCTTTGAACTACTGATATTTACAACAACAAAAATTCAGGTCAATATCATTTGCCGGAGTTGTGATTTGCTTTCATTCTTTGAACTACTGATATTTACAACAACTCACCCCTTTATCAGTAATTTGTGTTTACGGTTGTGATTTGCTTTCATTCTTTGAACTACTGATATTTACAACAACTGAAAAAGAGAGATTTTGTAATGCAGTTTGGTTGTGATTTGCTTTCATTCTTTGAACTACTGATATTTACAACAACTAAATATGTAAATACCGACAACGGTAGTTAGTTGTGATTTGCTTTCATTCTTTGAACTACTGATATTTACAACAACAGATCCCACAACTTGCCAGGCACATGACCAGTTGTGATTTGCTTTCATTCTTTGAACTACTGATATTTACAACAACCCTATCAAATTCTTGAGGCCAAGTGTTCCAGTTGTGATTTGCTTTCATTCTTTGAACTACTGATATTTACAACAACGATACTTGGCGAAATGGTAGCCATTGCCGGTTGTGATTTGCTTTCATTCTTTGAACTACTGATATTTACAACAACCTGGTGTAGCTGTTGCAACTGGTTTGGCTAGTTGTGATTTGCTTTCATTCTTTGAACTACTGATATTTACAACAACAAAATATATTCAAAACAAAATGTTGAATTAGTTGTGATTTGCTTTCATTCTTTGAACTACTGATATTTACAACAACAAGCCAGGTTAATACTTTCCGGCTTACTCAGTTGTGATTTGCTTTCATTCTTTGAACTACTGATATTTACAACAACAATTAGAAATTTTAAATAAACGTCGTAGCGGTTGTGATTTGCTTTCATTCTTTGAACTACTGATATTTACAACAACAAAAAAAATTCAAAGTATTAGTACAAGACCGTTGTGATTTGCTTTCATTCTTTGAACTACTGATATTTACAACAACTATTTAAACTAAAGTCAAAATGACAGAAGAGTTGTGATTTGCTTTCATTCTTTGAACTACTGATATTTACAACAACTTAAAATTTCTTAAAGTAGCAGTCCAAACAGTTGTGATTTGCTTTCATTCTTTGAACTACTGATATTTACAACAACAATCAGGTGTTGCGAAATTACCGTTAGGCTGTTGTGATTTGCTTTCATTCTTTGAACTACTGATATTTACAACAACGCTTTGCCGTAAGCTTTTTAACGGTTAATAGTTGTGATTTGCTTTCATTCTTTGAACTACTGATATTTACAACAACCTTTTGTCAAGTCTAAGTTTTCGTCGCTGAGTTGTGATTTGCTTTCATTCTTTGAACTACTGATATTTACAACAACCTACTCTCGATAATGCGGATATCACCATCAGTTGTGATTTGCTTTCATTCTTTGAACTACTGATATTTACAACAACATGTTGCTATAAATTTCTATGAGGAAAAGGGTTGTGATTTGCTTTCATTCTTTGAACTACTGATATTTACAACAACTTTTACCGGAATTAATTGTAAATAAACATTGTTGTGATTTGCTTTCATTCTTTGAACTACTGATATTTACAACAACATAAACCCTAAAATCTCAAGCAATGAGTAGTTGTGATTTGCTTTCATTCTTTGAACTACTGATATTTACAACAACACTTAGAAAATGAAGGTTTTGACATGTCATGTTGTGATTTGCTTTCATTCTTTGAACTACTGATATTTACAACAACAATATCCTAAAGCTAAAGTTATTGTTTGCTGTTGTGATTTGCTTTCATTCTTTGAACTACTGATATTTACAACAACAAATAGTAGTGTAAAAGCTACTATCATAAAGTTGTGATTTGCTTTCATTCTTTGAACTACTGATATTTACAACAACTAAGAATATAAAGGTGCATACTGTTAGTAGTTGTGATTTGCTTTCATTCTTTGAACTACTGATATTTACAACAACGTCATGTTACAACTAACAAACACAACAGAGTTGTGATTTGCTTTCATTCTTTGAACTACTGATATTTACAACAACATCCAGCAAAATTATAAAGCTGCTTTACAAGTTGTGATTTGCTTTCATTCTTTGAACTACTGATATTTACAACAACTAGAACTATTGAAAAAGTTAAGTCGGAAAAGTTGTGATTTGCTTTCATTCTTTGAACTACTGATATTTACAACAACAGGAACCTGTTCTTCATGAGGTTCTAGGCTGTTGTGATTTGCTTTCATTCTTTGAACTACTGATATTTACAACAACGTCGATGCAAATATTGTTGCTCCGGCACCAGTTGTGATTTGCTTTCATTCTTTGAACTACTGATATTTACAACAACTCCTGGGCTAATAAATCATTGTATAAATCAGTTGTGATTTGCTTTCATTCTTTGAACTACTGATATTTACAACAACACCGTTGCGGAGCGGGAAAACACCGAGGAGGTTGTGATTTGCTTTCATTCTTTGAACTACTGATATTTACAACAACATTTTGTTATCTCTTGCAAAGCCTAAACGAGTTGTGATTTGCTTTCATTCTTTGAACTACTGATATTTACAACAACAAAACCGGAGCATCATCAACAACGATATGAGTTGTGATTTGCTTTCATTCTTTGAACTACTGATATTTACAACAACTATTACTAAAAAGAAAGGGAATTAAGATGAGTTGTGATTTGCTTTCATTCTTTGAACTACTGATATTTACAACAACTTATTGCAACAGAATTAACAACCCAGAAGAGTTGTGATTTGCTTTCATTCTTTGAACTACTGATATTTACAACAACTGGCTTTGGATGAAAGCACAGCCCGGGAGAGTTGTGATTTGCTTTCATTCTTTGAACTACTGATATTTACAACAACTTCATCACCAGTACTGCTTTGCGGAACCCTGTTGTGATTTGCTTTCATTCTTTGAACTACTGATATTTACAACAACCAATTTTCGATGATTTCACGGTGTTGCCAGGTTGTGATTTGCTTTCATTCTTTGAACTACTGATATTTACAACAACGATGCCGGAACAGAAGATATGGCTTAATAAGTTGTGATTTGCTTTCATTCTTTGAACTACTGATATTTACAACAACACTTTTTCATGTCCCATTATACGTTGCAGAGTTGTGATTTGCTTTCATTCTTTGAACTACTGATATTTACAACAACTTTTTCCGCTTGACGGCTGCCCAGCTTGTAGTTGTGATTTGCTTTCATTCTTTGAACTACTGATATTTACAACAACTTTCCGGTGGTACAGCCATCACCCGACAGGGTTGTGATTTGCTTTCATTCTTTGAACTACTGATATTTACAACAACTTCTACCAGAATTTATAAGCCATACAACCAGTTGTGATTTGCTTTCATTCTTTGAACTACTGATATTTACAACAACATTTAGGCAATATATCTGTTGCGGTAGCCCGTTGTGATTTGCTTTCATTCTTTGAACTACTGATATTTACAACAACCCGATGCGCTTATTCAAAGTTCAAAAGATAGTTGTGATTTGCTTTCATTCTTTGAACTACTGATATTTACAACAACCTGAAGGTTACAAAAGTCTTGTGTCTGCAAGTTGTGATTTGCTTTCATTCTTTGAACTACTGATATTTACAACAACCTAAGCTTGAACAAACCGATAAAGATTTGGTTGTGATTTGCTTTCATTCTTTGAACTACTGATATTTACAACAACTGGTTATTTGCTGGGAAGCAATGCAAGCCAGTTGTGATTTGCTTTCATTCTTTGAACTACTGATATTTACAACAACTAAAACTTACTATAAACATCTTTACAGCCTGTTGTGATTTGCTTTCATTCTTTGAACTACTGATATTTACAACAACCGAGCGCGGAAGCTGCTTGCAGGATTACTGTTGTGATTTGCTTTCATTCTTTGAACTACTGATATTTACAACAACATACCTTAGTTCAATTAACTATCCATCAGTAGGTTAGTTTAAAAATTAGAATTAAAAAAATCCGGTTGCAAATGCTTCCGGATTTTTATTCTAAATAGTTTTTTTGATTGTATTTGTAATTTTAAGAGACATAATGCTCTTTGAGCACCCCGGAAACCTCGGGGCAAGTGCTATGAGAGTGGTGAATTAAAACAATTCGAGTTGCTGTGGTGTATCCGGTAGTTCTTTTTCTTTTTTACCGTAAAATAATTCCATCATACCGAATTGTTTATCAGTAACGGTCATAATACCAATATGTCCTTTTTCAGGCAATAGTCTTTTTACCCGGTTAATGTGGACGTCTGCATTTTCGCGACTGCTGCAATGCCTTAAATAGATAGAAAATTGAAACATCGCAAAGCCGTCTCGTAAAATTTCCTTACGAAATTTAGAAGCAACGCTGCGTTCTTTCTTTGTTTCTGTAGGTAAATCGAAAAAAACTAATATCCACAAAATCCGGTATTCATTTAAACGCATCTATTAAAAAGGCAATTCATCATGGTTTGCATCATTACCTGGTTCCGAAATTTCATTTGCTGTAATTGCAGGCGAATCGTCTTCAATATTAAATTTCGACAGCCTCCTTGCGTCAAAATTTCTCATGATTGGGTAGTTGATTCTTCGAATCGTGCCCTCGTAACATTTTGCCAGGGAAGAAGTAGTGCTTTGCAAGCCAACCATCAGCGGGCTTTTGTTTCTTTCAAACTGCACATCTACAGTGGCAATGCCCAACAACTGCGTTTTAATTGAAGTACCCAATTCTAAAAAGTTTTCGCCCCGATCGATTATCCCCAATACGATTTCATCTACATACGGCCGGTAAGGCTCCATGATGTCATCGGCCAGGCAATAGGCATTGTATTTGTTTCTATGGTGAATGCCAAGGGTAGGAAGCAGGCCCGAACAAACCAGGCCACGTGCCACTATGGCCCTTAAAATGGCATAACCATAGTTTAGTAAATTATTAGGCGGATCGCCCTCCCGTCCCCTGAAGAAATCTATTTTTTTTGGAAATACATTTTTCCAGTAATAGGCTGCGGCTCTGCCTTCATAATTATCCGGGTCGCCTGAACGAACTGATTTCGCCCAGTGTACCATATTTTCACAAGGTATATTCCGGTTGAATAATACCGCAGCCTGGTTTAAAATTTTAGCCTGGACGGTTTGCTGCCAGAGCTGCTTTTTTAAAGGTTGCGAAGCATCAATCTGGTACCGGAAACGCTCACTTTGTGTATTATGCCCGTCAATAGGTAACATCATACCCGTAGGATGCCGGCTTTGGTTACAGGTGATGATGGCTGCATTGTTTTCCAATAACGCGGCTATGCAGCCATGCGTGATGGTAATTTGTTGATGATCCAGAATAATAATGCCCACATCTTCAATCGGAATGGCTTTTTTAGATTCCTTTTCGCCTAGTGATTTTAAATGAGGTAAATCAATAGCGAGCTGATTTTGATGCAGACTCAAGTAGGCCGGATTAGAGAAGTGGAGCGTTCTTTTGATCATAATTTAATGGATGTAAACTATTTCATTAGATTGGTTTAATAATATTCATAGAAAGCATCAGCTATATCATCTGCGAAGCCATAACCACAGTTAGAAGCCCAATTTACGCACTGCTCAGCCCTGACCTTGAAATTATCTAATAACCCATGTTTAGCTAAAAAACCTAATGCAGCCCTGTAATTGTTATACGCTGAATTATAAAACTGTTCAGAAAAATCTCCATATAAGGCAGTAAGTTCACAGGCACTTTCTGGTAAATACAACATCACATCTGCTAAAGACTCTGGCGAAGGTTGCAGGTTTTTAAAATCGGAGATTGCCCGTTTTGCTACTGAAAATTTTTCAGTACTTTTTATCGGGTTTTCTACGTTAAACTCTTTGCGGATTATTTTTTTGTACTTTTTTGCCAATTCCTGCTCATCTTTTGGATTGAGGTAAAAGTTATAAAATTCTTTTACTGAATTGTTCTTATCATACAAGTCTAAAATATGGTCTACCAATTGCTCTTTGGTCAGTTTTGAGAGTTCTTTTTTAAGGGCTGGTTTTGACATCGTTTGTTCGGATAAATAATAGGAAATATTTATTTCGAGTTTATTATTCTTTAAACTTCATATTGCCCGTCCTTATTCTATCGATATTAAAGTGTCATATATATTTTGGTCGGGCAAGTGCTACTAAGTAGCTATTGGTATCTTTCTGCAAGTAAAATCATGTTGATTTGATTATTCTTATTATGTTATTTCGTTTTATAATTCTTAACTTTCATTGGTTAAATAGTAAGTTCTTAAAATTAAACCAACTGTATGTTTTATCCTTTCAATTGGCGATTGTTTAATGATGAAGTTTATTTGAGTTGAAGATTTTTATTGGTTTTTTTAGTTTGATAAATAGCTAATGGTTCATCAACTTTGTGCTCTTCATCAGGAGTGTTGTTTTTGTAGTGTTTTTTCATAAGCTATAAGGTTTAATTATTCCAATTTGGCTTACTTCTACTTTTATGGCTTTCAGTTGTTTGTGAGAGTTTTGCAAGAAATTATTTTTCACCGAGTTAGTGTATGCAATACTTTCATATTTTGCATTAGATGAAGAAATGTTGTGTTTAATGAAAAAGATGTCACCATATTCATAAATTTTACTAACAATTTTAGAACTTAACTGAGAGACCTTGTATAGGCGTTTCATTAAATCTTCTTTTTTATTCCATTCAATTTCTGACTCTTCATTTTCATACATTATTACAAAATCACCAGCTTTTAGATAAGGACACGATTTCATTAAAGGTAAATAGGTTCCATCTTCTTGCCGTTTTTCATCAGCAAACAATTTCTCTCCTTTCCTTCTTCTATCCACTGCTTTGAAGAATGATACTATTTCAAAATCTCTTTTGATCTTTATTTTTCCTTTTTTATCTACTTCTTTCTTCTCATATAAAGCCATTACGTAATTTCCATCTGCTTCCGAATATCTATTGGCATTTACTACGTTTTGTTCTTCATCTTTAGCAACAAGCTGAATTAGATTTCTTGAGTTTTTATTTGCTACTCTTATCTTCTTAATAACAGGTAAATTATTCCCTGCTTTACTTGTTGGGTTTTTTGGTAATCCGTTAGGATAATCGATTAAACTATAAATAACTAATGGGTCATTTAGAAGAGCATCTTCGCTAAACGCTTTTTCTCCTTTACCAAGATATTTCTCGAGGCGTAGTTCTAATATTTTTTTTATGTTCTTGTCAATAATTTTATCAAGGCTATTCTTATCCTTGAAGTTTTCCCCATTTACAATAACCCTTTTGACAAATACATCATTTTTGACAAAACCTTGATTTTCTGGATTCTTAAGCTTTCCATAAAAACTATCACCCACTAAACTCCCTCTGGGTGCAATAGTTCTTTGTTTAATAAAAGAATAATCATCCTTAGAGTGTTTCTTTTTATGAATTCGATTTTGCTTAGATGTTATTAATCTTTGCTCTGCTTTATGATAAATAAGTACAGATTTCAGCGCGTCTTTAATTTCTGAATATAAAATAGGCATATCAATCCTTTCTCTGGTTAAATCACCTTTTTCATCATAAAGACAAACGCCTTGTTTTTCTCTTAATTGATTTAATAAGCTTAATTGTTGGGTAATTCTTGGCGAGCACATAGCTATTACAATAGCATCTAGCAAATGATGTCTGTGATCCGACCTATCTTTCTTCCCTTTAGCGCCTCTAAAAGCATCAAATTTTTGAAGCTCTTGCCACCATTCATAAATAGGGTTTTTAGTTTCGGTTTCATATTCTGAAGTTATCTCAGGTGTTAAGTTTTTCCAATCTGTTTTTTGGATATCTGTACTTTTTGCTTTTCTCTTTTTATATTGTTCAAAATCTCTTCTATAGTTTGAAAATTCTCTTGTATATTCATCTACTTCAATTCCTGTCTCTTCTTTGTATCTAACTTTGTCTAGAAGAGTTCCTAAACGCCAGTCATTTTTTCTTAATTCGCTCGTAGCAAATCCATTAGTAAACTGTACATTTCTGCAAACTTCTTGAAGCTTTTTTCTAACATATACGGCAATGTATGATGAATTTCGGCCTTGTGCATTAGTGAAAGTTTGCTCTGGCTTAGCACTTAAAAATCTTTCTTCAGTTTTTTCCTTACTGTACAGTTTATTACCCTTTATTCTGTTTTGATAAATTTTAAATTCTGCTTCACCCTTACTTTTCATGTATTCATAAGCAGATCTGTTGGCTTTTTCTTTATTAATGTAACCAAAGGTTAACGTTTTATTAGTAAAGCTATCATCCAAACTCCAACTATAAGGGATAATGTGTTCAATTTCAATTTCTGGACTGAATAACTTGGATAGAGAGATTACTTTGCCAGAATAAGGACAAATTCTGTTACAGTCGAGCCAAAGTGTATGTTTTTCTCTATCTTTTCTTCCGATTAGGTTTTCAAAGTTTTTAAATTCGGCATCGTCTTTATCTGCTCCTAATTCAAGCCATAACTCGAATTTGTTGATAATACTATCATTCTTTTGGATGTATCTACTGAAATTTAGTTCACCTTTCTCTTTTTTTTCATTTAAGAATCTGGCATATTCTTCTCTTCTCTTTTCAGTATCTAAATTCTGTCTTCTAATACCTTCTCGTACTTTTTTTGGTTTTTTAAACTCCCTTGTACTTTCGATCCTAATAGTGAAATTTTCTTGCTCAATATCATGGAACCTTAAAATTGAATTAACTAATCTTATTGTTTCTCCCACAGCCTTTTCTACTACAGGGTTTCGCAATTCATTATTTGAAAGTTGCTTAATTCTTTTTTCAAGGATGATTGTCTCTTTATATTCATCAGATGCTTGGATATAATTTGAAAGTATCAATGCATCATGCTCATCTTTACCCTCTTTTAAAAACGGAATTATTTTTTCTAATACTTTGCTAGAATAGTTTGCGAAGCCTTCTTCAAGTCCCATTTCAACTAATTTTGTTGCCGCATCATTATTAAAACCCCATTTCCAAGTAAGGGTATCCTGTAGCCATTTATCATCTTTAGCCATATATAAGATATGCCAAAGTTTTTCCAATTTATCTTCTGCTACTAACTGATTGAACTTTTCTTCACCGCAAGCCGAATGGATGGCGTATAAAGTTTTATTCCCATGAAAACTTTTCTCTCCCTCATCAATAGCATAATTAAACTGAAAATTCTTTTTATTTGATATTTCCAGTACATCTAAAATATCTATATTCTTTGTTCCATCCTTTTTCTTATTTCCTTCCCTTAAATTAAGAGAAAGATTTATTTGTAGGTAGTCAAAAACTTTTTGCTTCCATTCTGGCAAAAGAGGTTGGGAATAAATATTATTTAATTTATCTGTGTATCGAATATCAGCTAATTGTTTCCAAACCCTAAATTCTTGATATAAAAGCGAACTTGCTGGAGCTGTTCTTTTATTTTTTTCAAATTGACATTTTCCTATAAATTTTTTCTGACTTTTTAGAGGTCTTTGAAAAAAAATGGTTTGTTGTTTAATTTTCCAGTAATAAGTTTCTTTGAATACTATAAGTTTATCTCTTTTCTGTTCTACAGGTAACTTTGAGATTTCATCATATTCTTGCTTACTTCCAGTTAGTTGAGGGTAATATTCTTTTTGTTTATCCCAAATTAAATCAAACTCCTTCTCATACATTTCTCTACCAACAAATCTTCCTTCTCTACGAATTCCTTTATTATTGTTGAGCGAAAAATCACCCTCACCGTCAATAGCTCTTTCATCAAAAGGCTCATCTATATTATGCCACTTTCCATCATTAAATAAGTTGGATGATTTCTCGTACATTTTGTGAAAATATTCACCAATAGTTTGGGCTTCATTTTTTATCATTGCTTCAGATAAACTACTTATATCTGCCTTTACAACACCCTCATCATCTTTAGTTTTAGATAATATTTTACTGTTACTTTTAAATCCTCTATGTTTATTAATTAACAAAAATATTCTACCAATTTCTTCTGTTGGGATTTGGGAATTTAAAGCATTGGCTCTTAGCTTATATAAGTTTGAAGCTTGGTAATTTTCCTTTACTTGAAATGTATTGGAAAATGTGGGAAGTATATTTAGAGTTGCAAGAAAATTTTTCAAGCTTTTTCTTCTAAGTTTATAGCGAAAGTTTGTTCTACTAGTTCTTCTATAAGTACCTCTTTGCATGTTTTTGGTAGTTTCAATACCATTTTTATCAACACTAGTACCTATTGGAAATATGATTACTCCTTTATCGAATATGTAATTATCCTTAAATAAAACCCAACCAATTGAATTGGTTCCAATATCAAGTCCTAAAATGAATTTTGCCATATTTTATAATTACGTTAATGTTTGTCGATCTTTTGTAGAGGAAAATATAATATTAATAGTTGTTTTTTAAATGTACGCAAGCTATAGTCTAATAATGAGATGAAATTAATTAAAATTTTATCTCATTAATTATGGTTTCCCGTATTCATAATTGAAAATTAAATTTTACCTTTGAATTAATGAAAGCTTATCACAATAAGGATTATTCCTTAGACTGAATTAAGTCTGCCTCTCAGTTCGGCTGGAGGCTTTTTTTATGCCTCAAATGTTTCATCAAAACACCTTAAAAATAGAAACTGAGTAAATAATACATTCAAGGCGGGGCAACTCGCCTTTTTTATTTCCATACATTTTCCTCAACTTAGCGGCATTAATAACCCATGCCTGCAGATAAAAGAACCCCAATAAATAAAAGTCCAGTCGCCAGAAAACCTGCTGTCAGGAAACCTGCAACCAGAAAACCCGCAACAGGCAGAAAAAAGAAAGCTGTGCTTTCCGTTCAGCTTAAACTGGTTATTGCAGGTTTGTTGTTGATTTTACTCTCTCCATTTTATTACGGCTATGTATTGAGAAGTTTTGTGGCTACCTGGCGTTGGGTTAAAGATTGGGGGCAAGACCCTAATTACAGAACTTACGAGAGTTTTAACATCAAGATCCCTAAAAAATATACGGTTCACGGAATTGATGTTTCCTATTATCAGGGTAAAATAAACTGGCAAAAAGTAAAGGAAATGAAGGAAGATGAGGTGAGTATCCGTTTTGCCTTTATCAAAGCCACAGAGGGATTAATGCTGGTTGATCCCTATTTTCAACGCAACTGGCGTGAGGCCCCAAAAGCAGGGATTATTTGCGGTGCATATCACTTTTTCAGACCAAAAAAGGACGGTAAAACACAGGCCAAATTTTTCTTACAAGTGGTAAATATTGAGAAGGGTGATTTACCACCAGTTGTGGATATTGAATCTTTAGATGGCGTTTCACCGCTAAAAATGAGGGCAGAACTTTCTGATTTTCTCAATTATGTAGAAATGAAAACCAAAGTAAGACCAATTGTTTATACGGGGCTTAAATTTTATGAAGATTATTTAGCCGATCATTTTGATGATTATCCTTTGTGGATTGCCCATTATTATCAACCAAAGTTAAGGATGGATAAAAGCCGCTGGAAATTTTGGCAGCATTCTGATAAAGCTAAAATTAATGGTATCGGCCATGTAGTCGATTTTAATGCTTTTAATGGTGATAGTTTGGCGTTGGATAGGTTGTTAGTTCATTAGTTATTGGTTCACTGGTCATTATTTATTAACGATAAGCCTAATTTTTTTCGCTCTATGCCGCGTGGCATCAAACTTTTGACGCATCAAAAGTATGCAAAAATGCTTCGTCAATCCAGCAATGGGCCTTTTGCACATAGCCGACGCACATCAAAAAAACAGCGGCACTTTGTTTTGTGTCGGGCTGTGGTAAGTGAGGGTTAGCAGGTACCTCGTGACACAAAACTCACTGCGTTTGAGGTTTGGTAGTGCTAATTGCACTGGTTTGCAACTGTTTTTTTGATTTCGCTGGCCCTTGGGATTGACAGGCGTACTTCGGTAAAACCTGCGTATTTTTAGAGCAAGCTAGCATAATGCCTAAAAACAAATGCCGGAGATATGTACATACGCTGGGAGCTTTAGGATAAGCGATCTGTTTAAGAGGTTCAGTACGTCGTTAATAAATAATGAATAGATATTGATTTGGAGTTTAATTTTTTTAATCGGTTAATCGACTCCAAACGCCAAACTCCAAACTATTATGCTAAACCGTCCAGCTTTCACATTTCTCTAAGAAAAACTCATCTGCTTCGGCGCCTATACCGATTTCTTCGGGAACATCAAGAAAATAACCGTTATAAGTTAAGCCACCAACCACTGGATCAACTAAATGCCCCAATAGCGCTGTATCTAAGTCAAAAAACTCAATATTAGGGCTGGCCAAGGCAAAATGCAGGTTGGCGCTTAAAGCAATCCGGGTTTCGAGCATGCTGCCAATCATACATTTTACACCATGTTTTAAGGCTTCTTCATGTATTTTTTGCGCTTCTAAAATCCCCCCGGATTTTGAAAATTTAATGTTTAAATAGGTTGTAGATTGACTGTTGATCAGTTTTCGGCCATCATGGTGGTTATAGCAGCTTTCATCGGCCATTAATTTAATTGGCGAATTTACATTCAGCTCCGGTAATTTATCATCATACCAGGTGCGCATGGGTTGTTCGCAGAACTCAATATTGTATTTTTCCAATTCGCCCAATGCAAATAAAGCATCGTCGAAACTCCAACCCTGATTGGCATCCAGGCGTAAGGTTAAATCTTCACCTACCGCTTCGCGGATGTGTTTTACCCTTTCTATATCATCATGCACTTTTTTACCTAGCTTAATTTTTAAGATACGGCAACCCTGGCTTTTATATTTCAAAGCTGTAGTGGCCATTCCCTCCGGTGTGTCGATACCAATGGTCATATCAGTTTCAATGGTGCGTTTGGTTCCACCTAGAAATTTATACAGGGGTAAGTTTGCATTTTTTGCTGCAATATCAAACAAAGCCATATCGAAAGCACTTTTAATGGTATTGTTATGATCTGCATAACCCAATAAATCGTTCATCCGTTCAGGAATCTCTAAAGGGTCTTTACCTTTTAAAATCGCGGCAAAATCTTTAGCCATGGCAATACAGGTTTCCTGTGTTTCACCAACAATCATCGGGAAAGCAGAGCATTCTCCAATGCCATGGATACCTGTATCCGTATAAATCCTGATCAACACATTTTGTGCAAAATGCATGGTTCCTGTTGCAATAACAAAAGGTTCCATCGGTATGCTAAATCGGTATATTTCGGTATGAGTGATTTTCATTTTTTTAGGGTTGAAGGTTGAAGGTGTAAGGTTGAGGGGGAAAGGTTTAGGGTGTAAGGTTGAAGGTATAGGGTATAAGGTTAGGGTTTACAAAACGGGATAAAAGCCGGTAACGAGTCCAACTTAATTCGGTACGCAATGCGTACCAAATTGGAAATGCAGAATAGAAAGATCGCATATTATTCAAATTTCTTTCATCAAAACCTTTCCCAAACTCAAATGTCAATTGATTTGAAAGATTTTTTAAAGTCTCTTTTCCGTATGCTGCACGTAATTTTACCTGCTGCTCATCCTCAATAATAAGTTTTCCAATTTGCCAGTAAGATTCAAGTAATGCAGAATTTGCCGCACGAAATACTTTCAAACGGGATTGGCTAATAATCTCTTTTATGGCATTAAATAACTGATTTCTGCTCAATTCCATTCATCGTATAGATTTCCAACTAAAGTATAAAAACAAAAACTAAATAGAAACAGGTTTGTAGATTATTAATAGATTTACGCCTCGAAATTAAAATTCCATTTTCCCGCTTACATTTTACATAACCTGTCATGTCCGAAACCAATAACTTAATCCACGCTTCATCACCATATTTATTACAGCATGCCCACAATCCTGTTAATTGGTATGAATGGGGGGCAGAAGCATTAGAAAAGGCCAAAGCAGAAAATAAGCTCATATTGGTGAGCATTGGCTATTCGGCCTGCCATTGGTGCCATGTAATGGAGCGCGAAAGTTTCGAAAACCATGAAGTTGCCGAAGTGATGAACCGGCATTTTGTATGCATTAAAGTTGATAGGGAAGAACGTCCGGATATTGATCAGATTTATATGTATGCCATTCAACTCATGACAGGTAGTGGCGGATGGCCTTTAAACTGCATCTGTTTGCCAGATCAGCGTCCGATTTATGGTGGCACTTATTTCCGAAAAAACGATTGGATCAATATTCTGGAGAATGTTGCCGCACTTTGGGCAAATGAACCTGATAAAGCCATTCAATATGCCGAAAGGTTAACTTCTGGGATCAAAGACAGTGAAAAGATAATCGCTACAGTAACTACAGAAGAATATGCCCATGAACACCTGACCGAAATTATCGATCCCTGGAAACGCCATTTCGATATTGGTTACGGAGGTTATAACCGTGCGCCGAAATTTCCCTTACCCAATAATTGGGTCTTTTTATTGCGTTATGGCTTTTTAAAAGATGATGAATCGGTTTTTACAGCTGTTTGTCATACGCTCGAAGAAATGAGCAGGGGAGGTATTTACGATCAGATTGGCGGTGGCTTTGCCCGTTATTCGGTTGATGATAAATGGCATGTGCCGCATTTTGAGAAGATGCTTTACGATAATGCACAATTGATCAGTTTGTATGCAGAAGCTTATCAGTGTACTAAGTTTGATTCTTTTAAACAGACCGTGGTAGAAACTGTAAATTGGGTTTCTGATGAGATGACTTCTGCAGATGGATTATTTTATTCGGCATTAGATGCGGATAGCGAGGGGATAGAAGGTAAGTTCTATGTTTGGGATAAAGCAGAATTCGATCAGGTTTTGGGTGAAGATGCCCAACTGATCGGCGCTTACTATAACATTACCGAAGAAGGTAATTGGGAAGAAGAACAAACCAATATTCTGCGCAAAACCATCAGCGATGACGATTTACTTGCAAAATTTGATACTACGGCGGAGGTGCTTTATGATAAGGTAAACTCAGCCAAGACAAAATTAATGGCTGTGCGGAGTAAAAGGATCAGGCCAGGTTTGGATGACAAATGTTTAACTGCCTGGAATGGAATGATGATTAAAGCGCTGGCCGATGCGGCTCAGGTTTTAAGTCACAATCAATATTATGAAAAGGCATCTGCTGCAGCTAATTTTATCTTAAATCACCTAAAATTGGAAAAAGGAGGTTTATACCGGAACTATAAAAACGGAAAGGCATCTATTACAGGTTTTTTAGATGATTACGCGTTTTTTATCGAAGCGTTAATTGCATTATACGAATATGATTTTGATGAAAAATGGCTGGTAGAAGCTAAATCGTTAACTGATTATGTAATCGCTAATTTTTATGATCCGGATTCACCAATGTTTTTTTATACCTCTGCAGAAAGTGAAGATTTAATTGCCCGCAAACATGAAGTGATGGACAATGTAATTCCTGCTTCGAACTCCGTAATGGCGCAAAACTTAAAAAAAATGGGATTGCTTTTTGATATTGAAAAATATAATGAAAAAGCTTCTGAAATGCTTGCTGCGGTTCATCCGAAGATTAAAAGTTATGGCTCTGCCTATTCAAATTGGGCCATTCAATTACTGAATGAAATTTATGGCATAAATGAAATTGCCATTACCGGTTTAGAAACGGATGTTGTTAAATTAGAATTAAGCAGGCATTATATTCCGAATAAAATTACATTGGGTGGAACAAAAAGTAACTTACCGCTGTTAAAAGGTAAGCAAAGCAATGAAACAAAAGTTTATATTTGCCGAAATAAAGTATGCCAGTTGCCGGTTAACACTGTTGAGGACGCATTAGAGTATTTACAATAAATTAATTTAAATGAATATTTCACCAAACTCTGTAGTAGCGTTAACTTACGAATTGCATACTACTAACGAAGAAGGACAACAAGTTTTTGTAGAAAAAGCTGATGAAGAAAATCCTTTAGTATTTTTATATGGCGTTGGCATGATGTTGCCTAAATTTGAAGAACACTTAACCGGTTTAAAAACTGGTGATGAATATGGCTTCGAACTATCTGCTGCAGATGGTTATGGTGATATCGATCCTGGAGCTTTCGCCGATCTTCCAAAAACAATGTTTACCGAAGCTGGTGGCGAATTGCCAAACGTTGGTGATGTGATTCCATTGCAGGATAACAACGGTAACCAGTTTAGAGCAGGTGTTACTGCTGTTCACGACGAAACCATTTCAGTAGATTTAAATCACCCAATGGCGGGTAAAAATTTAGTATTTAGTGGTGTGATTTTAAATGTACGCGAAGCTACTCAAGATGAGTTGGCTCATGGTCATGCTCACGGAGCTGATGGTCATTCAGGTCACTAGTTAATATAAAACGATTTTAAAGAAGTCAAGTTTAAATGGCAAAGCTGCTTATTTAAACTTGACTTCTTTCGTTTAAATATCATTGTTCTAATCCTGAAAAACCTCTTCTAAGATAAGTTTTAAGCCTGGTATAATCGTTGTTGTTACCTCTTCGCCCTCAGTGAGCAGTTTGGTAGGCTGAAACTTGCCTTTATCATCAAGGATATACCTGAAAAATGTTTTATCCGAAGGGCTAACGATCCAGTATTCTTTAACGCCCGCTTCTTCGTAAACTTCATATTTGTTAATCAGCTCTTTTTTGTTGTTGCCTGGGGATAAAATTTCGACAACGATATCTGGTGCGCCAATGCAGCCGCGCTTATCCAGTTTAGTCGGATCGCAAACGACCACAATATCGGGTTGCACAACGGTAAAAACTTCTTTGTCATTTACACTTTTCTTGGCTAAACGTACATCAAAAGGAGCAGAATAGACACGACAGGATTTTCCTTTTAATGCATTGTAAATTGGTCCAAAAATATTGGCTAAAATTCCCTGATGAATTCGAGAAGGAGCAGGGCTCATCTTGAACAAGTGTCCTTTAATAATTTCTAAGCGTTCCTCAAATTCGAAGCGCATATAATCTGCATAACTGTATGTAGCAGAAAAATCGACCTCGTTAAGCGTCTTAAATGTAGGTAGTTCATCTTCAGTAGGATATGGCTTCATGTTTTTTTGTTTTAATCCTGAAAAACCTCTTCTAAGATAAGTTTTAAGCCTGGTATAATCGTTGTGGTAACCTCTTCGCCCTCAGTGAGTAGTTTTGTCGGTTGAAACTTGCCTTTATCATCAAGGATATACCTGAAAAATGTTTTATCCGAAGAACTCACAATCCAGTATTCTTTAACACCTGCTTCTTCGTAAACTTCATATTTGTTGATCAGCTCTTTTTTGTTATTGCCTGGGGATAAAATTTCGACAATAATATCTGGTGCGCCAATGCATCCACGTTTATCGAGTTTAGTCGGATCGCAAACCACTACAATATCGGGTTGCACAACAGTGAAAACTTCTCTGTCATCCTGAGCTTTCTTGGCTAAACGCACATCAAATGGCGCTGAATACACTTCGCATTGATGGCCATTTAATGCATTATAGATAGGGTTAAAAATTCTTCCTGATATTTTTTGGCGAATCCTGGAAGGCGCAGGGCTCATTTCAAAAATGTAACCTTTAATAATCTCTAAGCGCACTTCAAATTCAAAGCGCATATAATCTGCATAACTGTAAACAGCAGAAAAATCTACCTCATTAAGGGTTTTAATTGGAGGTAGCTCATCTTCGGTAGGGTATGGCTTGATATTTTTCATATGAGGCATTTAACCAAATATACTAAATATCTTAGTTTTTTTAAAAATCAATTTTCAACCGCAGTCCGCCATTGGTAAGGTTAAGGTTTTCTTTAGAGAAAGTTTTCATGGGCAACCTTAAAAAAGGCTCGATAGCAATGTTATTCTTTTTGGATATTTTTTGTTTGTAGCCCAAAGAAAAATTGTAGAATCCGATATATTTATCAGGATCTAAATTTGCTTCAGGTTGAGGCTCAACAGTTTTTTCCTTCACAATTAAGGTTTTCGAATCAGCATAACCATTTACAGCCGGAGAAGAGAAACTCTGAACCTGGTTTATAATATAGCTGTTTTGCTGAGAATTATTTAAAACAGCAAGTGCAGAAACCCCGATATTGGTATAAAGTTTATCACTGATATTGTATTTTAATTCTAATGGAACATTAATTCCACGCACTTTGGCATCAACTGATGCCAGGTTTTTGCCTGATAAGGTTTGTGGGGCAGAGGCATCTAATGATTCTGTTGTACTAATAGAGGCATATGATACGCCAGAACTTATTGATAATTTGTTGGCGATGGCATATGACAAAGAAAATCCATAATTCATGGTTACTTTATTGTCATTACCCATAGCAGGGGCAACGTATACATCAGGCTGCCATTTAGAGTTACCACTTACTTTATCGACTGGTTTTTGTTGGTTTGCATAGCTATCCTGAGCAAGCAACTTTTCGAAATTTGTTTGTGTACCGGGTTGAGGTTTCTTGTTCTCCGTTAAAATATTAAACTGTTTGGATTTCAGGTTGGAAAGATTAACACCCGCAAGTTTACTATCTAAAATATTATTATTTACGGGAGTTAATTCTTCTACTGTATTAATAAGAGGATAACTGGTCTCCTGCGATAATAATGGTTTTAAGTTTTCCGTAATTTTTGTTGAACGATTGGTAGCTATATTATTTGCAGCAGTTGCATTGTTGTTTAATGATGTTGGATTGGTTTTAGTTTCAGTAACTACATTTGTATTTCCATCTGCTGCAGGGATTTGCTGCGCTTTAGGCTTAATTACCAAAACTTGTTTTTTCTGATCTATTTGTGCAAAAAATACACCTCCGAAGATTAAAATTAAGGCAGCAGCAACCCACAAAGGCCAGTAAGCAATGCCTCGTCTCTTGTTTTTTTTCTCCGAAAAGCGCTCCCATGCACCATTAGAATAAGCTTCCTCATGGTTTTGGAGTTGCGCAGTAATATGCTCAATTAATTCCTTATCCATTTTTTTCGTATGAATTGACCATGGTATTTAGGTAAAGGGTACGTAACTTATTTTTAGAACGTGTGAGGTAAACACGACTGGAACTTTCAGGAATGTTTAACATCTTCGAAATTTCATCGTGGGCAAAACCCTCAATTTCATATAAGTTAAATACCAGTCTCTGCGTATCTGGTAAATGATTTAGTAAATTCAAAATATCATTAACGTGTAGTTCCGAAGCAATCGAAACGTGGGTAGCCGGATGTTCGCTTTCTGCTAAATCATCAACATAAAACTGAACTTTAGCACTCCTGATCTTGTCTATCGCCGTACGCGAAGCAATCTGGGCAATCCAGCCTTTAAATGATCTTTGTAATTCTTCCGGATTCTTTGGTGCTTTGAAGCCGCCAACATGTTTGAAAATCTTGATAAAGCTATCATTTACAAGCTCTTCACTATCCGAAGTATTCTTGGTATACCTTAAAATTATGCCCATTAAATAGCCGTAAAATGATTTATACATCATTTCTTTACAGCTATTGTCGTTTTTTACACAGCCTTTTAAAATTTCCTCAAAACTGAGTATTTTTTTTATCACCCCCGTAAAGGACTATTTATTAAAGGTTTATCATGATTAATTATTGCAAATTTAAGAAAAATAACACCACCCAGTTTTTGGGTAGTGTCAATTTTCGTTTTCACAGGTAGAGTGAATATTTTATTTGTTTGTCATCACTGATAAGCCAACGCCCGTACTATCGGTTTTGCTTGATAAACCTTTAGCCCAGATGGTGTAAATTTTACCTTTTTCGATTTTAACCGCAGGCAAGCTGGCTTTAACAGTTCCGCCTTGTTTTAATTCAAAAGTGTAACTGTCATTTGGTGCAATATTGCTAAAAGTAGTAAACTCTTTAAATGCTTTTGCGGTAAATAATGGTGCATCTGTACCTGCAATGCCCAAATCAAATGGCGAAGAACCCGGACTTAAGTTTACAAAACGAACTTTAGCCTTATCGGTTTCAGGTGCTTTTAAATCGTCCTCAAGAATCAAAAGTTTTGTAGATTTTAAGGTATCTACTACGAAAACCGAATAAAATGATCCTGATTTTAAGGTAGCATTAGCATAGGTTAAATATTTTAAAGTATCCTTTTTTGAAACTCCTACCAATCTAATTCCCGGATAAGCAGCATAATAGCCAAGATCTTTAGTATAGGTAAAGCTGTTTATTTTTTGGTTATCCAATATAAAATCAAGCGCAGCCGTTCCTGGTGATGCATGAATAAAGCCAATACCGGCAGCTTCTATCGGATCATTGTTAAAATCCTTTTTGCAGGCAGTTATGGTTAAAGTTATAGCAAGGAGAGAGAGTATAATTTTTGTCGTAGTGCTAAAATTTTTCAAATCCGTTTTCATTTTAATGTTTTAAATCAATCTTTGAACAAAATTGGTTAATGGCCATTAACGCTTTTTCTTGTAAAACGATCAGTGGAATGAAAACGCTACACTAGTGCTGATTTTTTTTACAAAAGAAAAGCCGCATGGTGTTCATGCGGCTTTAAACAATATTTTAAGCGTAAAATTAAGCGTACATTTCTTCTCTTAATTTGGCAACATCGCTGCTGTTGATGTATTCATCATAAGTCATCAACTTATCAATAGTACCTTTTGGTGTAATTTCGATAATGCGGTTGGCAACGGTTTCCGTTAACTGGTGATCTCGTGAGGTAAATAATATGGCGCCTTTAAAATCTTTCATGCCGTTGTTCAGTGCCTCGATAGATTCAAGATCCAGGTGATTGGTTGGCTCATCAAACATTAACAAGTTAGCCTGTTGTAACATCATTCTGGAGAACATACAACGCATTTTCTCACCTCCTGAAAGCACTTTTACGTTTTTAAGTACTTCTTCACCTGAGAATAACATTCGTCCTAAAAAGCTGCGTACAAATTGTTCATCGGCATCGGTACCAGAGTACTCACGTAACCAATCTACCAGGTTTTCATCTTTACCCGCAAAATATTCAGAGTTATCATTCGGAATATCTGCTGTGCTAATGGTAACCCCCCATTTAAATTCGCCTCTATGGTCAGTATCTCTTCCTGTTAAAACATCATAAAATGCTGCAGTAGCCAAACTGTTTTGAGATATAACTGCAATTTTATCTCCTTTATTTACCATAAAGGTAACTTTGTCGAATAAAATGCCATCATTTCCATTTTTGCCCAAAGCATCAACCTGTAAAATCTGGTCTCCAGCCTCGCGACCGGTATTATTGAATATAATGGCCGGATATTTTCTGCTCGATGCTTTAATTTCGGTAATATCTATTTTATCTAAAGCTTTTTTACGGGATGTAGCCTGTTTTGATTTAGAGGCATTTGCACTAAACCTACGGATAAATTCCTGTAGCTCCTTTACCTTATCTTCCATTTTCTTATTCTGGTCGCTGCGTTGTTTTAATGCCAGCTGACTAGACTCAT
This sequence comes from Pedobacter sp. MR2016-19, assembly GCF_014947265.1. Lineage (NCBI taxonomy): Bacteria > Pseudomonadati > Bacteroidota > Sphingobacteriia > Sphingobacteriales > Sphingobacteriaceae > Pedobacter > Pedobacter sp. MR2016-19. Next base: position 80,677 of record NZ_JADCNK010000003.1, read on the forward strand.
ACCAGAAAGTATAGTTACCGGTGTAGATGCTCATTTTGGCAAAATCGATATCTACGATATGCGTACAAACCGCATCTAAAAAGTGCCTGTCGTGAGATACAACCAAAACGATGTTCTGATAATCAGCCAGGAAGTTTTCCAGCCAGGCAATGGTTTCGATATCCAAATCGTTGGTAGGCTCATCCAGTAATAAAATATCCGGATTGCCAAACAGGGCCTGCGCTAATAATACACGTACTTTTTGTGTATTATCCAGTTCCTTTAACAATTTGTAGTGATTATCTTCAGTTATGCCCAAATTGCTCAACATCGTTGCCGCGTTGCTTTCCATGTTCCAGCCATCCATTTCTGCAAAAAGATTTTCAAGCTCTCCGGCGCGTTCGCCATCCTTCTCAGAAAAATCTTCTTTCATATAAATGGCATCCTTTTCTTTCATGATAGCATAAAGTTCTTTATGGCCAATCATTACGGTTTCTAATACCGAAAACTCATCAAATTCGTAATGGTTTTGCTTTAAAACGGCCATTCTTTCACCTGGAGTAAAAGCCACGCTACCAGAGGTTTGATTCACTTCTCCTGATAAAATTTTAAGAAAAGTAGATTTACCTGCGCCATTAGCCCCAATTACACCATAGCAGTTGCCTTGGGTAAATTTTAGGTTAACATCTTCAAATAATGTGCGTTTGCCGTACCGTAACGATAAATTAGAAACTGAAATCATGCTATAATTGAAATAAGCCGCAAAGATAAGGAAAAAGGTTGAGGGTAGGAAAGTGTTTAATTGTTTGATTGTTTTATTGTTGAAAGGTTTGGAGGTTGGAATGTTGAAAGGTTTAAAGTTGAAATGTGTTTGAATGTTGAAAAGTTATAAAGTTTGAAGGATTGGGAAATGAAGGGTTCGGTACTTTGTCGCTCAGGCAGTCCCGTTATCCGCTTTACTGCGTTGCACTCCGTGTTCGCTACTACCGGGTTTATTTTACAAAGGGGAGAAGTTTTTGGCTAATGGTTTAAAATTTAGTTCCGGAAAATTAAAACTTAATAAGCAAATTAAATTAAGGAGTACGTCATTCTCGCGTAGGCCTATCGTGTGTACACACCTTTTTTAAGTATTTTTAGGCGTTTTGCTAACCAACTTTAATAAAGCACGGATTTTAACCAAGGACGCTGTCAATCCCAAGAGCCGGGGAAATCAAAAAAACAGGCGCACAACAGTAAAAAATGGCACTAACAAACCTGAAACGCAGTGGTTTTGTGTTCATAACCGATGATTTAATTTTAAAAAAATATTGAACACAAACCCCGCAGGGCTCAATCAGACCAAAGAAAACACACACACAACACCTGATTAAACGAAGTGTCGCTGTTTTTTTGATGCGCTTGAGATTGTGCAAAAGGCTCATTGCTGGATTGACAAAGCGCTTTGAGTACTTTGGCGCTCCAAAGTACTATGCCTCGCGGCATAGAGCGATAGAAGAATATTATAATTAATTTTGTCCACACGATGGAGCATACAAGGGAATCTTAATGCACGCAGCATAGGCATTAAGATTCCCAATCAAGTTGGGAATGACGACCTATTCAAAGTAATTTGTACAAAAATAAAATTTCTGATAAGACTTTGATCTGTTTATCTCCAGCAAAAGGCTTATTTTAGCCCTATGCAAAACGATCTCTTGCTCGAAACCATAAAAACCACACTTCAGAAAAGCAAAGTAGAAAAATTAGCGGCCATCGCGTCAGAAGACACCTTTTCGGTGAAAGATCTGATCGACTTAAGTTTTTATCATGATGAGCAGATTGGTTTCAGGGCTGCATGGATTTTAGAAAATGTATTTGCTAACTATCAGCAAAGGTTTTTACCCTATGCACTTTATTTTTTGGAGAAATTTCCACAACAAAACAATTTATCGGCATTGAGGCATTATGTTAAAATACTGGCCTTTATGACCAGGAAAAATGCTTCTATGGAAATCAAGGAGATTCTTGCTGATTATGAAACTGATCATCTGGTAGAGGTCGTTTTTGCATGGTTGATTGATGAGAAAATCCCTGTGGCCATTAAATCACATTGTTTAAACATTTTGGCTAATCTAAATACCAGGCACAAGTGGATTAAGGAAGAGTTATTGCAAACCATGGATTTTCTGGTAGACAAAGAAAGTATAGGCTTCTTTGCGAAAGTTAAACAGATCAGGAAGCAATTATCAGTTCGCGGTTGACAGTTATCAATTTGCAGTTAATTGTTTAAGCTTCAGTTAACGTAAAGTCAAATCTTTGGAATTTAAACCTTATACCTTTCTCCTTCCACCTCATATATCCTTCCGGCTTCTATCTTATTTTCAGTTAACATAGCGTCAAATATTTTAATTGATTGCAAAATTGTTTTTCTCTTTCAGCTTTAGTCTTTGAGCTTTTAGCTATTTTTACCAAATGAGTACAACATACGATATCGTTTCGAAAGTTATAAAAGAACGTCGCAGTATTTTTCCTGCCAGCTATATCAAAAAAGAAATTCCGGTTGAGGTAATTAAACAGATTTTAGAAACGGCCAATTATGCACCAACACATAAATTAACGCAGCCATGGCGTTTTGTGGTCATCAGAAAAGCTGGATTGGCAAAACTTGGCGAGGAACTTGGTAAACTATATAAAGAGTTGGTTTCCCCTCAACAATTTCTTCAGAAAAAGTACGATAGCTTTGGTGAGAAAACGAGTCAGGCTGATTGTATTATTGCTATCAATATGCAAGTGAGCGGTAAAATACCCGAATGGGAAGAGTTGGCTGCGGTTTCCTGCGCAGTTCAGAACATGGCTTTAACTGCAGAAAGTTTGCAGGTTGGGGCATACTGGAGTTCTCCTCCATTGATTGATAATTTGGGCGATTTCTTAAGTCTGGGTGAAAATGAGAAGTGCATCGGTTTATTTTACATGGGTTATCATAATGAAAAACCCTGGGCGCCGAACCGGACTTCGATGGAAGAAAAGGTAAGGTGGATAGAGGGGTAGGTGGGGCATTAGTTCATTAGTCAATGGTTCATTGGTAAATAGCGTTAATCGGTTAATGGTAGAAATCGGTTAATCGACTACGGACTAAAGACTTTGGACTATTAGTTCGATATAGATTTACATTTTTTACCATCAATTTTGCCCCGTCCATTTTCCATCATCCATCTTACATTCTCACTATGTTAAATCCTCTGGATCATTATTTCGAACAAAAAGATGAATCTGTAAAAAGTTGCCTTCAATATTTAAGGTCACTTTTAATGAGTTATGATGATATTACGGAACATTGGAAATATGGAATGCCTTTTTATTACCATAAAGGAAAAATGTTCTGTTATCTTTGGATCCATAAAAAACTCCATCAGCCTTACATTGGTTTGGTTGACGGACATAAAATTGAACACGAAGATCTGTTGCAGGAGAAAAGAGCCAGAATGAAAATTTTATTGATCAATCACCTCGAAGATATTCCCAAAAAGAAAATTGAATCCATTTTAAACCTGGCTTTTGACCTTCGCAAATAGGTGCATTATCCATCTTACATCTTCCATTATCCATCAGATATGTCTGCATTAAAATCTAAACTTTATCAGCTTTGCTTAACATTTATTCAAAACAGGATAGAAAACATTGAATATTCGCTACAACAGGCCCGACAAGCCTCAAACGATGACACAAAAAGCAGCGCAGGTGATAAATATGAAACCACACGAGAAATGATGCAGCAGGAAATGGATCGCAATAGTAAATTACTGTATGAAGCAGGGCAGCAAAAAATTGCTTTACAGCAGATTGAAAATGTAGAATCAGATCGATTGGTTAAAAATGGGAGTTTGGTACTCACTACCGAAGGTAATTTTTACATCTGCATTAGTGCAGGCGAATTAAATACCGATGGACAAAAATTCTTTGCTGTTTCTCAGGTTTCGCCAATTGGCAGGTTTTTGATCGGAAAAGCTATAAATGAAAGCTTTAAGTTTAATGGCAAAGATTATATTGTAAAAGAAATACTGTAAAATTTTTAGTTAGCAATTTGTAGTGAACAGCTCAATACTGAAGTGATAAGCGATTCTATATTTATCGCTGGGGCTGAAAATCTGCGTCATCTGCGGGAAACCTTTTTTCATATTTATTCCCGCAGATTTAAGGTGATTATCGCAGAATCAGTTTTCGGGTTGTAGTTTACAATTAACTGATCAACCAGTATCTAAATATCAACTGTAAACTGATCACTGCCAATTGGTAACTATTTAATTCCCATTCGCTGCACAAAAGCCGGCACCAGATAAGCCTTTATATCTGCATAAGGTAAAAAAACCACAATCTGTCCCTGGGCATAACTTGCTACTTCGTATGGGTTATACATAAAGGCGATGCCGTTCGCATTGAAATAAAAATTATTATTTGGCTTTATAAAATCATCAAAAAGCACAGTGCTTAAAGCATCTTTGGCTTTAATATTATATTCTTTGCGAAGATTGGTTTCTAAAATACCCTGTAAAGTATTCGAATCGATTTTAACAATGTCGCTCAATACCATTTGTTTTTTGTTCTTCACGTCCAAACAATACATTACACTACTATAATTACCATGTGCGCCGCCGGTATAAGCATCGGCCAGGAAATCAATTACCACATAACCATTATCATTATAATTAACCGATTGCTGACTGTTGTTGGTGTAATTCATCCAGGCCTCATAATCATCACCATTGCTATTTTGTTCGGCAACCTGCAATTTATAATCTTTAAAATAGTCTGCAGCAATGTTTTTAAAACCAATTGACCGTTCTACCTGCGCTTTTATTCCCAATATCTTTTTAAGTTCAGTATTTAACCAATTGCCATATTCATCTGAATTTTTACTTTCCAGGTATTCAAAGCTGATCTGCGCAGCTGGCGATTTGGCCTGTTTGGCAAAAGCTTTAACCGAATCTTCGTAAATGCCTGCATTGAACTGATAACTTCCTTCAGGATATTTTTCTTTCAGGGCAATTGGGTATTTTTTTGTTTCATCGCCACTTTCCCATGTGCCGTCAAAACCATTTCCATTCCATTTTAATTTTAAATGTGGTGATTTTGAATCCTGCGTAAAGTATGATTCATAAAAACTATACTCGGTAAGTACCATGCTGTCTTTCCCAATTAGCGTATCGGTTGAGAGGTTAAGCCATGAGCCATCGTAATAATAAAAACCGCTTACATCATCATCAACTTTTTGCAGATGCATCACTACCTTTTTGCCTGCAATGGTGCCTTCTAACCGCTTATAGAAACTATCGTTAAGCCCGGCTTTTACATTAACCGTACTATCTGTAGTTTCGCTGGTATTGGTTCCGTTTTTAGGACTGTTACAGGCTGATATTATCGCTAATCCAAAAAGGCAAAAAAGAAAAGAATACTTCATAAGGCAGAAAAATTAACTAAAATTGGAAGATTGTAACATTGGGATGTTTTATCATCCGATTGCGCCAACCTTCCAAATTTAAACCTCTTTACTAAGATTTTGTTTTATTAAAACTCTTATTGATGCTGTAATATAAGTTTTTTGCCGTGTATCTTCCCGGATCAATTATTCTTCTGATGGTGTAAAGCGGGAAGTTTTCATCTCTTGAAGTAGACAGAATAAATGAAGCCTTAAAGCCATGTTCCTTTAGTTTATGCAGAGTAGATGATTTGAAAACTCCGTAAGGAAAAGCAAAATATTCTATTTTTTTTCCAGTAATCTGCTCCAGTTTTTTTGTGGGTTCATCAATTTGAGTCGTCCAGTCGGCATCGGTAAACTGAGCAAAGTTTTTATGATCGTAAGTATGGCTGGCGATGGTATTTCCTTCGTCAGCTAATTGTTTAATCTGTTCTTTAGTCATGTAATTGATCCGCCCTTTTCTGCCGATCGATACTGTCATGATAAAATAAACACCTTTAAAACCGTACTTTTTCAATGTGGTGTTCCCAATGGTGAATTGGTCTTCATCCGTATCGTCAAAGGTGATCATAATTGGCTTTTCGGGTAATTTAGCACCGTAAACCAGGTAATTGTACAACTGATCGGGTAAAATAGAGTGGTAACCACTATCGGCCAGCATTTTCATGTGCTGCTTAAATTTATCAGGAGCAATAATATCATCATGTGCTCTTTTACTATCACTGGCAATATTATTCCTGATCTGGTGATAACACAGTACAGGGACCTCTCTTTTTGCCAAAATGGTTTTGTTATCGGCAGGTTTGGTATTTGCCGAATCTATTTTAACCTTTTCGGTAGGATTTGCAACTGCTGTTTTTTCTTTTGAAGCCTTAGAGGGCTGGCAAGAGGTTAAAAGTAGTATTGAAACTGAAGCATAGAGCAGGAAACCTTTCATAACGTACTGGTCTTAATTAAAAGCTATTTTTAATGCTGTTGCTCAATGTTTTTGGCGACCAGTAACCACTTGCAATAATCCGGCGGATGGTAAACAACGGGTCTTTTTCATCACGTTTAGTCGATAGTTGATAAGCCATTCTAAAACCACGTTTTTTAAGCTCGGGGATGCCTTCTGCATTCCATAAACCGAATGGATAAGCAAATTCAGTCATTTTTTTACCGGTAATTTCTTCCAGTTTTTTGGTTGGTTTGTCTAATTGTTCTTCCCAATCTTTACCGGCATATTTTTTAAAGTTTTTATGGTCGTAAGTATGGCTACCGATCACATTTCCTTCATCTGAAAGTTGTTTAATCTGCTCTTTCGTCATGTAGTCCACAAACTTGCCTTTTCTACCTATCGAAACGGTCATGATAAAATAAACCGCTTTATAGCCCAGTTTTTCTAAAGTTGGGCGTACAATGGTAAACTGGTCCATATCGGTATCATCAAAAGTTAACATAATCGGTTTGCTCGGTAGGGCAGCACCGGTGTTTAAGTACGCATAAAGCTGATCTGGTAAAATGGTGTGATAACCGCTATCGGCCAGCATTTTCATCTGATCTTTAAAGTTCTGGATTTCTACAATATAGTCTTTACCTACTTTACCATCAGTTGGTTTCCAGTTTCTTACCTGGTGATAACACAAAATTGGCACTTGTTTTCTGGCTAAAATGGTTTTAGCATCAGCAACTTTAATTTTCGAAACATCAACTGGTGTTCCGGTACTTGCTTCAGTTTTGGTATTTTTTTCGGCAGAATCTTTATTGGCAGAATTTTCTGTTTGAGATTTAGATTGGCAGCTGGCAAATAAGATTGCTCCGGCTGTTATTAAGGTTAAAAAGCTGTATTTCATTATTAGGATATATAACTACAAAACTATGAAATCCATTAATTATTTATCTATCAAAATAAATTGTGTTAATAATTAATTTCAGTTGTTGGAAATTATACTAACTATCGCATTTATTACACATCAGGGCCTGCTTAATATCCTTTAATTAAATAATTTAGCAGCTCAAACAAACTTTTGATGAATAAACTTTACAAACTCCTTCTCGGTGCGCAGTTTTTATCTTTAACTGTTGCTGCACAAAATAAAACCTTTACCATAACCGAAAATATTCAGCCACAACCTAAAGCAAATTATCAGCTTGCATCGCGTTTTTCGCCCAATAAGTTGAAAAAAATGGTTTATTCTACCGCAGTAGATCCACACTGGCTAAAATTGAGCAACCGCTTCTGGTATACTTTCGAAAGTCCAAAAGGGAAATTTTGGTACCTGGTAGATCCTGCGTCAAAAAGCAAAAAAATGATGTTTGATAATGCTAAACTGGCAGCAGATATTACCCTTATTGTTCGGGATCCATTTGATGCCGAACATTTACCCCTCGAAAACTTAAAATTTGCAGCCGATGAAAAAAGTATTTCTTTCGAAATCAAAAGCACGGTTGATGAGCTAAAACATGACAGAAAAGATAAAAAAGCTGCAGATTCTATGCAGAAAAAAATATTTTCTTTCAAATACGAATTGGCCAGTGCAAAATTATCTGAGGTGCTAAATTTCAGTAAACCAAAGCCTAAACCATCGTGGGGATCGGTAGCACCCGATTCTTCAGCCATCATCTTCTCCCGTAACTACAATCTGTATTGGATGGATAAAGACAACTACAAAAAAGCAGTTAAGAATGAAGATGATAGTACCATTGTAGAACATCAGCTCACTAAAGACGGGGTTAAATTCTATTCCTATGGAAGTGATGGCGATGGCGAGAACAATGTGGAGAACGAAAAAAACAATAAAAAACGTCGTGGCGCTTATGTACTCTGGTCGCCAAATTCGAAATATTTTGTGTTAGACAGAACCGATTCGCGCAAGGTTAAAGATCTTTGGGTAATTAATAGTGTTACACTTGGTCGTCCAACCCTGGAAACCTATAAATATCAAATGCCGGGAGAGGCCGAAGCCCCTCAGGATGAAATTTTACTCTTCGATTTTGCTGCAAAATCTTATAAAAAAATGAGTGTTGCCGCATTTAAAGATCAAAGTGTTTCGGTATGGGGCAAACCATCATTAAATAAAGACCGGGATAACGAATTTCGTCCGTCGATTTGGTTGGGTAACGATAGCAGGTTCTATTTTTCGCGTACCAGCCGCGATTTAAAACGTATCGACATCGGTACTGTTGATATTGCTACAGGTAAGGTTACGCCATTAATTGATGAACGCTTTAATACTTATGTTGAAGTTAACCGCCCGGGTTTGGTTAACGATGGTAAAGAATTAATTCACTGGAGTGAGCGCGACGGTTGGGCACATTTTTATCTTTTTGATGAAAACGGCAAACTGAAAAATCAGATTACCAAAGGTGCTTTTCACTGTGAAAGTATTGTAAATATTGATGAGAAAAAACGGATCCTTTATTTCACGGCAAATGGCAGGGAAGATAAAGAAGATCCTTACTACTTACATTTATACAGCATCAATTTCGATGGATCGAACATGAAATTGTTAAATGCCGGCGATTTTGATCATCTGGTAAATATGAATGATAACAATACTTTCTTTGTTGATAATTATTCTAGGGTAAATACAGCGCCAAAAGCCACACTTTACGATGGAACAGGCAAAAAAGTAATGGATCTTGAGACAACAGATCTTTCATTGCTGATGGCAGCGGGTTACAAATTCCCTGAGCCTTTTAAAGTAAAAGCAGATGATGGAATAACTGATTTGTACGGTGTTATGTATAAACCTTTTGATTTCGATCCCAATAAAAAGTACCCGATCATCGAATATGTTTACCCAGGGCCACAAACAGAAGCGGTAAACAAAGCTTTCAGCAAAAGCATGGACCGTACCGAGCGTTTAGCGCAATTTGGTTACATCGTGATTACGGTAGGTAACAGAGGCGGAAACCCTTCTCGTTCTAAATGGTACCATACTTATGGTTACGGCAATCTGCGTGACTATGGTTTAGCTGACAAAAAAACTGCTATTGAGCAGTTGGCAGCCAAATATTCTTACATAGACGAGTCGAAGGTGGGTATTACCGGTCACTCTGGTGGTGGTTTTATGTCTACAGCGGCCATGTTGGTTTATCCAGATTTCTTTAAAGCTGCGGTTTCGAACGCAGGAAACCATGATAATAGTATTTACAACCGTTGGTGGAGCGAGAAACACCATGGTGTAAAAGAAACCATTTCACTAAAAGGCGATACTTCATTTAAATACAGCATTGATAAAAATCCTGATCTGGCCAAAAACCTAAAAGGTCATTTGTTATTGATGCACGGCGATGTAGACAACAATGTGCACCCGGCAAACTCAATCCGTGTAGCCAATGCGCTAATGAAAGCGGGTAAACGTTTCGATTTCCTGATTATTCCAGGTCAGCGCCATGGTTTTGGAGATATGACAGAATATGCTTTCTGGAAACTGGCCGATCATTTTAACAAATATCTAATTGGCGATTTTTCTGACCCAAGTGATGTTGATCTGGTAGAAATGGACAGAGATATTGAGCAAAACGGAAAATAATTTCATTTAACCACAGATAAAAAGGATGCACACAGATTCAATCCATGTTTATTCAGTGTCTATCTGTGGTTAAATATTTTTACTGCAAGCCATCTGTTTTTTGGAAACAATTTTCCCGCCATGGTTTGTGTCCTCAAGAACCATTTTATAACGATAAGTCGTCATTGCGAAGCTAATTTTTGATTAGCTGTGGCAATTTACTCAGTAAGTATTTGTTTTACTGTTAGATAGTTTTTTGGAAAGCGGGGCAAGGTAGTTCTTCGGTTATTTCAGCCCTGCTATTGCCTATAGTCCCGATTTGAATTTTCTTAAATACAATATTTTGTTAAATCGGGAGCTATTTGGCGCTATCAGGTTTAATTATTTTAGGGTTGTGTTTCAAATCTAAACCTTTCGATTGCAAAGTTTTCCCTTTTCGCCATGGTTTGTGTCCTCACAAACCATTCTGTTTTTTATTTAACCACAGATAAAATGGATGAACATAGATTCAATCCGTGTTGATCTGTGTGCATCTGTGGTTAAATAGTAACTTGTTTAATAAGAGTCAAACAAAAAAGCCCCGAAATTTTCGGGGCTTCTGATCTGTTAAGGTAATCCGTTAATGGCTTTTATTTGTAAAGGTAATTTACAGCAATTACATCATTTGCATTGAAAGTGCGGTTGCCACCGTTAGAACAAGCTAACATGAATGAAGCTGCATCAGGATTAGAAGGCGTTCCTGGGATTCTTACAGCGCCAACATTCGATGCGCCTTCATTGCCTGCACCACTTGAACCACAGCTAAAAGCACGATTCATATAATCTGTATGACGGAAACCGATGCAATGGCCAACTTCATGCTGGATTACTGAAGCCAGGTACAGCAAATTAGGATTAGAACCATATGCAGCAGAATTGGTGTTCATTCTGATCTGGTTAAAAGGCTGACCTGATGAAGTAGGGAAACCAGCAGAACCTAATGTAATAAAACCACCGCTCGGACCTTCGTTAAAACCTACCACATTAATGTTTCCGGTTGTTCCGGCGTTAGCCCTGCGGAAAGTGATACGTAAACCCAAAGAGTTGTATCTCGAAATCATGGTGTTTACAGCATCGCTATATACCTGAGGCAAATTGGTTACCGATACTGTTATTACACGTGGCAACGATTTAACCAGGTTTGTGGTTCGGTACTGTTCAGTTTCGGCAATATTTAAATTTGCATCAGTAGAAGGTTCAGCTAAATTGTCATCAGTTAAAAGGATATCGCCTTCCACCAGATAACCTTCATCTATCTTACGGATATTGTCGGTACTGAAGCCTAAGGATTTGATCTGTGATAACTTGTCTGCTGAAATTTCAGTCTTGCCCACCACTGCATTTTCTGTATTATTACTCTTACAAGAGTATAGGTTTGTGAATAGAAGGCATGCTGCTGCAATCGATAAAAAATTAGTTGTTTTCATCTTAGTTAGAATTAAATTAGTTTAGGTTGAATTAGTTAGTTAATAATGTTTGTGGATTACCTTATAAATCCTAATTTAGGGAAGATAAACCATGTAAACAAAAATTTATAATAAAATAATATTTGAAAGTCATTAATGTATATTTAGTTTTAGTTTTTTGTCTGTCTGTTCTTGGTTTAAACGCACAGGTACAACCTGGCGGAATAGAGAAAAAAAATGAAAAATATATTTCAAAAACAGGAAATTCTGTAAAATTGGGCGCCGATCAGCCTGTTCTGGTCAGGTTCAACCGCACCTTAACAGCATCAGAAATTCAATTATTGAAACCCCAAAAAAGTCTTTCAGGCGATTATTTTATCGTCGAAAAATCGAATATTTCTAATTTTTCAAACCTTATAATTTACCAGGAACAAGCCAACGGACTTTGGAAGGTTAGTGATAGATTGATGAAGGTGCTGAATAAAAGCAATAAAAGGAACGATTCTATCCTGGTTCGACTAGCCTTCAAAAATATAAATGCGTTACCCAAGGCTGTTGCAGGTTTAAAGATAAAATCAACCGATACTGTAAATCACATCTGTACTGTTCACCTGTCATCAAGCGATTTAATGTTGTTGTTGGAGCTTAACGATATTTTATATGCCGATATTTTACCTGTTGCCAAAGAGGAGGAGGTTATAAATGGACTCGATCTGACTTTAAATCAAATTTCTAATGCCAGAAATCTTTTCCCTGGCATTGATGGTGCAGGTATAAATGTTTCTTTTAAAGAAGGGATGTACGATGCTACCGATCTTGATTTATTGGGCAAAACGGTTACCGGAGCTACCATTGGCAAAACGCCTACCACTCATGCTACCATTATGGCAACTTTAGCTTTAGGAAACGGTAATTCCTTTATCCGGGGTTTAGGTGCAGCACCAAAGGCCAAACTTGCCTATTCTGATTTTACTAATCTGATGCCCGACCTGATTACTGATTTAAATAAACTCCAGGTTCGCGTCCAAAATCATTCTTATGGTACCGATGTTGATAACGATTACGGAATAGAGGCTGCAGCATACGATAAACAGATCTTCGAAACGGATACCTTGATCCACGTTTTTTCTGCGGGAAATAAAGGAACAAGCACACCTTCAGTGGGGTTTTATCAGGGGATGACTGCCCGTGCCAATTTAACGGGTAATTTTAAGCAGGCGAAAAATCTATTGGTGATAGGAGGGATCAACAGAGAAAATATTTCTGAAAATCTGAGCAGTAAGGGGCCTGCATACGATGGTCGCGTAAAACCTGAACTTGTTGCTTTAGGTGAAGACGGAACATCAGGCGCTGCAGCAATTACAAGCGGGTCTATCTCTTTGCTCGAACAATTTTACCAGCAGAAATATAAAAAAGCACCTTCTGCATCACTCATTAGGGCAACAGTGATTAATGCTGCCGACGATTTAGGCACACCGCAGGTTGATTTTGTGTACGGCTATGGAAAACTCAATGTAGCTCAATCGTTAAAAACTTTAGATGAAAACAGGGCATCATTATACGAAGTGGCCAAAAATCAGGATTTGCTTATTCCCTTAACTATTCCGGCGAATGTAGCCGAAGTGAAACTGACTATTGCCTGGAACGATCCTCCTGCTGTTGTAAATGCAGCACAAAGTTTGGTTAATGGATTAGATTTAAGTCTAGAAACTCCCACGGGGAGCCAAATTCTGCCTTGGGTATTAAGCAGTTTTCCTCATTTAGATTCCCTTTCAAAACCGGCAGTGCGTAAGGCAGACCTAATCAATAATGTACAGCAAATTACCCTTGATAATCCATCAACAGGTGCTTATACTATTCATGTCAAAGGCAATAGGATCGAACAAGGTAATAACCAGCCCTTCGCATTGGCTTATCGTTATACGTTCAAAAACACTTTTTCCTTTATTAGTCCTGGAAAAAACGAATACTTTTTTGCCTATGAAGATAATTATATCCGTTGGGAAAATACCTATACAAGCCAAACGGGGAACTTGCTGGTGAGTTATGATGGAGGTATTACATGGAAATCAATTGCTTCGGGCGTCGATTTAAGTACAGGCTTTTACCATTGGAATCCACCAGATCTGTTTGTTAAAGCAATGATAAAAATGGAAGTGGAAGGAAATGTAATATTGAGCCAGCCCTTTGTTATTTCCAGTCCCAGGATATTAAGCGTTGGCTATTTTTGTAAAGATGGTTTGGTGCTTAGCTGGAACCCACAGCCTGGCGCAAAAGATTATACTTTGTATAATATTGCAGATAATATCCTTTCTCCGGTTTTAACGCTTGCTGATACCTTGGTTAAGCTTAATGCAAGCAAGATTAATAGCAAATATTTTGCTGTAGCGGCAAACGGTACAGATTTTACTGGCTTAAAAAGTTATACGATTGATTATACCCAGCAAGGAATTGCCTGTTATGTGAGAAATTTATTCGCATCAGTGGCCGATGATCAGCGGATAAGAATTGACCTGAGCATAGGCACTACTTTGGATTTAAAGAACATCATCTGGGAAAAACTGACAGGTCCAAATACTTTTAGTGTTTTAGCGCAGACGAAACCCATTTCAAATCAGCTTAATTATACCACTTTTGATGATAAGCCGAAAGCCGGAATCCAGTTTTATCGTGTTACTTTCGAAACGGCTAACGGTCAGATACAAAGCGATCTGGTATCGGTGGTTATCCTAAAGGAGAATGAGTTTTCCTTTTTCCCTAATCCTGTAGCTGATTATTTAACCATTTTGAGCGGATCATTTGAAGATTATACTCTGTCTATTTTTAACATATTAGGGCAGAAAGTTTTCGAAGAAAAAGCCACAAGTTCGAATAAATTTGCACTTAATGCTTTATCAACAGGTGTTTATGTAGGGGTGATTAATAAAAATGGGCAGCAATTGAAGAAATTTAAATTGATTAAGAAATAACTCTAACTATACAGTTTTGCGTAAATCTTTGTGGTTAACTGGAGGCATATGTTTGTTCCCGCAGATTTAAGATGATAAACGCTGAAATTTAGAATTAAGGATGCTTAAAGCTTAGTCTGCGTAAATCTGCTAGATCAGCGGGAGACCCACAAATTTGGGGTTATAAGCACAGAAACTCCTAATTTCTTTGTATTTTTCAGCAAATGTGATTAATATTTGAAAAAAATCCTTTAAAATGAAAAAACTCCTTCTACTTTCCAGTTGCGCAATTCTGTTCTTTAGTTCCTGCAAGCAAAGCGCAAAAAGCGCTGATGGTAATGCCGATTCTTTAGCCATAAAAGCCATTAATGACTCGAGTTTAACCCAATATTTATCTGTTATTGCTGCTGATAGTTTGGAGGGAAGAAAACCCTTTACCAATGGCGAAACCAAAACCATTAATTACCTCAAAACTCAGTTCGAAAAACTAGGCCTGCAGCCCGGCAATGGAGATAGTTTCTTTCAGGAGGTACCGATGGTAGAAATTAAATCAGTACCTGAAGATAAAATGGTATTGAAAGGGAAAAATGCTTCGCTAACATTAAATTATTTAACTGATTTCGTTGCTGGTACCCGTCGTGTGCAAGATGAAGTGAGCATGAATAACTCACAACTTGTTTTTGCAGGATATGGTATCGTAGCTCCGGAATTTGGCTGGAACGATTATGCGAACCTTGATGTAAAGGGAAAAACGGTAGTAGTGTTGATTAATGATCCTGGTTTTGCAGATGCTACTTTGTTTAAAGGTAAAAATATGACTTACTACGGCAGATGGACCTATAAATTTGAAGAAGCGGCCCGTCAGGGAGCAACAGGGATTATTATTGTTCATGATACCGAGCCAGCGGCTTATCCGTGGACAGTTGTCCGAAGTGGTTGGTCGAAATCTAAACTTACCCTGCAAAGCGAAGATAATGGAATGAGCAGAGCTGTGGTAGAAGGCTGGATTACTTTAGATAAGGCCAAACAACTATTCGCATTGGATGGAAAATCATTCGATCAATTGGCTTTAAGTGCCCGGAAAAAAGGTTTTAAGGCTGTTGATTTAAATATTACCACCTCACTAAAAGTTAAAAATACCATCAAGAAATCGGTTACTTATAACGTTCTGGCTAAAATACCGGGCGATAAACGTAAAGATGAAGCTCTTATTTATTCGGCACACTGGGATCATCTGGGTGTAGGAGAGAAAGTAAAAGGCGATTCTATTTATAACGGAGCGGTTGATAATGCAACAGGTGTAGCAGCTTTATTCGAAATTGCTTCGGCATTTAAAAAGTTACCCAAAGCACCTGGACGTACCATTTTGTTTATTTCTTATACAGCAGAAGAGCAAGGTCTTTTAGGATCTGAGTATTATGCCAAACATCCTGTTTTTCCATTAGATAAAACCGTTGCCAACATCAATATGGATATGATGGGCATAGCAGGTAAAACGAAAGATATTGTGGTGTATGGCTTTGGTCAGTCAGAACTGGAAGATTATGCTGCGGAAGCCGCTAAAAAGCAGGGGCGTGTAATCGTGCCAGATCCCGTTCCATCATCTGGTTTGTATTACCGATCCGATCATTTTAATTTGGCAAAGGTTGGTGTACCTTCATTATTTACCGGTTCGGGTGTAGATAACATCAAAAACGGCAGAACATGGGGATTAAAGCAGGTGGCCGATTTTACCAAATTCCGTTACCATTCGCCACAAGATAATTTCGATGCCAAAACATGGGATTTATCAGGCATTGTAGAAGATGTTCGAATGCTTTTTGATATGGGGTATCGCATCAGTAATGAAGCTTCGTATCCGAAATGGAAAGTCGGATCGGAATTTAAAACCATCAGAGAAAAGAAGTAAACAAAAAGCGTCCCGATGTTAAACCGGGACGCTCTTCGAAAAAAAGTCATTTTATTAAGTTCCCTTAAGGGAGAATTAATTAAAAGTAGAACTGTACACCTAATCTTGGAGAGAAAGTATCAGCGTTTAAACCGAAAGTGTTTGTTTTTAATTTAGCACCTGTACCTTCTGCTTTTAAAGTATAGTTTTCATAACTTAAACCTTTAACCGAAAGTTCGATACCGATTCTTTTTGTTGGGAAAAATGCAAATCCTGGAGCAAGTTCTACACCGATTTTAGTAGTAGTACCCAATTTAACAGCGTTATCGCCGTTAGCGTCAGTTGCTTTTAACTCGCCAAATGCCAATGGTACTGATAATTGTCCGAAGAATTTAAATTGATCTGATAAACCAACATAGTAACGGCCAAATGGAGCAACTTTAAAGGTACCTTCTTGAGTTTTGTCGCTTACTTTTTTATCGTATTCGTAACCAACACCCGTACCAATTGCAAAATTATCGCTGATAAAATAACCAACACTTGGTAATACGCTAAAGCTGAAATCTGCTTTTGGAGCGCCGTCAACTTTTGTCGAGTTTACACCTACGTTACCACCTAACATAAAATTTCCTTTTTCAGTTTGTGCTTGTGCACCATAAACTAAACCTGCTACTGCTACTAAAGATAATAATAGTTTTTTCATCTTTTTTATTATTTATTTGTGATTAAAATATAGTCAGTTTTACTTTTTTAATTTCTGACTATATTTGAATAAAAGTCAACACTTGTGCCAGAAAACTTTGTCTGCGTCATCAAAAAATCAGTTTTTGCTCAACTGCTTAATGCACAAACAGATGTAAATTTAATGTTAATTCAATATTATTTTCGCGTGACGAAAAATCAATCGATTGATTAATTTTTTAGGCATGACAAATTGACAATCTGACTTTTTTTGTATAAATGTCAGATTTTAGGGTAGCAGAAATGGCAGGTTTTTGGAAAAACCTTCGCGCTATTTTGATTAAACCTTACAGGCAGAAATTAAATTTTCTATTTTCTTTTTAATAATATCGATGCTCTTCTCATCTGTCAGATTTCCTTCAGCATCAAATTTATTTTGCGCCTGTGCGATTAAAACTTCTGGTTGTAAAACCGGATTCATATTCAGGAATGTAAAAACAGGCAAAAATGCCATTTGCATTCTAACGGTTCCCCACATGCCTTGGGTAGCACCCATTACCGCAACAGGTTTATGCATCAATGGCGAATCTTTGCCGCGGCTGGCCCAATCGATGGCATTTTTCAAACCACCAGGAATAGAATAATTATATTCTGGAGAAACAATGATAAAAGCATCTGCAGCAGCTAAAGCATCTCTGAATTTCTCCACGCTTGCCGGTCTTTCTCCAACTTCAGGCAAATCATGATCGGCATTATAAACGGGGATGTCATCATAGGCCACAATTTCAAATTCGATAACTTCGGGGATCAACCCGCCTGCCACTTTAAGTAACATCGCATTGTAAGATCCTTTTCTTAAGCTTCCGCATAAACCAACAATTTTTCTGTTCTTTTCCATAGCTATTAAACCAGAACTTTATCAAAATGTTTGGTTTTTGCAAGGAC
This sequence comes from Pedobacter sp. MR2016-19, assembly GCF_014947265.1. Lineage (NCBI taxonomy): Bacteria > Pseudomonadati > Bacteroidota > Sphingobacteriia > Sphingobacteriales > Sphingobacteriaceae > Pedobacter > Pedobacter sp. MR2016-19. The sequence goes on from NZ_JADCNK010000003.1 coordinate 98,511, forward strand.
ATATCGTGTAGTTTAAAAATTTATAATCACTATTTTTGGCGTTTAATGTACCATAATGACTGAGAATACGACTACCACTTCAATTATTGAAAAAACCGTTTTTCCGATCCTTTTTGCTTTAAGTTTTTCACATTTATTAAATGATACCATACAATCATTAATTCCTGCAATTTACCCGATCATCAAAACCAGTTATCGTTTAAGTTTTTCGCAGATCGGGCTAATTACTTTAACTTTTCAGTTAGCCGCATCGCTGTTACAGCCTTTTGTGGGTTTATATACGGATAAAAAGCCTCAACCATATTCGCTTGCAATAGGGATGGGATTTACCCTGATCGGTTTAGTTTCGCTTTCCCAATCAACTCATTTTTATACCATATTAATTTCAGTTTGTTTTATTGGGATAGGTTCTTCTATATTTCATCCGGAAGCCTCAAGGATGGCGCATGCCGCATCTGGAGGAAAGAGGGGATTGGCACAATCTGTTTTTCAGTTGGGAGGCAATGCTGGTAGTTCTTTAGGTCCACTATTGGCGGCCTGGATTATTGTACCATATGGGCAGTTCAGCGTGATCTGGTTTTCAGTAATTGCACTTTTGGCTATTGTTATTCTAACCTATGTTGGCAATTGGTACAAAGGATTTATGCTTTCGAGAAGTAAAAAGATCAATATTCAAACTGTTGTTAATCAATTTTCGAGAGGGAAGGTGATCTTTTCGGTGTGCATTTTACTCTTGTTAATTTTCTCGAAATATTTCTACATGGCGAGTTTAACCAATTATTTCACCTTTTATCTCATCGATAAATTTCATGTTTCGGTGCAAACCTCACAGATTTATTTATTTGTATTCTTATTCTCGGTAGCTGCCGGAACATTATTGGGTGGGCCAATAGGCGATAAAATAGGACGGAAATACGTAATCTGGGCATCTATATTGGGTACCGCTCCATTTGCATTATTATTACCACATGCCAGTTTGTTCTGGGTGGGTGTGCTTATTGTTCCTATTGGAATGATATTGGCATCAGCTTTCTCTGCAATTCTGGTTTACGCACAAGAATTAATTCCCGGAAAGGTAGGTTTAGTTGCGGGTTTGTTTTTTGGCTTTGCCTTTGGTATGGGTGGGATCGGATCGGCTTTGTTGGGTAAATTAGCAGACTCTACCAGTATCGAATATGTATTTAATATTTGTGCGTTTCTGCCTTTGATCGGTTTGTTAACCGGATTCTTGCCGAATATTGAAACGAAGAAGAAATAGAAATTAATATGGATAACAAGGAACTTTAGCAAATTAAAGTGCCACGAAAAATCGTCATTCCCAACTCGATTGGGAATCTTAATGCAATAAGCTTTAAGATTCCCGTCTGCGCGGGAATGACGAACCTTCTACTGAAATGTATCAATGGTAACCTATTAGGGAACAGCTATGATTTTATGTATAGCGTTCGACAGCCTCTATGCGTTTAGAAGTGGAAATTAAATCCTAGAAAAGGGTTAAAGGTATTAAAACCAAAGTCAAATGCTTCTGCTTTGTACCAGGTATTTGATGGCGATTGACCATCATCATCAATTTTATTATATGATAGCAGAGAAAAGCCAAGTTCTATACCAAGTTTTTTAGTAGGAAAAAATGCAAATCCTGGTCTTAAGGACGCATTGTATTGCGTAAATTTTGTATTAGGCGTAAGGTTGTAGTTATAAGGGCCACTGTAAGTTTCGTCAGTTTTTACAAACCCAATTGTTCCACTAAACTGGCCAAAGGCTTTAAGTTTATCAATAATATCTATATAATATCTTACCACAGGGCCAACTGAAAAACTTTTTTGTTTACTTGTTCTTGTGGTAGTTATGTTATAGTAGGAATCATAATTATTATTCAGATTTTTACTATAGCTGGCACCTGCTATTAGTCCAATAGCTAAATTTTTAGAAAAGAAGTGCGCATAACTTGGATTGATGCCATAAAAATTTCTTTTTTCGTAATTTGCCGATTCAGTTTTTGACGAAGAAATACTTAAACTACCTCCAATTAAGTTGTCTCCTTTTTCTGTTTGAGCATTGGCTCCCATAGTGATAGCGCATACCGCTACCAGCGTTAATAATTGTTTTTTCATTTTCATTTGTGTTTTTGTGTATCCAATGATAAAATAAAAAAATGAAATAAAACTATGTTGTTAGTTGTTTTTGTGCTAATGGTTTGATTATCAGTTTAAAAAAAAAAAGACACCGACCTTATTATTAGATCGGTGTTCGGTAATAAAAATGAATAGATCGTATTTTACTTTAAATTTGCATTCAGGATAAAGTAATAAAGTTCAGTAGGAGAGAAATTGAAGTCGCTACCTATTTCGCCTGTAATTGATTTGAGTTTTCCATTTTCTTCTGGAAAAATGCTTCTGTAGTATTCGATCTGGGCACCGCCAATTGATTTGATCTTCCCGTTTTCTTCAGGGAAAATGCTTCTGTAATATTCGATGGTAACATTACCAATTGATTTGATTTTTCCATCTTCCTCAGGGAAGATGCTTCTATAATATTCGATAGGCATATCTCCGATTGATTTGACTTTTCCATTTTCTTCAGGAAAAATGCTTCTGGAATATTCAATTTTTTTATCACCTATAGATTTAATTTTACCATTTTCCTCTGGAAAAATACTTTTGTAATATTCAAATTTCTTATCTCCAATGGATTTAATCTTTCCATTTTCTTCGGGGAAAATGCTTTTGTAGTATTCAAAATTGGTATTACCAATTGATTTGATCTTTCCGTTTTCTTCAGGGAAAATGCTTTTATAATATTTTAATTCTGTGTTTGCTGTAGTTTGTGCTTTTACACAAAATGCATAAGTTAAAAGTAGGGTTAAGCTTAAAACCTTTAAGTTTAGCTGGCTAAATATATTTTTCATTTTATTGAAGGTTAGAAGTGATAATTGAAAGTAAATGTTGGTGTGAAATTCTGCAGGGCGAGCCTTAGGTTATTGGTTTTATCATAGTTGTAAAGCGATTCTTCAGCATAGTAATTTTGATGGAAGAAAGCTACAACGGGCAATGAAAACTCCAATGCAGCATGTTTTGATAGAAAATAACTAAAGCCAGGACTTATACTTGCGCCCCATCCCTTTATTTTAGCATCTGTTCGGATCAGGTAACCTTCATCATCAATGCGGTTAAAAGTATTTACCTGTAGGAGTAGGTTTGCCTGCATGAAAAACTTAAAACGGTCTTTAACGTCGATGTATTTGCGTACGAAAGGTGAAAAACCAAAGCTAAATTCCTTTACTCCAAGCTGTTCTTCGTAATATCCGTATTCTTCATTCCATGCGATATAATTTTCACCCCTGAGTTTTGAAAGATTTAAGGGGATTTCCAAGCCTATGGCAAAATTGTCGGCTAAAAAATATCCTCCCCTGGGCGTTAAGGTAAAAGTGTTTAAGCTGGGTGATGAGCTGTTTTGTTTGGAAGTTCCAAAACTAAGGCTTCCGCCAACAAAGCCTGTTCCTTTTTCAGTTTGGGCATAGCTGCGCCAACTGACGGCGCATAGCAGCGCCATGATGATTAATTTAGGTTTCATTTTATTTGTGTTTTTGTGTGTAATCAATAATAATCATTATTGAAACAAAAAGCAAAAAAAGTAACTATCGTGTTAGTTACTTTTTAAATAAAAAATCCCGGAGATTTAGCTATGGGATAATATGCGTTAATGTGGAAGAAAAGCAACAAGCTCGGTTGGTAGCCAGGTTTTATAGTTGCGTGTATCGTTTTTTGCTTTTTCACTCACAGGTATTTTCCAGACTTCGAAAAAGGAAGATAAATTGGCATTAGTAGTTTTGCAGATGGTTGTATACCAGAGATCGATCCGTTGTTGGTTACTCAGCGGATGGTCGTAGTATTTTCTCGGGTCCATTTCCCGGTATATTTTATTGGCTTTGATAATAGACTCCCATCCAAAATGTTCAATAATTTGGATGTACATGCATAAAGCGGTAAAGGGACTCTTTCCCCATTTTTCAAAAGTAGGCTGGTTTTGAAGATAATTATGGATTTTCTCCTTTACTTTATCTCTGCTTGCAATTCCATCGTGATTATATAAGCCCTTTTTTAATACTTTATCATATACGTATATGGTGTAAAGATTGGTGGTTACTTCACTAACTTCATCCATATCAAGACCCCAAAATTGATGGCGATGGCCTAACTCGTGGAAATGGCCCCAGCTTCCTTTTTCTTTCAGTATTTTTTCGTTTAGCATCAATTCGCAACTTTCATCGTCGGGGGCCACAATTTTATCCCAAACCGTAAACATATAACCATAAGCAACCTGATTATCAATGACTATTCTTTCGGGATGTGTTCTGGTTTTACTAATAATGGCTAAATCGGCGTCTGCATCCATTATTTGATCCCATAATTTTAATAACGACTCAGGATTTTCTAAGTTTTTAATCCGGTAGGACGGAACGGTAAGAATAATGTTATTGGTAGCAAGTTCTGCCCATGGCGCAGGATTATTTTTGATCGTTTCCCATTCAGCAAGGGTATTTTTTCCTAACTTGTAATAAGGTGCTTTAACCACACCACTTGCGGTAATACCTATCGATTTAAGTGAGGAACTGTCTGGAATTCTAATGTACAACAATCCGCCATAAGGTGAAAAAATGATTGTCGTATCTTTTTCCAGTTCAAATGATATTGTTAGATCGAAACCTGATCTTACCAGATTATCCAAGTGTTTTAAATCGTCGTTATGGATCCCGATTTGAGCTTTTAAATATTGGTTTTTGTATTTAGGATTGACCACAATACTGACTTTCTCACCTGCTGGTACGTAAACCCCGGTACTATGCAGCCTGAAATAATCAGGATAGGGATCAGCTAACCCCTGTGAGCCAACTTTCACATCTATATTGATTTGCTCAACAGTTCGTTTTGCGTTTTGAGGCACTCTGCCTGGAAAAACCTTACTTTCTGGATAAACAAAATCTGTTGCTTTATCTACATTATGGATTTTGTCAAAAAGATATTTTGAAAATTGATAACCTGCTTTTTTTGCTGGTGTGGAAATATCAAGTGGATTTTTGAGCGTTGGAACAGCTAATGTATCACTAATTGCTAAAATGGATTTTAACTTTTTAATAATTTGACTGGTATCAGCATTGTTTGAAAAGGTAAGTTCAAAATTTGGCTCTATTCCATAAGCGTATTCTGTTGGATCAATGGCTTTAAAAGCAGGGTTTGCCAACTGCTTAAAGATAGATTTCACACTAAGATAAAAAGGAACATCTTTTAAATTTAAGGTGTCGTTAATGTGATTTGCCTGAATTAAAGTATAGGCATTAAATATCCCTGCCTTGCTTAGCAAACTGTTTATTTTAACAAGGTCGTTGAGGTAGGATTTAGTTTGGTCGCGATGTTTAAAAATACCCGGATAGGGGGAGCCATAAATGAGTTGACCGCCATCCCTTATATATTTTTCGATTTTTTGTTGTGCGGTTGTATCCTTAATATCTTCTGTTAAAAAATATAAACTGGTATTGGACTGAAATTTGGCGTTTTCAGCAATATAAACTCTCGCTTTATTGGCTTTTAAGAAACTAATTAAGGCAGGATCTGCAGATTTGGTTACAGCTATTTTAAGTTTTTTAGAATGAGTGCTTACATTTTTGAGTATGTTTTTTAATAATTTTTGGACATTTTGATCGCTCAATAATTTGCTTTCAAAATACTCGGATGAGCCTATGGCAAAAATCTGTCCTTTACCGAGGGTGCTAGTCATAATTATCGTTGCTAAAACATCAACCTGCGGGGCAAGCAAATGTGTGGCTACGATATTAGGTTCTTCATTAGTGCTAAAGAACGCAGAAACAAATTTGCCCGTATCAGGCATAGGTAGCGTATTGATGCCTTTTAAAAGTGCTGATTTTTGAAAATTTTGTGCGAAGGCATGACTGGTGAGGAATACCAGAATTAAAAGCAGATAGGTTTTTAGATTCATTTTTAAGAGCTTGTATATTACAATTTTAAGCATCTAAAATTGCTGTCACAACAGGGCGTATGTTAAAAAAAGCTAAAATATGCCTGTTCTTTTCCCTAGGCATTTAAAATTTATAACAAAAAAAATCCCGCCCCAATTTAATTGAGACGGGATTTGATCGGAATGTATTAATCAACGTTTTGGTTCAGGAACACAAAATTATGATCGAACATATCTAACTTAATTTTGCTGTCTTTATCTATCTTACCCGCTAATATCTCTTTCGACAACTCATTTAAGATTCTTTTTTGAATGACCCTTTTTAACGGTCTGGCACCAAACTGCGGATCGTAACCCAATTGTGCCAGCCAATCTAAAGCTTCATCACTGGCATCCATCTCTATACCCATTTCGGCCAATGTTTGCTGTACCTGTTTAAACTGTAAGCTTACAATATTTCTGATTTCGCTACGGTTTAACGGGGTAAACATAATCAGCTCATCAATCCTGTTCAAAAACTCCGGACGAATGGTCTGTTTCAATACCTCAAACAATTCGTTTTTGGTTTTGGCAACTACCTCATCGCGGTTTTCGTCGCTTAAATTTTTAAAGTTATCCTGAATTAAATGTGCACCAATGTTAGAGGTCATGATGATGATGGTATTTTTAAAATTCACCGTTCTTCCTTTATTATCGGTTAAACGGCCGTCATCCAATACCTGTAACAGGATATTAAATACATCAGGGTGTGCTTTTTCAATCTCATCAAGCAATACCACCGAGTAAGGTTTGCGTCTAACGGCCTCTGTTAACTGACCGCCTTCATCGTAACCAACATAGCCTGGAGGCGCTCCAATTAAACGCGAAACAGCATGGCGCTCCTGGTATTCACTCATATCGATACGGGTGAGTGCATTTTCATCGTTGAATAAAAATTCGGCAAGGGCTTTTGCAAGTTCCGTTTTACCAACACCAGTAGTACCTAAAAAGATGAAAGAGCCTATTGGTTTGCGTTTATCCTGTAAGCCTGCACGTGAGCGGCGGATGGCATCAGAAATGGCTTCAATTGCTTCGTCCTGACCAGCCACGCGCTGGTGTAACTCTTCTTCTAAGTGAAGCAATTTTTCCCGCTCACTGGCAATCAGTTTCGTAACCGGAATACCTGTCCAACGGCCAACCACACCTGCAATATCATCAGCCGTAACTTCTTCTTTCAGCATGCGGCTATCGCTTTGCTGGCTTTCTAAATCGGCTTTAAGTTTTTCAACTTTATCCTGGGCCTCTTTAATTTTTCCATAACGGATTTCGGCCACTTTGCCATAATCTCCGGCACGTTCTGCCTGTTCTGCTTCTAATTTATAGTGCTCAATTTGCTCTAATTCATTATTTACTGCATCTACCAGGTCTTTTTCACCTTGCCATTTGGCTTTAAATTCATCACGCTCTGCTGATAGATTGGCAATTTCTTCTGAAAGTTCTTTAACCTTCCTATCATCTTTTTCGCGTTTAATCGCTTCGCGTTCTATTTCTAAACGCATAATTTCACGGTCTAAAGCATCCACATGTTCAGGCACACTGTCCATCTCCATGCGCAATTTAGATGCAGCCTCATCCATTAAATCGATGGCTTTATCCGGTAAGAAACGATCAGAAATATACCGCTGACTCATTTCAACAGCCGCGATAATGGCTTCATCTTTAATCCTTACTTTATGGTGGGTTTCGTACCGTTCTTTTAATCCACGAAGGATAGAAATGGCATCCTGGGTGTCAGGTTCTTCAACCATTACTTTTTGGAAACGGCGCTCTAATGCTTTATCTTTTTCTAAATATTTCTGGTATTCATCTAAAGTTGTGGCACCAATGGCACGCAGTTCTCCACGGGCAAGGGCAGGTTTCAAAATATTCGCTGCATCCATTGCGCCTTCGCCGCCACCAGCCCCCACTAAGGTATGGATCTCATCAATAAACAGTACGATTTCACCGTCGCTTTGCGTAACTTCTTTAACTACAGCTTTTAAACGCTCTTCGAATTCGCCTTTATATTTTGCGCCGGCAATAAGCGAGCCCATATCAAGCGAATACACTACTTTGCTTTTTAAGTTTTCAGGTACATCACCTTTAATAATCCTGAAGGCAATTCCTTCGGCAATGGCTGTTTTACCCACACCTGGTTCACCAATTAAAATCGGGTTGTTTTTGGTCCTTCGTGATAAAATCTGGATCACCCGACGGATTTCTTCATCACGGCCAATCACCGGATCCAGTTTCCCGCTCTCGGCATACTCGTTTAAATTCCTTGCATATTTGCTCAGGGCCTGATAAGTTGCCTCGGCATTCTGATCAGTTACCCGGTTATCACCACGTAATTCTACAATGGCTTTTTTAAGGTCTTTTTCATTAACACCCTGTTCTTTTAATAATTTCGAAGTGCTATCGTTAACGGCTAAGATGCCTAATAATAAATGTTCTACAGAGACAAATTCATCTTTAAACTCTTTTAAAAATGTTTGCGCTTTCTGTAAAACGCTATTCGCATTTGATGACAGATAGACATTACTTCCACTCACTTTCGGGAATTTGCCAACCTCTGCATCTAAGTTTTGATTTAGTGAATTAAGGTTAACGTTCAGTTTCTTTAAAACATAAGAAACCACGTTTTCATCAACAGTAAGCAGACCTTTAAGCAGGTGTGCCGTTTCAATAGCCTGTTGCTGATTGCCCTGGGCTATTTCAGAAGCCTGTTGAATTGCTTCCTGGGCTTTTATGGTAAAATTGTTGAAGTTCATAGCTCTCTTAGGTCAAAACAAATGCCATAACAATTTTGGTTTTACAATCGGAAATTTTGGCGGTAAGATTTTATATTACGTGACTAAATTACTGATTTTTAGTGGTTTGTGCTGAAAATTTGTCGTGTTTTCGCTTGCTGTCATTCTGAGCGCAGTGAAGAATCTTTAATAGATTGGTTTGTAGTGAGAATTGCCAACTGCCAATTGATTTGGGCGTTACCCAAGCTGCGCAAGGGCCCGGGCTTTTCAGGGCTCCGCTTCGCTCCGGTACCGATGAAGGATCGGTACTAAACCCTTACAATCCCTAACGCGGAATCATTGGTGTCATTCTGAACGCAGTGAAGAATCTTTATCTACAATGTAAAGACTTGAAGCAATATTAATCGATGAATCAGTAATCTATCGCTTAAAGATCCTTCGTGCCTCAGGATGACAGAATCTATCAGTACGGCCGTCATTCTCGCGCAGGCGGGAATCTTAAAGCGCTTGCATTACGATTCCCAATCAAGTTGGGAATGACGATTCCTCGCAACCTATAATTCACTAAAAAATCTGTCATTCATATTGATTTTTATACAATATATTATCCCTCAGGATGACACATTAAAAGAATAAAACCATTAAGAACCACCGAGATCCGAAACTATTTTCGGGCTTTATGTTCAATGATGTACTTACCAGCCGCTAAATCTATTTTTCCAATGTTGTTTATCTTACCATTTACATAAATATCCATGCCACGCGTAAGCGGCAGGTTAATGGTTGCAGTAGAGTTGGCCGGAATGGTGATATCATACCTGATTCCGTTATCGATTTTTTTCCATGCACTAATAATTTTACCGTATGGACCAACATGACTAGCCTCAAAAGAATTCAGGCCTTCCATAACATGTGGATCCAATATTACATGTTTAAAGCCAGGCTGTTTTTCATCTGGCTTAATACCACCAGGTGATTTGTATAACCAGGCACCAATTTCTCCAAACATAATGTGGTTCATCGAAATGTCTGATTTTGCATCTATAGGCCAGTTCTCGTATAAAGTGGTGGCTCCATTTTCCATCCACCAGCCCCAGCTTGGATAGGTTTTTTGAGCCGCAACTTTATAGGCAATATCGCTGTAACCATTTTCGCTTAGCGCATTTAAAATGGCTTTCGTACCTAATAATCCAACATCCAGGTGGAAACCATCGGCTTCAACACGTTTCGCTAAATTTTCGGCAACCAAAGCAACAGATTCTTCAGGAACAATTTTCCAATATAACGGAACACTCATTTCGGTTTGGATACCCGTGTTGTAAATCCCTTTTTCTTTATTCAGGAATTTTGCATTAAAAGCATCCTTTATTTTTTTGGCAAGTGCTGTATATTTAACATGATCATCATTTTTACCTAAAATTTTGGCGGCTTTAGCCAAAATCACTACATCTGCATAATAATAACAGGTGGAAGTAAGTTCTACTGGGGATTTAGATTTCACCGGTATCCAATCGCCCAAACCCCAGGTAGTTAAACCTGTTGGGTAGGTTTCGTCAATATGGTTCACGTATTTTCTGATATTTTCGTAACAATCGGCAAGTAGTTTTTTATCACCATAAAAAAGGTAAACATTCCATGGAATAATGGCAATGGTACTGGTCCAGTCTGGTCCGTTGCCCCATTCGTAACCCCAGCCATCTGTAGGGATTATAGAAGGTAATACGCCATTTGGTTGTTGCTCATCTCTATGATCGGCAAGCCATTTTTCGTAAATGGTAATGCCATCAAAGCCATAAAGCCCAGTTTCTATCGCAATCTGGGCATCGCCCGTCCATCCATTTTTTTCTCTCTGTGGACAATCTGTGGGGTAGCCAAAAAGATTTGATAGATAAGAATTGTTGGTGGCGTAATATATTTTATTAATGATTGGTTCTGAAGATTTAACATCACCAACAACCGGTACATCACTGTGCATAAAATAACCTGTGAGATTTTCTTTTTTCAATTCAATGGGAGCAGAGCTGGTTACTTCTACATATTGAAAACCCTTATAGTTAAAATGCGGCATAAAACTTTGTGCACCTTTTCCGTTTAAAATCAGGATATCTGTTTGGAAAGGATCAGTATCATCAGTCGGACGGTAATGCGCATCAATATTGGAAATATCTACATGTCCGTTGGCATATAAACGTTCCCCATGTTTTAATTTCATAACAGTCCCTGCCGCACCGCTTACGGTTATTTTACTTACGCCAGAAATATTCCTCCCCAGATCGAACAGATAAGTGGTATCATTAAACTTTCTTAGACTTTTGCTGGCTATTTCTTCAACATTGCGGATAGGGTGCATGGCCTGTGCAACAACGTTTTTAGATGGTGCTGAACGATAGATCACATTTTTCCAACCTGTATCATCAAAATCGGCGGTGTTCCATCCTGGTTTTTCTAAACGCGCGTCGTAATGCTCGGCGGTATAAATACTATTAAAAATAATCGGACTTAAAGTTGTTTTCCATTCTTTACCCGATTTAATGATTTCCGTTGTGCCATCTTCGTAAGTAATACGTACATCAAGACAAAAAGCTGGCCTGTTGCGCCAAGGGGCGCGGTCGAAATCCCATACTGCGGTTGACTGGTGATTGTACCATCCATTGCCCAGCAGGATGCCAATCGCATTTTTGCCTTTGCTAATGGCGTTCGTTACATCGTAGGTAACATATAATGTACGCCTATCAAAACGGGTATACATTGGGTCCATACGGTGATTGCCTATTTTTTTGCCATTTATAGAAAGCTCGTATAAGCCAGCAGCAGCAATGTAAGCTCTGGCTGACTTGATTTTTTTAATTGTGGTAAAGGTATTCCGGAAATAGGGTGCAGGCTTAAGTTTTGTATTTTCGTTATCCGAAATCCACGAGCCACGCCAGTTTTCCATTTTCATCATTCCCGTTTCAAAACTGGCTATATATACTTTGTTTGATTTTCTTTGACTTCCATCTGCAATATCAATCTTCCAATAATATTTAGTAAAAGGTTTTAGTGACTGACCCGAATAAATAACCAGATTATCATCTGATTTAACCCAGCCTGTATTCCAAAGTTTTGCCTTGGCATTAACAAGCGTGGCCGAATCGGTATCTAAAAGAATGCGGTAGGCTGTTTGTTTGGCTCCCTGGCTGGCATCGTTCATTTGCCATGTAAAACGCGGATTTGGATTGTCCAAGCCGATCGGGTTTGCCAGATATTCGGTTTTTAAAGCGGTAAGCGATTGAGCAAATGTTTTGGAAAAAGGGGCAAGGGCAAAAACTAAAGCAGTTACCAGTAGAAATCTGAGGTTCATAGTTTAAAGGTTATTCAAAAACTAAGGTATTAAAATAATGTGCTGATAGGAGAACGCAATGGAATTTTTACGCATAAAAAAAGACGAGGTTCAACTCGTCTCATTTATCTGTGTAAACACGTAAATCTGTGGTAATCAAATACTATCCTAAGATTTCTTTCAATTTTTCCGTTTGGTGATCGGCCAGTTTTTGTAGTGGACCAGATGCCAGCATTTTCATCATCATGTTCAAATCTGCTGAGATAATGTGTTTAGCCGTCGTTGTTCCGTTTCCGTTATCTGCTACAGTCCACTTTAATTCTACATCAAAAGGTGCTTTTTCACTCGGAATCGCTATTATTTCCTGGTTTTCAATCCGGCTCGAAATTTTGATGGCCAATTTTGCCATATTCTGGATGGTAAACCGTGCATCATCTTCAGTAGATTCCCAGTTGTAAATGTTTTCCGGCATCAATTGCTGATGATTATTCATATTGGATAGAAAAGTATAAACCTCAGCAACTGGTTTATTAACTTCTACTGTGCTTTCGATAACAGTCATTATATATTTGTATAGATTTTTTTTTGCTCGAAAATTAGGACTCTGAACTCAAAACTCGGCCTTGTCCCCATTCTGAAGGATTTAAACGCCATTTGCTTAATAATTCCATATCACTCTTGGCAATAATGCTGTGTTCGGCAGCATAATCGATTAAAGCGCCATAGCTTGATAAGGTTAGGTAACGACATTTTGCTGCTGCGAAATTTTCATCTGCTTTTTCGAAACCGTAAGTAAAAATTGCTGCTAAACCAGCAACCGATAAACCAGCAGCTCTCAGTGCTTCAACAGCCTGTAAACTACTTTTTCCGGTCGAAATTAAATCTTCGATAACCACCACACGTTGGCCTTCTACCACTTCTCCTTCAATTAAACTTCCGGTTCCATGTTCTTTAGCTTTTGCTCTTACATAGATAAATGGTAAACCCAACTCTTGAGCCACTAAAACACCTTGAGGAATTCCAGCTGTTGCAACACCTGCAATAACATCTACCGAACCAAACTCTTCTTGTATGGCCTGTGCAAGTTTCTGACGGATGTAAGTTCTAACCTGAGGGTGGGAAAGGGTAATTCTGTTGTCGCAATAAATCGGCGATTTCCAACCAGATGCCCAGGTAAAAGGATTATTTGGTTGTAATTTGATTGCTTTTATCTGTAATAAAAATTCCGCTACCTTTAATTCAATATCACTTTTATTATACATGGCTCAAAATTACAGATTTATTTGTGTTTGTCATAACGTTTATTAAGTCACTTTGTTTTTAGTGAGGGAAGAATATCTGGATTTGAATTAATAACGACTTCCTAATGCTACAAATATTGGAAATTTTGATGGATGGTAAAAGCTATTTATTGTCACTTCCTGTAAATCAGTACGATAAAGAATACCGAGGTTTTAAAATAGACTATAAATAAGTTATGATTAGTTTAAAGCTGTGTAGCGTGTAACAATTGATAAAGTTGGCCGTCCTAATTTATATATCCTAATCTATGATAGTTTTAAAATCCGATTATTTCTCCTCGCACGAGCGCCTTACTCGTTTTATTAACGAAAACCACATTAAACGCGAAGATATTTTAGCAATTACGCAGGCTCCAAGTTTCTTTACCATCTTTTTTTATGCTGATGATGCTGTTGAAGAAATTACGCACGGAATGTTCTCCTAATAAAAATCCTAAGCGTTTACCGAAAATACTGATATCCCTTTAACCCCGAATTCGTTTACTTCAGGCCCATTGTAGTCGGTAACTAAAATATTTACTAGCGATAAATCATTAAATTTTAAATAAGATGTTTTTCCTATTTTGCTGGAATCACAAAGCAGATAAACGCAATCGCTTTGCGATGCCATAGCCAAAGTATTCGAAGCTTCGTGCTCACTACCTGCATACAATCCTTCAGCAGTAATCCCATCTACACCTAAAAAGGCTTTAGAAGCATGGTATCTGGCAATATGTTCCTGTGCCATAGTTCCATGAACGGCTTGTCTTGCTGCATCAACCTCACCTCCAATAAGGTTTACGGTAACCGCGCTGTGCTGCAGCTCATTTACTACCGGTAGCGAATTGGTAATTACCTTTATTTTTTTGTTTTTGATAAACTGGCATAACCTAAAGGCAGTGCTTCCGCAATCGATAAATATAACATCACTATCCATAATTTCTGCTGCAGCCCTTCTACAGATCGCATCTTTGGCTTTTAAATTTACTGCCGCTTTATTCGCAAATGAAACCGGCTTAATCACTTCACTTATTTTCATAGCACCACCATGTGTACGGTAGAGGAGTCCGTTGGCAGCCATAGTGGTCAGGTCTCTTCTTACAGTAACTTCAGAAACACCAATTTTAGTGCTTAACTGCCGGATCTCAACTTCGCCAAAAGCTTCTAAAAGTTCAAGAATTTTATACGCTCTTTTTTGAAATGTCATATATAATGATTTAATTCGATCAAATTTAATCATAATCAGTCAAAAATAATCATCATGAAAAATATAAATATCCTCAATACCCAAATATTATCCGATAATTGGTACACACTCAAAAAAGTAACTTTTGAGATGAGTGGGATGGATGGTGCTAAATCTGTTTTAGAACGTGAAACTTATGATAGGGGGAACGGCGCCACAATCTTATTGTATAATAAAGAAGCTAAAACGGTTGTACTTACCCGTCAGTTTAGGATGCCCACATTTATTAATGGTAATGATACAGGTTACCTGATTGAGTGCTGTGCCGGACTATTAGATCAGGATAATGCGGAAGATTGTATCAAACGGGAAACGGAAGAAGAAACCGGATTTAGAATCGATAAAGTAGAGAAAGTTTTCGAAGCCTATATGTCACCCGGCTCTGTTACCGAGCTATTATACTTTTTTGTTGCAGCATATTCAAACGAGATGAAATTGCACGATGGAGGAGGACTGCAGGAAGAAAATGAAGATATAGAGGTTTTAGAAATACCCTTCGAAAAGGCGCTTGAAATGATGAAATCTGGTGAGATAAAGGATGGTAAAACGATTATGCTCCTTCAATATGCTCAATTAAATGAATTGATGCGATAATGCATTGTTTGAATTTTGCAATGATTTATTTGAATTGTATAACTGTTCATAACAAACTGCTGTTTACATTTGTTATGTCTAATTAATTTAAATTTTTATGATAGCAACAAAAGGATATGCGGCACAAAATGCCGAAACTGATCTCGCACCGTGGAATTTTGAGCGCCGGGAAGTAGGGCCTCATGATGTTCAGTTCGAAATACTTTTCTGCGGGGTTTGCCACTCAGATCTGCACCAGATTAAAAACGATTGGTTCCCGGGAATATTCCCAATGGTTCCTGGTCACGAAATTGTAGGCAGGGTGGTAAAGGTTGGAGATCACGTGAAGAAATTTAAGGTGGGCGATCTTGCCGGTACAGGATGTATGGTAGATTCTTGTCAGGTTTGCGAAAACTGTAAGCAGGATTTAGAACAATATTGTTTAGAAGGAAATACCCAAACATACAATGGTTTGGAAAGAGATGGTAAAACACCAACTTATGGTGGATATTCTGATACAATTGTCGTAAGAGAAGAATTTGTACTTCATGTATCAGACAAATTAAATCTTGCTGCGGTAGCGCCACTTTTATGCGCAGGTATTACTACTTATTCGCCGTTAAGACACTGGAAAGTAGGGAAAGGGCATAAACTGGCTGTATTGGGTTTAGGTGGTTTAGGCCACATGGCGGTGAAATTTGGTGTGGCTTTTGGTGCTGAAGTAACAGTATTAAGTACTTCGCCTAAAAAAGAAGAAGATGCTAAAAAATTAGGCGCGCACCATTTTGTGGTAACTACCGATCCTGAGCAGGTTAAAGCAGCTAAAGGTACATTCGATTTTATTTTGGATACTGTATCTGCTGAGCATGATTTTAACATGTACCTTTCTTTATTAAGGACAAATGGTACACATATCTGTGTGGGGGTTCCACCAAAACCGGCAGAAATTGCAGCTTTCAGCTTACTGGGTGGTAGAAAAAGCCTGGCAGGATCAGGTATTGGCGGTATTGCTGAAACTCAGGAAATGTTAGATTTCTGTGCGGAGAACAACATCGTTTCAGATATCGAAATGATCGATATGAAAGATATTCAAACTGCCTACGATAGAATGCAAAAAGGTGATGTACGTTACAGGTTTGTGATTGATATGGCTACATTGTAGACTAAATATCAGATAATACTTAATAATAGGGGTTAGAGACTGGAAGTAAAGGTCTTTAATCCCTATTTGTTTATCAGGTAAATCAACTCCTAGGCTACGTAATTTTGTTTTACAAATTCTGATATAGAGCTGTTATGATCAGATTCTACTTTGGAAATTTGTTTTTTGTTGTTTAAAAGCAAATTTTGGAGCGTACTTAATGAATCTTGAAGGTAGGAGATGGACAACGTGCGTGAAATCCTGCTTCTGATCTTTTCCGCGAGAAATAATTCAACCAGGATCAGTGTGATTAAAAAGATATAATGGGTGAAGATCAGGTTATTGGTATTTTTGCTCAGAGGCGGCAATCCTAATGATACAAAGACAATATCTATTATTAAAGGAATGCCAATAATGGCGACAATTGATATCGCACCTGCTTTTAGTGTAATGCGTTTTTCAGCCTGTTTTATCTGTTCGTTTAAAGCCGAAAGTTTGCTGTTAAGGGGAGTATTCCTGTTATTTTGTTGCTGTTCCAGCTTCTGGAGGTCTTTTCCATGTGCTATGTCTATCTTTCTAACCTGCTCTATGATAGATGATTCGGCATTGTTAAGCTTTTCCTGATCCTCAACGATAGATTCTTGCTCAGCTATAATTTTATCCATTACCATCAAATCGTCGGGGATACCATGACGAAGCTTTTGTTCTGCTGCAACAATACGGTTATCTAATTGTTTAAACTGCCTTTTAAGTTCAGTAATTTCTTTATTATAATGATCTTTTTTCGAAGCGTAACTATTTTCCAGACTTTGCAGTTCAGCTGCGTACTCGAAACTAGCCAACAGCTGTTCATTGTTGGCAAAGCGGTGGTAAAGCCCTGTTAATGTGATAAAGAGTTCTCCCGTTGATTTTTCCGGGTTAGAAAGATCAATTCGGTATGCTTCCAGATCTGTTTCTGATAATGAAGGTATGGGCATGGCAGATTAAAAGGTTAAAATTATGAAAAATATTATCGTTGTGGGAATTATTCACCGTTGTTTTCTAACTGAATGTTCGAATATATGTTACTAACCATTTTTTTTACATTCTAGTGTGTATGGCCTTAGCTGTTTAGGCTTATTATCGAATTAAATATTTATTTTTTTTAACTCTTTAATAAATTGTTCTATATTTGTAGCAAGCAAGGGGTGAGAGCCTTGCATCAATCTTTGATTGAGAGCGTTAATTTAGATAAGGTTACAACATTAATTGTTGTAACCTTTTTTTATATCCTATAAATAACCCAACAATTTTTCTACTTTTAGCGCATTGCAAAATATATAGGTTTCGCAAAAAGAAATCTTAAAAAAGGAACTTCGCTATTTTAAAGTGTGTTAAAAATATATGCCAAGAAATTATAGAATTTACATCAACGATAACACTTTGTTTATCTCAGATTTTTTGCCTGAGCAAAAAGAAAAAATTCAACAACTGGAATTTCAGGATTTTAATCTCGAAACATTCTACAAAAAACTAAAAAATGGTTCCAGAAAGAGTTATATTTTTTTAACGAAAAATCCTCAGGAAACCTTTAAAAAGTTAAAGAAAGATTGTACGATTATAAAGGCTGCCGGTGGTTTGGTAGAGAGTGCAAACGGTAATTTTTTGTTTATTTTTAGAAATAAAAAATGGGATCTTCCAAAAGGAAAGCTTGAAGAAGGCGAAAAAATGAAGGAAGCGGCTGTTCGTGAGGTAGAAGAGGAATGTGGAATCAGGATTTTTAAACGCGAGGAAAAGCTTTGTAAAACCTATCATGTTTATCCGATCGGCAATAAAATGGTGATCAAGAAAACCAACTGGTACAAAATGAAAGTTAAAGGCGAACCAAAATTGGTCCCTCAAAAAGAAGAAGGCATTGATGAAGCAGTTTGGCTGGATAAAAACCATATTTCTCCAGTAGTTAAAAATACATTTCCATCTATTATGGATGTGTTGAGGTTCGGAGGAATATTGTAGTGTGGATCAGAAATTTTAACCGCAGATCGTTTTTTTTGCCGCGGTGTCAGATATTACTATCTGACACAGATTAAAATAAAAAATCGGCGGATTAATATAGCTGGCTGTCAGATGGTAACACCTGACAGCACCAAGGCCATCTAAATTTTAACCACAGATAAGAAGGGTTAACACATATCTAATTGCACAAATTATTCGTTATCCAGTTCATCAACTACTTTTTTAACCTGTTTTAGGTATTTTCCGTAATAAAACCATGCCCATAGTTCGGTAATGGCACCGATAATCAGGATGGTAATGAAACAGTTAAGCAGGATATATACTGGCGACAGCTTGCCTAAAATGCTTGTAAAAAACCAAGCTTTTTCTATAAATAAGTAGGCAGCAAGAAACCCTACTGAAATAAAGGCAACAATGTAAGTTAAAGCTTTGTACAGCTCAATGTTCAGTTTCATTTCGTAATAAAACCAGAGGATGTTTTTGCGGGTGTCTATACTCATATCGTAAGAGTTTTTATAGAATACATAAAATTTAAAGAAATAGTAAGCCGTAAAACCACAGGTAATGGCATAAGTGATTAGGTATACCCGATTAACAGTAGTTGAAAAACCAAAAAAATAAGGTATTAAGGCCATAAACCCCAAAAAAAACAGTTGATAGAAAAATTCATGTTTCATTTTTGCCCTGATTTTATCGATAGGGGTGTGCGCCTGTTTTATTTTAAGCATATCGGTAGAAATGTTGCTTCCCTCAGGATTTTCAGCATTCCATTCGTTTTTTAAATCGTCAAAATTCATAACCGTTTTTCTTTATGATGAATTGTAATTTTTCTTTGGTTCTGTTGAGTTTAACCCGTGCATTTACCTCGCTGATTCCCAGGTTTTCGGCGATATCGCGATGGGATTGGTTTTCGAGAAAAAGGAAGATCAATGCTTTTTCAATTGCGTTTAATTCTTGAACGGCAGCGTATAAATAGACCAGCTTTTCTTCTTTTCCTTCATTTTCGTTTACATCTATTATATCGATGTTCTCATCCAATGGTGCTTTATCGACTTTTCTATTGTCTTTTTTAAAATAGATTAAGGCTGTATTGAGGCACACCCGGTACATCCATGTGGTAAACTTGCTGTTTCCTTTAAAAGTAGGATAGGCTTTCCATAGTTGCAGTACAATTTCCTGAAACAGATCACGTTGTTCTTCGGCATCTTTCATATACATTTTGGAAATCTTATGTATAATCCCTTTATGCTGATTGATCAGGTTGAGAAATATGTTTTCTGTTTCTTTCATTGTATACCCAATAGGTAACCGATTTTTGAAAACGTTACAGGTTAAGTTAAAAATAATATTTAACTACAGATAAAGGGGATACAGATAAGATTCCATTAGATTGGTCGTCTTTCTCTAGCATGCGGGAATCTTAATACAAATAGCTTTACGTATAAAAAATCGTATTCTAGCGAGACACTAAGACTAGTTGCTGCTAAGACCAGTTGTTAAAACACCCCGTCCTGCGGATACCCCCTCTGAAAGAGGGAATAATGTATCTAAGATAAACCTGGATTTAAATCTGTGTTTATCTGTGCGTATCAGTGATTTAACAAAAGCTATAGAAAGTCAAGTGCTTCTTTGGGTACAAATGGGCTCACATCGCCGTGGTTTCTCAAAATATCGCGGACAATGGTTGAACTGATGGCTGAGTATTCTGGTTTGCTTAAAAGCAGGATGGTTTCTACTTCAGGCATCATGGTCTGATTGATCTGTGCAATAGCCCGTTCATATTCAAAATCAGCAGCTGAACGGATGCCCCGGACCATGTATTTGGCGTTTATTTTTCGGCAGAAATCTACGGTTAAGCCTTCGTAAGTTTGGATTTCGATGTTTTGATAGCCTTTAAAAACAGTCTGTAAAATCTGAAGGCGCTGCTCGGCACTTAAGAAATTCTGTTTAGAACTGTTTAGCCCGATACCCACTACAATTTTATCGAAAAGTGGGGTAGCACGTTGTAATATGTTTACGTGCGCAATAGTGATCGGATCAAATGAGCCTGGAAATAGCGCTATCTTCATGATTCAAATATAGATTATTCTAGTTAAAACAGGAATAGTTTGTGGCCGAGCGTTTGGCGTATAGCGTGGATCAATCTAATGAACAGACGAGTCAATCACCAATGAACAATTTAACTAAATTCGAAAAAACTAAAAGAAGAATTTCCATATTTCCTTGTTTCGGTATAACCCGGCTGACTGTTTAGTTTCATGTTACTTTGGTGTTCTACAATTAACAAGCCATCGGGTTTAAGTAGTTGTTGTTCTTTAACCATCACCGGTATCTGCGGAATGTTAGGCATATTGTAGGGCGGATCCGCAAAGATTAGATCGTATGCGCCGGTCATTTGTTTTAATAACTTGAAAACATCGCCTTTACGCACATCGATCTGATCGAACTGATGTTGCTTAGCGGTATTTTTCACCCAGTTTACACAACCATAATCCATGTCAACCGCTAAAATACTTTCTGCACCGCGTGAGGCAAATTCGAAAGTTAAATTTCCGGTACCACAAAATAAATCTAATACGGTGCAGGTTTCGAAATCATATTTGTTATTCAGGATATTAAAGAGGGCTTCTTTGGCCATATCCGTTGTTGGGCGTACCGGTAAATTTGCAGGGGGCTGCAAACGGATGCCCTTTAATTTGCCACCAATTATTCGCATAAATCTAAAGCAAGGAGACCGCTGAAATAGTGTTTAGGCATATCGGCCAGTAATTCGCTATTTTGTTTTCCAGCAGGGAAGAAGAAATAAAGTTGGTTAAAGTATTTTAATAAGCAATTATAATGCTCATCATCTTCGTTTATAATGCCTTGTAAATAAACAGGGATGGTATCAGTTAAACCCAGTTGTTCAATCATTAACAAAAGGAAGTAATTAAACTCTTCCCCATTTTCTGATTCGTAATGGTTCTGAAAAACAACCTTTTTATCTTTGGTATACAATACGTTGAATGATACTGCAGTAAAATCGATCAGTAAAGATTCGTCTGCTAAATGGCTAAATAAAGCTACCAGCGGTTCTGATTGTGGAAATAAATCGGTTTCTTGTGGTAAATTTGCTTTTACTTCATCATTTAAACAAAAAACGGTGTTAAAACCAAGTTCTTTGTTGTGTTTGGTATAAACTTTAGTATCCGAACCGAGGTATTGGGCATAAACAGCTAAATTTTCATCATCAAACCACTCATCAGGAATAAAAATGAAATTGGAGGTATGTATTGCTGCTTTAACCGTTTTGTAATTTAAAGAAAGGTAGTGATCTGTTTCAAAAGCCAATTTGAGGTCTTTCTCAACATCTTCACAGCCCTGTTTATCAAAAATGAGGTTAATCTCCTCAGTATCCTTATTTACTACGGCATAAGAAAAGCTGTCATTCGTTATTTTTAACAATAAATGGCAGTTTGCAGATGCATTTGTGTTAAAGTTTGGGTCGACCAATAAGAGACTATTGTTACTCATTGAAACAAAAATAGAGTTTTTTAAGGATTAACGGTAAGATGAGGTTAAATTTTTGATTTTGCCCCTTAACGCTTTAGTTTTTTGCCACGGAAACACGGAGTTCACGGAAACAGTTCCTAGCCATTTGCTTTCTAATTGCCCAATGAACCTTTTTACCACCTGAGACACCTTAGTTCACTTTAGTGAATTCATATTCTCCAAAAAATATACAATTAACTTTATGTGCTTTGTGCCTTTGTGGTTAAAAGAACATCAAAAATATCTGTGAAAATCTGTGGTGAAAATGTCTGTGGTTTTTAAGGATTAACGGTAAGATGAGGTTAAATTTTTGATTTTGCCCCTTAACGCTTTAGTTTTTTGCCACGGAAACACGGAGTTCACGGAAACAGTTCCTAGCCATTTGCTTTCTAATTGCCCAATGAACCTTTTTACCACCTGAGACACCTTAGTTCACTTTAGTGAATTCATATTCTCCAAAAAATATACAATTAACTTTATGTGCTTTGTGCCTTTGTGGTTAAAAGAACATCAAAAATATCTGTGTTTATCTGTGAAGATATGTGGTGAAAATGTCTGTGGTTTTTTTACCAAAATCAAACCTTTCAACTATTCAAAAATCAAAATATTCGGCTTAAATTCGGAACATGAGTTATAAGCCTACCTATAAAGCGGCAAACACGATTGCAGCAACGATAGAACAACATTTTGTTAAACTGCATAAAAATGCAATTGCACAGGGTGAGATAGATTTGGCTACTCAACCAGATCAAAAAATAATTGAAGCGATAATTGATGTTGCTTTTTGGAGTAGTCTGCGTAAGGAGGAGGGGCATTCACCGCGGATTTCGATTGCTTTTTTACCACCGGAGCAAACCTCGAAACCATTACGGTTTGCGAAAAAACTAGCGTTAAATGCAAATACCTTAACCAAAATAGCACCTGGGATTGAACGTTCCGGGATCCACTTAGGAGTATGGGAAGAGGATGGAGAACTTTATATCTGGGGTACAACCCTTAATATTCCGAACTTTTGCTTTGTAGTTGATGTTTCCGAACCCGGATTAATCGTGATTAAACACCGTCGTATTTATGGCATTGGCAAGTTTACCAACGTTGCTGTGCTAAAAGGGGAGCAGATCCGTATTGTTGACGATAGAAGCTGTACAAATAGAGATTGTCCACCTATTTTGCAGGCTTTATTAGATCTGACTGTTCTGGCCAGCTGGAATGATCCGATTAATATTTTGATCCAGTTTTCGGTTTCCATGCGTGCACATGGCAGGGGTGGGGCATTATTGATTATACCTAAAGGAGATACAAAATGGGAGGAATCCATTATCCACCCGATACAGTATTTGGTAGAACCTCCATTCTGTGGCCTGTCTAACCTGGCAAAACAGAACGGAAATCAGAGTGAAATTTTCTCGCAGGGCGCTGTTCGCCGTGAGGTTGAGCATTTGGCGGGTTTAACCGCGGTTGATGGTGCAACGATCATCAACGAAGAATTTGATCTGATTGCATTTGGTGCCAAAATCGGTCGCGCAAAGGGGAAACCTACGGTAGAGCAGATTGCTTTTTCAGAGCCGATTGTTGGTGGAGAAGACAAAATTCTTTATCCCGGACAACTTGGTGGTACCCGCCATTTTTCTGTTGCCCAGTTTGTGAACGATCAGCCTCAATCTATTGGTTTGGTAGCTTCTCAGGATGGCCATTTTACCATTTTCAGCTACAGTAAAAAGCAAAATATGGTAATGGCACATCGCATTGAAACACTACTTCTATAATTTAAATTGCTTAATTGTTACATTGTTTTATTGTTGGGGTAAGGAGCACTTAGAAAAGAGCATTACCTTTGCCACCTAAACCGTATTGCAGCGGCATCCCCCGATTTTTTCATCGGGGATATAGCGGAAAGACGGACTGCCGGAACAAATTAGCATAGCAACTGCTTTTCAAAAACAATTTATCAATAAAACCATTTAACAATACATGTTAACCGATAAAAGCCAGCTCATTGCCTCAGCATATGAACATACACCTACCAAAGAACAATTGCTTTTTTGCGAGCGGATGTCGGTGTTTTTGCAACAGGAGGATGAGTACCGCTGTTTTGTGCTAAAAGGTTATGCCGGTACGGGTAAAACTACTTCCGTAGCAGCTTTGGTAAAGGTTTTGAAACAATTTAACCTGCGCAGTGAGTTGCTGGCACCAACAGGAAGGGCAGCGAAAGTTATGAGCCAGTATTCGTACCGGAAAGCTTTAACCATACATAAACGGATTTACCGGAAGCGTTCTGCCGCATCGCCAGAAATGCAATTTCAGCTGGCACCTAATCTCTCCGAGAATACGCTTTTTATCATTGATGAGGCCTCGATGATTGCCGATGAATTTAATGAAACAGGTTCTTCCATATTGAGAGATTTGCTGGAGTTTGTGTACAATACCAAAAACTGCTTTTTACTTTTTGTGGGCGATACCGCACAGTTGCCTCCTGTGGGGAGCTTAGATAGTCCGGCGTTGAACGAACAATACCTTAAAGATAAATTTGCCTTAACAATTTCGTCGGTTGAATTAAAAGAAGTGGTTAGGCAGGGAAAAAAATCGGGTATTTTGGCCAATGCCACGATGCTACGGAATCAGATTGCCAAAAATCCTGAAAATCCGATGCCTAAATTCCTGACTAAAAACTACACCGATATTTACAACATGGCCGGGGCACGTTTGGTAGAAGGACTGGAGTATGCTTACCGAAAATTCGGTATGGAAAATACCCTGGTGGTTTGCCGTTCCAATAAATCGGCCAATGTGTATAACCAGCAGATTAGAGCAAGGTTGCTGTACCGCGAGGAAGAGTTAACGGGCGGAGATCAGATTATGGTGGTGCGGAATAATTATTTCTGGCTGCCTGAGAACGAGGATACTGCTTTTATTGCCAATGGAGATATGGCGAAAGTAATTCGTGTGAGGGGAGAAGAAGAACGTTATGGGTTCCGTTTTGCCGATGCTACTTTAGAGTTTATGGATTTCCCTGCTGCCGGGCAGATTAGCTGTAAAGTAATGCTGGATACACTCAATTTAGAAAGTGCAAATCTGCCTTACGAACAAAATAAGAAACTTTTTGACGGGCTTAATGAAGATTATGAGCACATTGCCAATAAACGGCAACGGATGCTGGCCATCAAAGCGGATCCTTTTTATAACGCCCTGCAAATTAAGTTTGCTTATGCAGTAACCTGCCATAAAGCACAGGGTGGGCAGTGGGATGCTGTTTTTGCTGACCAGGGTTACCTGACTGAAGAAATGATTGATCTTGATTTTCTCCGCTGGTTATACACTGCTGTAACGCGAGCAAAAAAAGAGTTATATTTAGTCAATTTTGCACCTCAACTTTTCGCGAAGACGGCGCAAGAGGATTACTTTTAGAGAAGATGATTACACAGATTTATTAATAGATAACTACGAAGACATTAAGGCACAATTTTTTTTGTCCTCGTGCTTTACAAATTAAATAAGTTAGCCATAAAGTTATTTCTTTGTGTTTTCGTGCCTTTGTGGTGCATAAGCAAAATGAGATAATCATTATGATCGAACATACTAACCAATTATATGATGAAATTTGCCTTTAGTCTTAAAAATAAGTTAAAAATTGCCTTCTTGCTTTTCTGCATCATGTGCTGTACTTTGCTGATCCGTTTTTTAGAGGATAAAAGTGTAGAGAAGATTAATGAATCTTTTATTTCAATGTACAATGACCGGCTTGTACCGGCAACAGACTTATATTTTATTGCGGAAAATCTGCATTATAAAAATGAGATCCTTCAAGAAATATTATTGGACAACGGTGCTGTTCATCCTGCGACTGGTATGGTGAAAATGAATAAGCACAACCGTAAAATAGATTCGGTAATTAATAAATACGAACTTACTTTATTGGTAAAGCAGGAGAAAAGTTTTCTAAACGACCTTAAAAAGGCATTAACTGTTCAGCAAGGATTGGAGGCTAAAATTTTGAACATGGCTAGCACAGAGGGTAAGGTAGTTTATGAGTCGATGGGTAGGAATGCAGCAAAACAGACTTTAGCTAAACTTTCCGCGCTCATTAAAATACAATCTAAAGTTGGGAACGAGCTGATTAAAGGATCAGAAATTTTTGTTTCAGGAACCAAGGTTTACTCTACTTTACAGGTTATTTTGGCGATAGTAATCGGAATTATGATCGTGGCCATTGTTTCGGCCTCTAATGCAGTGAAAATTCAGAGTGAGAAGTTCAATTTGAATTAAATTTTACCACAAAGGCACGAAGACACAAAGCAACTCTTTTTATCTCAACTGGAACGCGTAGGTCCTTCGACTCCGTTCAGGATGACAAAGCGAGTAAAGTAACTGATTGGAGATCTATCCAGTGTTAATCTGTGTTTCCGTGGCTATAAACAAGTTTCGTCATCTCGACCATAGTGGAGAGATGTATGAGCAGATTTCTCTATTCCGTTTTACTTCATCCGATAGCTATCGGGTCGAAATGACGATTTATGTAGGGTTGATTTTATTACTATTCAGCGTCTTCGTCTGTTAGTAACCTGATCGAATCGTCAGAAAGTATGATTAAACGTTCTTTATACAATGAGCCAATGGTTTTTTTGAAAGCACTTTTACTGATCTGAAAACGGTGATAAATATCTTCAGGAGAACTTTTATCGCCCAGTTCAATTACACCACCACTCTTTTTTAGCTCTCTTAACATCATCTCTTTGGAATCAAGGATATGTCCATAACCACTTGGCTGCAAGGTTAAATCAATCTTGCCTTCTACACGGATTTTCTTAATCCAGCCCTTGCGCATTTCGCCTGGTTGAATGTTGTCGAAAACCTCGTTATTGTAAAGCAAACCGATATAAGTATTATTGATAATGGCGTTGAAACCAAGATCGGTTTCTTCGGTAATCAATAAGCTTACTTCATCGCCCTCTTCAAAATCGAAGCCGTCTTCCTCAACAAAATCATATAGTTTTGAAGAAGCCAACAAGCGGTCGTTGCTTTCGTCTAAATACAGGTAAACCACATATTTATAGCCTTTTTGCATTGGCCTTTTTTGCTCGCGATCCGGAACATATACATCTTTATCAATACCAAGGTCCATAAAAACGCCATCATCACCATCGGAAACCACTTTTAAAAAGGCAAAATCGCCTACTTCAGCATAAGCTTTCTGGGTAGTTCCGGTTAAGCGGCCATCTTTCTGTACAAATACAAAAACATTAATGTTATCGCCAATTTCTACACCATTCGGAACGTATTGGTAAGGCAGGATGACCAGTTTATCGCCGTCAGTTAAGTTTAATCCGGCTTCTGTTTTGCTTAAAATCCTTAACTCGTTGTATTTTCCTATTTCAATCATTTGTTTTGGGTTTAACCATTTTCTTCAATGGCTTTTATTGCAAAGGTAGCAATGTTTAGGCGCAAATTGATATTTTAAATCTGTTGGAGTAATCTTAACCATAGATAAAAAGGATGCACACAGATATTAATATCTATGCATTTGTGATGAAAAAACTAACCTAATATTTGTTCTTCGCCAGGCTTACCATCGATAGATTCCAAAAGGATTGTCGTCATTGCGAGAAGGAACGACGAAGCAATCTATCATGCTAGTGATCTTTGGTATAAAGATTGCTTCGTCGGCTGAAGAAGCCTTCTCGCAATGACGATCCTTCGTGACCCATGCGCTATGGAGTGCAGCTACTTCAAATAGGAATGAAAAAAAATATATATTTTAGCAAATTATCTAACATTAAATCTACAACATGAACAAGCAGATTCCTCCATTTTTTTTGAGCGACGAATATTTTATTGATGAGAAAGTAAACTTTTTAAAGTTTGCGAACGAGTATAAAGTTTATAACGATCAGGGCACTCAGATCGGGATTATTAAACAGCGTATTTCTGGCTGGCACAAGGTTCTAACCTTATTGGTTGACAAACGAATGATGCCTTTTAAATTAGAAATTACTGATATAAACGATCAGTTACAGGCTACCATTACCAGAGGCTGGACATTCTGGATGTCGAAAATTATCGTTACTGATCCGATTGGTGTTGAAGTGGGGATTATTAAACAAAAATTTAAATTATTTAAACCAACTTTTACCATTTCAAGCCCAACTTCGGGAGATGAGATTGCAAAAATATCTGGCGATTGGAAAGCCTGGAATTTTACCATCACTAACAATGCAGGTGTCGAAATGGGCAAAATAAGCAAAAAATGGGCTGGTGCTTTGAAAGAGGTTTTTACAACAGCCGATAAATACAATGTTTCTATCGATCCCAGTTATGCAGAAAGTAATCAAAAAGTTGCGATTGTGGCCACTGCCATTACCATCGATATGGTTTTGAAGGAGAGTAAATAAATGGGATAATTGTTTAAACGGTTAACCGTTGAATGATAAAATGAGAGAATGATTGAATGATAAAATGAGTGGATGATTGAATGTTAGGAAGAATGATTTAATAAAAATCACCAAACATTCACTCACTCAAAATTCAATCATTCTCCAATTAATTATTTTCTCATTTAATCATTTCTTTGGGCTAAATTTGGAACCTACAATTTAAGGTATCTTCATTGATATGGAAAAAACCAAAGAAGCCAAAAAGCCGAGTATTTTCAGTTTACTTGGAAACTACAAGGGCTTAATTTTTATGTTAATCCTATTTGCGCTGCTCAGTAACGGTATCAACTTACTTTTACCAAAGATTATTGCCAGTGGTATCGATTCGTACACCAATAAAACTTTCAATCTTCAATCCATACTGCTTCAGTTTTCGCTGGCCATTGTTCTGGTTTTTATTTTTACTTATTTGCAGAGTATTGTGCAAACCTATGCTTCTGAACGTGTAGCAAGAGATTTAAGAACCAGGCTATCTGATCAGATTTCGAGACAAAGCCATGCCTACATTATTCAGGCTAATCCCTCAAAACTGCTAACCAACCTTACTGCCGATGCCGATTCGATTAAAATGTTTGTTTCGCAGGCTATCGTTTCTATCTGTTCGTCTATATTTTTAATTGTTGGCGCAAGCATCCTGCTCTTAATGATTAACTGGAAACTGGCACTTTGCGTAATTGCGATTGTGCCAATTATTGGCGGCGCGTTTTTTTATGTGTTAAGTAAGGTAAAAGTACTTTTCAAAAAGAGCAGAGAAGTGATCGATTGGTTAAACAAAGTAATCAGCGAAAGTATTTTAGGTTCGGCTCTGATACGGGTAATAAATTCTCAAACTTTAGAATACCATAAATTTTTAGATGCAAATGCCAAAGCGAGAGATTTAGGGATATCCATCCTGCGAATGTTTGCGGCCCTGATCCCGGTTATCGTTTTTATAGCCAATTTATCTGGTTTGTGCATTTTAGTGCTGGGGGGGCATTTTGTAATTACCAATTCTATGACTCTGGGAGAGTTTACCGCTTTTAGCAGTTACCTCACACTCATTATATTTCCCATTTTGGTAATCGGTTTTATGAGCAATGTTATTGCACAGGCTACTGCATCTTATCAAAGAATAGAAAGTGTGCTCAATGCGGCGGAGATCAATCATCCCGGTACATTAACTTCACAGTTAAAGGGCGATGTGGAAGTGAAGAACATTAACATGAATTTTGGCCAGAAACCAATTTTAAAATCAGTTTCATTTTCTGCCAAAGCGGGTTCTAAAACGGCCATTATTGGGCCTACAGCTGCAGGAAAAACGCAATTGCTTTATATTTTAACAGGTTTGATTGATGCTGATTCGGGAGTGGTATTGTTTGATGGAGAAGAGATTAAACAGTACAAGCAAGAGAATTTTCATCAACAGGTTGGTTTTGTATTTCAGGATAGCATCATGTTTAACATGAGCATTCGGGAAAATATTGCCTTTAGCGATACTGTTACAGACGAATCGTTGGCGAAAGCCATTGCTACTGCCGAACTTAAGGATTTTGTTGATGCTTTGCCTGACCAATTAAATACGATTGTTTCAGAACGGGGGAACAGTCTTTCGGGTGGACAAAAACAGCGGATTATGTTAGCAAGAGCCCTGGCTGTAAATCCGAAGATTTTATTACTGGATGATTTTACTGCCCGTGTTGATACCAATACCGAGAAAAGGATTTTAGCGAATATCCAGCAGAATTATCCGGGTTTAACTTTACTTTCTATTACCCAAAAAATAGCTTCTGTTGAACATTACGACAAAGTGATCTTGCTGATGCAGGGCGAAATCATTGCAGAAGGAACCCATCAGGAATTGTTGAAAAGCAGTCCTGAGTATGTTCAGATTTACAATTCACAACAGAGCACCAGTAATTATGAACTACAATCTTAACCAGCTTAGTGCCAGGCAGGAAAAGCAATCGACTTATAAAGCGCTGAAAAGCCTGCTTAAACTCATTTCAGCCGAACGTAAAAACCTGTGGTTGGCGCTGATTGCCATTTTAGTAAATTCAGGCTTATTGCTTTTAGGACCGTTATTGGTTGGACATACAGTTGATACCTATATTCGCACCAAACAATTTCATGGTGTGCTTATTTTTGGCGGCATCTTGTTGGTGATGTACATGATGGCCATGGTTACCGGTTACACCCAAACCAGGTTAATGGGCGGAATAGGCCAGCGGATGTTATACACTTTACGCAATTCCATTTTTAATAAATTACAGGAATTACCCGTTTCGTTTTTTAACGAGAACAAAGCGGGTGATCTGATTTCAAGGGTAAATAATGATACAGATAAGCTGAACCAGTTTTTCTCGCAATCGCTAATGCAGTTTATCAGTAGTATCGTAACTATGATCGGTGCCGGTATTTTCCTGCTTTCGATTAACCCGGAGCTTGGCGCGGCAACACTTTCACCAGCGGTTATCATTGTTCTTTTTACAGCCGTTTTATCGCCTTTGGTGAAGAGAAAAAATGCTAAAAATTTAAAAAGTGTTGGCGGAATGAGCGCTGAAATACAGGAAAGCCTGAACAACTTTAAAGTCATTATCGCCTTTAACCGCAGGGATTATTTTAGGAAACGTTTTAACGAAGTTAATACCGAAAACTATAAAACAGCGATCGGGGCGGGTTTAGCCAACAATATTTTTGTCCCTGTTTACGGGCTATTATCCAGTATTGCGCAATTAATTACCTTACTATTTGGTATTTATTTAATTTCTACGGGCAATTTCACCTTTGGTTTATTGGTGAGTTATATTGCTTATACGACCAATTTTTATAATCCGCTGAGGCAGTTGGCGGCTCTTTGGACTAGTTTCCAGGTCGCTATGGCTGGTTGGGACAGGATATCGCAAATCCTTTCGTTAGAGAGCGACTTACAACAGGTTAAAACCGACGAAAATATTACTTCTGATGCTTTGCTTGAGTTTAAAAATGTTCATTTTTCTTATGATGATAGCAAAGAAATCCTGCATAATATCAATTTAAGATTCGAAAAGGGTAAAACTTATGCTTTAATTGGACCAACAGGAGGTGGAAAAACCACAACTGCTTCATTAATTTCACGATTATACGATGCTACAAAAGGTACGATTTTATTAAATGGTAAGGATATCAGGTCATTTTCTGCAGAAGAACGAACACAAAAAATTGGTTTTATATTGCAAGAGCCATTTTTATTTACCGGAACCGTAAAAGAGAATATTTTATATGGTAATAGTCAATATAAAGGGGTTAGTGATGAAAAGCTGGAGAAAATAATTGAAGAAGCAAACCTGAATGCACTTTTAGCCATATTTGATGAAGGGCTAAATACGCAGATTACTTCAGGATCAGACAGTATCAGTTTGGGCCAGAAACAGCTGATTGCTTTTATGCGTGCGGTGCTAAGAAATCCTGAATTATTGATTCTTGATGAAGCTACAGCAAATATCGATACGATAACCGAACAACTTTTGGGCAGTATTTTAAATAAACTTTCGAAAGGAACAACATTGGTAATTATAGCCCACCGTTTAAATACCATCGAAAATGCTGATGAAATTTATTTTGTAAATGAAGGTGAAGTGCAAAAAGCGGGAACGCTGAACGATGCGTTGAATATGTTACTTAAAGGGAAAAGGGTAAGTTAATATCTTTACTGTATAAACCTATCAGGTTTTTGAAACCTGATAGGTTTTTTAAAAAAAAATACAAATGAAAAAATATTTCTTCTCACTGGTCTTTTCGGCCCTAAGCTTAGCTTCTTTTGCACAAAGTGCAGAACAAAACATTTTTGTGCAGGACAGTTTAAAATTGATTTCTGCACAGTTTAAGTTTACCGAGGGTGCTTCGGTTGATAAACAAGGAAACGTTTTTTTTACTGATCAGCCCAATGATAAAATCTGGAAATATGATATTGAAGGCAAACTGAGCCTATATATGGATAAATCAGGGAGGGCAAATGGAACTTATTTTGATAAGAAAGGGAACTTAATTGTATGTGCTGACGAAAATAACCAGATCTGGTCTATTGATAAAAACAAGAAAATAAAAGTGCTCTTCAGTGATTATGAAGGCAAAAAAGTAAATGGTCCAAACGATATCTGGTTAGATGCTAAAGGCGGGATATATTTTACCGACCCTTATTACCAACGTGATTACTGGACAAGGAAATCGCCCGAAATTCAGGGTCAAAAGGTCTATTATCTGCCGAAAGGAAAAAAAGAAGCAATCATTGTCGCTGATGATGTAATTAAGCCAAACGGTATTGTGGGTACGCCAGATGGTAAATTTCTGTACATTGCTGATATGGGGAACAATAAGACCTACCGTTATGCCATTGGCGCAGATGCCAAATTATCTGACAGACAGCTGATCGTTAACCAGCATTCTGACGGGATGACTTTAGATAACAAAGGAAATATCTATTTAACTGGAAAAGGAGTGGATATTTACAAACCTACAGGCGAAAAAATTGCTCATATTAATGTACCTGAAGAGTGGTGTGGTAATATATGTTTCGGTGGAAAAGATAAAAACCTGCTATTTATTACGGCCTCAAAATCATTGTATGTTATTCCGACTAGTGTAAGAGGAGTGGAGTAATATTTTATTAAGGCCGTTTAACTTGTATAAAGCCCAAATAATAACGATGAACTGAACTGAAAAAAAAATCTGTTCAGTTTATTCAACCCCTAAAAATATAAATCGCATTAATTAGTTTTGAAATTCCTACTTATAGGGATAGACGACTATGAAAAAGCCCTCTCAGGATTGAAGGGCTTTTCTACTTTTTTATCTATATCATTTTCATTTCTAAATTGTATAGGTCCTGTTACAATCAATCTAACATGAAATAATTTTTTAAATTAGCATATATTAAAAAAACCTGATAAGCTTATGGAAAATCTAAAAGAAGAAACCAAAATCAAAGCTTTCCTCACCAGGATAAAAACAGAGTGGCCAGGAGTGGTAGAACGCTTTGAGTTTAAAACAGGCAGTGTAATTTATGTCCATTTAAAGGAGGGTATATCGAGCATGGATTTTCTTGGCAAACTTTCCAGAAAGATAGAACGTTTTGTAGATTTCAGCATGCCTATTATCTTGTATCATATTGAAAGTGATGGCATGAATTTAAGGTCGCATCCGATAAATTGGTACTCTTCCATTACACAGAGAAAAACTTTTTAATGCGTTAAAACATGTTTTGTTAATACCTTAAACTGTAAAATGGCAAACATAATCTTTGCCATTTTAATCTTTTTTTGCATAATTAACAATTTTGTTGGTCAGTAATTTTGGTTTTTGGGTTTTAATCCTATTTTTGGTTTTTAATTTAAAACATCCAGTATAATGAAAAACGGAACAGTAAAATTTTTTAACTCAGAAAAAGGCTTTGGTTTTATCAAAGAAGAAAACGGATCTGAGATTTTTGTGCATGCATCAGGCCTGATTGACGAAATCAGAGAAAATGATACAGTTGAATATGAAGTTCAAGAAGGCAAAAAAGGCCTTAATGCAGTGAAAGTAAGAGTTGTTTAATTCTTCCCCAAAAGATTTTGAGCAGGATTTAGTCCTGCTTTTTTTTTGGTTCAAAATTCGGTATCCAACTATTTAATTCAGTGATTTATTTATTGAACAAAATGTCTAAAAAATTTCTTTCTCATTTCTAGCCAATTACCTTTTTAAAATATTTTAACCACACTTTACATAGTTGTTTTGTGGATTGGATTTTTATTTTTGCTATGGTCGATCTATCCGGCCCGAACCAAACAAATTAAATTTTTTGCAACTCTCTATTTTTTCAATTCAGGAACCTGTTAGCAGCAACAAAACTCTAGACCGGGGCACATTTATGGCCGCAGCACAATTTGTAACGGCACTTAACTTTGCTGACGAATTTGAGCTTTTAAGTTTATCGGCTATAAACACTCAGTCGCGTAATGCCAAAAAAGGCGGGTTGGTATTTGTACGTAATGGCAAACTGAGAATGCATCCCGAAATTTATGATCATTTAGCACTGATATCGATATCTTCTATCTGTGCAGGAAGTATTTATTTCCATGGCCGTGATAAAATTGCGGAAGAAATTATAAACCTCCCTTATAGTGATGGCCTTTTAAATGTGGAGGGTGCAGAAGAGGATTATATGGCTTTTAAACGTTTGTGCAGCCCTGTATCGCGGTTTTTTTTGCTACAGGCTAAGAAAGTGCAATGGTCTGCAATCCTATCTGCCTTTCGGTTTTTTATGATGGAAGGCATTTGGGATGTGGTTAGTT
Source organism: Pedobacter sp. MR2016-19 (assembly GCF_014947265.1). Taxonomy (NCBI): domain Bacteria; kingdom Pseudomonadati; phylum Bacteroidota; class Sphingobacteriia; order Sphingobacteriales; family Sphingobacteriaceae; genus Pedobacter; species Pedobacter sp. MR2016-19. Next base: position 133,052 of record NZ_JADCNK010000003.1, read on the forward strand.
TTATTGCTCATGCGCTCCACCAGTCTGATGCCGATGTACTTGCCTGTGCACAATTATTAGAAAATATGCAAAAAGAAAAATGGTATCCAGGTTTTTATCAGTCGCTTCAGAATTTTAGAGCCTCACGTTATCCTTTAAGTAAAGCTGGTTTAGCATCGGAACTGCCGGAGAAGTTTTAAATTATTTCAGATAATTTTCTAATAAAGCACCTATGTCTTCTCCAAGAGCTCTATTGCCCATGTTATTGAGTTTTTGTTGAGAAGAATTGTGCTTTTCAATATAGGTAGCCTCTGTTTTATTAAATTTAAGATAACCCTGTTCAAAATAACGTTCTTCAATTTCGGTAGAAGAATCCATCGATCTGAACCATAATTTAATTAACGATCCTGTAATTTTATCAAAGTATAGCCAGTGGTAAATCGCCTCTGCATCTGCACCATCAGGCAGGCCAAGACGCTGAATTTCCACGATAGCAGTATCAGAATTTTGGAAAAAGTATAAAATCTTGTATTTAGACGACATGCGGCAAAAATAGAACTTAATTTTTTATCGCAAAAAAGATTTTGCTGTTTAGATTTAATATTATTGAATTTGTGCTGGTCAGGTTCTGTGACCGATCGTTGGTCAGGATCTATGATCTTGACCTTTGACCTCCGGATTTGTAATCCGGTGTATAGGTTCAAGGCATTGCTGCAAGAATTTGAAATCCTGTTTAGCTTAAAGATTCTTCACTGCGTTCAGAATGACAGATCAGTAGAGGATTGCAAATCCAGATTAACTCATCCGCCAATTTATTTAATGTTTTTCGCCTTTAATCACCTTAAATAAATGCAAAACCTGTGGGAATAGGGCATCCATACTTTCTTCTACACCACTTTTTGAGCCTGGGAAGGTAAGTACCAATGTTTCTCCTATAAAGCCTGCCACACCACGCGAAAGCATGGCATAAGGCATGCGCTCCTGTCCGTAACGACGAGCTGTTTCCATGATCCCTTGGATATTCCTATCGATTAAAGGTGCAATGGCTTCCGGAGTTACATCACGTGGCGAAAGTCCGGTACCTCCGGTAAAAATGATCAGATGATAGCCACTTTTACTTAATTTACTGGCTTTATCGCGGATAATATTGATTTCATCGGGAATGATTTCATATTTCTCCGTATTGATATCCCATTGAGTGAGTCTCGAAATAATTGCTTTGCCAGAGCTATCCTGCGCTTTATTTTCGAAAACAGAATCCGAACAAACTACAACAGCAGCTTTTAGTTCAGGGAATCTGGCATTTTTAAGGTCAGATTTCCCTCCCGATTTTTTTAATAACCTGATGTTTTCTATTTCAACCCCTTTGTCAATTGGTTTTAACATATCGTACATGGTTAAAGCCGTAACCGATGCGCCATGCATGGCTTCAACTTCTACACCTGTTTTGTAAATGGTATGTACTTCAACATTAATGATGATAGTTAAACCCACAATTTCGTAAGTAATGGCCGTATATTCAATCGGAAGCGGGTGGCAATCCGGAATTACATCACTCGTTTTCTTTACGCCGAATAAGCCGGCTGCACGGGCGAATTCAAATACATCGCCTTTGGGGATTTTGCGCTGTTCAATGGCATCAATGGTTTCCTGCTTCGATACTTTTACCGTAGCGGTCGCAATAGCAATCCTTAAAGTGTTGGACTTTTTTGTGATGTTTACCATGTTAAATATTTTCTTTCCACTGATGGGTTTCGTCTTCGAATATTTCTTTTCCCCAGATCGGTAATTCTGCTTTTAACCGGTCTACAACTTCGCTACAGGCGGCCATTGCCGGTTTACGGTGCGCAGACGAGGTAAAAACAAAAAGGCAGATTTCGCCTGTTTTAACTCTGCCTAAGCTGTGGTAAATATGCATGCAATGGAGTGGGTATTTTTCGAAAATTTCTTCTCTGATCTGATGCATTTTTTCCAGGACTAGGTCCTCGTATGCGGTATATGCTATCGCGGCAACACATTTGCCATTAATTTCATCTTTTCTCACCTGGCCCATAAAAATACTATGGCCACCAATAGCTATTTTGCTGTTGTGCCTGGCAATGCTATCTGCTATAAAAGCGGGTGCTATCGGGCCATTAACAAATATGTTCTTCATTATTTTTTCGCTCATGTCAGGGTTTGAGAAAATGATCTCTCCATTTTACAATACCACCTTTTAAACTGTAAATCTTTTTGGTATGACCATATTTTTCCTGCATGGCCTCTGCTGCGGCTACACTTCTAATTCCATGCTGGCAGATTAAAATCACATGTTTTTGGTAAAACTCTTTACTCATAAAAGCGCCAAACTCCGACATTGGTACTTGTGTAAAAATCTGTTTGTCCAATATCGGTACTTCGTGTCTTTCGCGTACATCAATTAAAATTGTCGAGTCTAACTGCTGAAGTTTCACCAGTTCGCTGGCATCAATTTCTATATATCCCTGTGGTCCTTCGCTGGTATCCTGATAATCCATATTTAAAAATTCATCAACAGTTTTGGGAAGGATATAATCGCCTCCGTGGCTAATGTTGATGGTATATTGTTCTTGTGTAAGTAAGTTGTAACTTAAAATTTTATTGGTTAATGGCTGTCCGATTTTCGCAATCAATTTAATGGTTTCTGCGGCTGCCATAGTACCCAATATGCCGGGTAATACACCTAAAACCCCATTTTCAGCACAATTGGTTACTTCTCCTTTATCGGGTGGAATAGGGAAAAGATCACGGTAATTGGTACTGGCTGCTAAATGATCGGGCGTGTTAAATATGGCCAGTTGACCTTCAAAGCCGGAAACTGCCGCAAATATAAGTGGTTTGTTCAATAGCGCACAGGCATCATTAATCAGGTATCTGGATTCAAAATTGTCTGTACCATCCAATATGTAATCGTATCTGGATAGAATATCAAGGATATTATTTTTCTGTAAACGGATGGGGTGACGGATGATCCCGATCTGAGTATTCATTTCCTGCAGGCGTTTTGCCGCAACCTCTACTTTCAGCTTTCCAATATCAGCCGTAGTGAAAAGAATCTGTCTATGTAAATTAGATAATGAAATGGTATCATCATCAACAATTCCAATGTGGCCAATGCCGGCAGCAGCCAGGTATTGCAACGCAGGACAGCCCAAGCCACCTACGCCAATAACAAGGATTTTAGCCCTTAAAAGCTTTTGTTGTGCTTCCTCCCCAAATCCTTTAAGGATAATCTGTCTGTTGTATCGCTCTGCACTCATATTGCTTAACCACCAGAAAAAGGCGGCATTATGGCTATTGTAGCCTGGTTTGTAATTTGGGTATTCTGTTGAACAATATTTTTGTTTAGTGCAAGTTTGTATTTTGTGCCTTTCAAGGCCGGAAATCGATCTTCGAGGTATTGTTTCAAGGTATCGGTATCAGCAATGCCATCAATTTCAATTTTTTGATGATTGATGAATTCGGTAATTTGTCCAAAACTGATGATTTCAATTTCCATGCTGCTAATTTACCTGTAAGATGCTGATTTTACTTAATCCTTTTACAAATCTTCTTCCTGTTGCGAAATCACTGGGTGTAATAACGGCTATATCTCCTTTTTTAGCCTTTGCAGGATTAGCTTCATAACCTGTTAAAACCATCAGTTGATTTCCTGTAGGTGAATTAAAAATTTCGTTCCAGGAGTAGACCACTTTATAGTTATCAGTTGCGGTAAAAACGAGATAATATTCGCTCAATGTTTTTGGTGAAGCAGCATCTATTTCTACTTTGGCCAAAATATCTTTCAAAAGTACACCTTTAATGTTTTTTATACTACTTTTTCGCTGCATCAAGTGGTTAAAAATCGTCATACTATCCAGATTAACGGATTTATAAGTACTTAAATTGTCTAAAGTAACTGTTAATTGAGCTTTAATCTTTCCTTCGATTGTAAATTGCTTGCTCTCTTGTGCATTTACAGCAAAACTTAAAAATAATAAGCCGATGATCAGGAATTTCATATTATGCATGTGTAAAGAGTAATTTATAGGCGGCCAGTGCCAATACACAGGCCAGCACGTTTTTTAAAACAGTTTGCGGGAATTTTAGCGCACCAAAATAAGCCCCACAAAGGCCACCAACGAAAGCCACGCCAACATAAGTGAGCATGTGGCTATTAAATTCGAAGCCTTTAATGAGTTGACCACCTAAGCCAGCAACTGAATTAACAAAGATGAATGCTGCGCTAATGGCTGCGGTCTGTTTTTGATCTGTCCATTTTAAAAGCAATAGGATAGGAGAAAGGATAATCCCTCCGCCGATACCGATCATTCCCGAAAGTAAGCCAATAATACCACCAATGGCAAGCGATAGTGGAATATTTGATGATTTGAAATCTTTTGAATCGGTATTTTTAAAGAAGAAAAAACGGATGACCGGGATGAGTAAAAGCAGTCCTAAAATCCTTTTATAAATGGAACTTTCGATCATCATCATACCACCCGCAAAAGAGAGTGGGATAGAAGCAAGTGCAAAAGGCCAAAAGGTTTTCCACTTAAAATGACCTCCACGGTAAAACTGGATAAATGAAGTGGAAGAAACAAACAGATTTAATAATAATGCTGTTGGCTTCATAATGGCTGGCGAAATGGCAAAAATAGCCATCAGAGCAAGGTAGCCGCTTGCCCCGCCATGCCCAACCGAAGCATATAAAAAAGCAACAATAAAAAGTAAACAGTAAAAGAGGATGAAGCTTTCTTGCATGGTTTAGTTTGGTAAAATCATTACGGTTAGGATGTCACCTTGTTTAAAATGTTCTTTTGTTTCATCCAGGCAGATCAGGCAATTGGCCTGTGCAAAGGAGCTTAACCGGTAAGATTCCTGTGCGCGGAGTGGAGTAACTTTTCCATTTTCATATTTGCCTTTCAGGAAATGTGTAAGCTCTGCAGCTTTGGAATACGCATGGGTGAGTTTTGCCTGGACCTCAATTACACTATTATTTTTATGAGATAATGCTTTAATAGCTGGCAGCACATAATTATAGTAACAACTCAATACAGAGGAAGGGTTACCTGGAAGCCCGAATATTAATTTTTGATCTTTTGTGCCAAAAAATAAAGGTTTACCCGGTTTCTGTTTCACCTTATGGAAAACCTGTCTGATGCCACAATGTAAGGCTGCTTCAATTACGAAATCATAATCACCTACACTTACACCTCCCGTTAGCAGGACAACATCACTGTTTTCTACTGCATTTTGTAATACGTTTTTAAGGATTTCCAGATCATCATCTGCTTCGTAAACAACAATCTGTTCAATGCCTTCATGTTTTAAAGCAGCAGATAGAGAATAGGAATTCGATTCATATACCTGTCCAAATTCGAGGGCTTTTCCCGGTTGCTGTAATTCTTTCCCCGTTACAATAACCGAAATCTTTGGCATGGGGTAAACACTAACTTCGTTAACACCAATCCCGGCCAGAAAGCCAATAGCAGCAGGACTAAGCAGATTTCCACGTTCCATCGCCAATGCGCCAGCCGTAATTTCTGAACCTTTATCCCGTACGTTTAAGCCAATTTTTAAATTGGGATCTTGCAAAGTGATTTTCCCATCTGTACGTGTGATTTTTTCCTGCATCACCACAGTATCGGCACCTTTAGGTAGCGGAGCTCCTGTAAATATTCTACTGGTTTCGCCGTTTTGGATGGCAATCTTATTTGCCGTTCCAGCCGCCATTTCGCCGATTAAGGCGAGCTCTTGTTCGTGATCTGCAAACTTGATCGCATAACCATCCATGGATGACTGGCTAAATGCAGGAATATCGTATTTCGCATAAATATCGACTGCAAGAATGTGTCCTGATGCCTTAGCCAAATCAATTGAAATGGGGTTTAATGCTGTGATGTGTTGAGAAATGAGATCTTTTGCTTCTTTAACGCTGATCATGAAAATTTTATCCTCCAATGGTAATCATACTTCTGTTTTGAATCGTCGTGGCATCAATTTTTTCAAAATCGCTTACCAATTGCCCACCCAACGCTTTCTTTTTGCTCCATATCGCCGATTGAATTAGTGGAAGCACGTTTTCATTTTTCCGCAATGCGGTAAGCAGATCGGTTTCACTATCCGAAAAAAGGCAGTTTTTGAGTTTGCCATCTGCAGTTAAACGCATGCGGTTACAGGTATCGCAAAAAGGACTGGTCATGGTGCTGATAATGGCAAAGGAACCTTCGTGACCAGGGATCATAAAACTTTTAGCCGTATCGTGTGGTTCTCCTTTAACAGGTAATATTGTGAAATCTTTTTCGACCACCGATAGGATTTCATCTAAAGAAAACATCTTATTGCTCGTCCATCTGTTACCACTGAAAGGCATGAATTCAATAAACCTGATCTGAATGGGATTGTGTATGGTCCAACTGATGAAATCGCAGATCTCATCGTCGTTAAGCCCCTTCATCACCACCATATTTAATTTCACTTTTATTTTATGCTGCAAAAGCAATTCGATATTACTTCGTACCTGATGGAAAACATCCCTTCGGGTAATCATAAAGAATTTCTCAGGTTGCAAGGTATCCAGACTGATGTTAATGGTTTTAATACCTGCCTCTTGTAATACAGGCAACATTTCTGCAATGCGGGTACCATTTGTAGTAATAAAGAGCTCAACCGGAAGTTTACCCAATGCAGCAATAATTTGTGCTGCATCTTTTCTCACCAAAGGCTCTCCACCGGTAAGCCTGATTTTTTTTACGCCATTGGCCACAAAAACTTCTGCAAGCTTAATAATTTCGTCTGTTTGCATAAGCCGGGAGGCAGGAGTAAAGTCGTATTCTTCTTCTGGCATGCAATAAAAGCAGCGAAAGTTGCAGTTATCGGTAAGCGATATCCGCAGGTAATCGTGTATTCTTCCAAAAGAATCTGCTATCATTGCTGGTAATTAAATTGTTATAATCTGTTTCTGTGTCAATTCCTCCGCGTTCGAAAACTACTGTTTCTATATCCTGTGGATACTTTTCCTTTTGATATGCCTTTATGATACCGGTAATTTCTTTCAATAGGGATTAATGCAATAGAGGATGCAATTTAATGATAATCTATTTAAAAATGGCCACACGAAAGTGGTAAGATATGCTTTAATGCAGCAGTTCCTATTATTTGTACAGTCAAATGTTGCCACTGACTGATAAAGTTATTATCTCTGGGAACGAGATTAAGTATCAGATAATAATATCTGACACCACAAGAATATGGTATCCATAATAATTACAGGAAATTTCAATGTTAGGCTTAAAAAGGCTCTGAATGAAAGATTTCCAGGTTAATGCAACGTAAACCAATACTGTTAAAGAGTTCGGTAATTTCTTTCGTCCAATCTCTTGGCGAATCTACCCTGAGGATTTTATCAGAATCCCATAAATCAATGTTCCATTTAATTTCTTTGAACTGGCTGTTCAGCAATGGGCTGATTACGTTTAACTCGTTATCCGAGGATACATTTGTTTTGAAAACGGCTATCATATAGAAAATTTTTTAGGTTTGTTGGAACTGTAGACGTACAACTTTAGAAATTACTTTAAGTAGGAGTGATTTTTTATTTTTTTTATTTAGCTCAATTAACTAAACAAGCATTTCTAAAAACATTAAATAATTTGTAAGGATCTTTCCCTTCGTACGACTAACAGTTTAAACATTATATTTATATAAGATATTACCAAACATGCAAAACGAAACGGACAAAGGCCTTACAGCCAAAAGTCTTCACTCAGATCCGATTAGCTGGGTGGAAAAATATGCCGATTATCTCTATGGTTTTGCGATGTCGAGATTAAGAGATGAGGATGTGGCCAAAGATTTGGTTCAGGATACCTTTTTGGCAGGATTGCAAAGACTAGATGGTTTTGAGGGGAATAGTAAAGAGAAAACCTGGTTAACGGCCATTCTTAAAAACAAGATAGCCGATTTTTATAGAAAACGTTCTGCTAACAGTTTTAATGTAACGGTCTCGGGAGACGAATTGCAGGGTTTTTTTGATGCGAAATCAGGGCATTGGACAGAAAAAGATTATCCAAGGGCATTTGGTTTGGATGCAGACAATCCTTTGATGATGAAAGAAATAGGCAGTATATTAAATGAATGTTTAGCTAAACTCCCCGGATTATGGTTTTCAGTATTCTCGATGAAACATATGGATGATCTGGCTTCAGAACTGATCTGTACCGAACTTAAACTTACCGCGGCTAATTTCTGGGTAATTATGCACCGCACAAAACTTAACCTGAGGGCCTGCCTTCAAAAAAACTGGAACTGATATGACGAGCGCGCTAAAAAATATAATCTATAATTGTAAACAGGCTACTTTTTTGATCGAAAAAAGAATCGCCGGAAAAATTACGGCTGCCGAAAAACTACAATTGCATGTACATTTGAAAGGTTGTTCGGTATGCAAAATTTATCAGCAGCAGAGTATATTGATTAATAAGGTGTTTGTAGGCTTTGAAAACAGCGATTTTAAACTTGATGAAACCTTTAAAAAAACATTAAAAGATAAGATTGAAAAAGAAATCAATAAAAATTAATTTTCGCTGTAAGGTTAATGCTGCTGGTTCGACTAAGAGAAAAAAAACATAAAAACAAAATGAAAAGAATTATCTTATTTACAGCGTTAGCTGTTGCATTATCGCTGCAAACAAAAGCACAAAAGGGTTTAAAAGAAGGTGATAAAGCACCTATGTTCAGTGGAGTGGATCAGAACGGCAAAACTGTGAGTTTGAAAAGTGCACTTAAAGCACACCGTTCTGTGGTATTATTTTTTTATCGTGGCCAATGGTGCCCTTATTGTAACAAACACATTAAAGAACTTCAAGATTCTCTGAGCTTGTTAAGTGGGAAAGATGCTTATGTAATCGGAGTTACACCTGAAACGAAAGAAAACATTGATAAAACCATCAAAAAAACCAGCGCAGGCTTTTCTATTCTCCAGGATAAAGATGATGCGATTATGAAAGCCTATAACGTTAACTTCGTGATGGACGATGCTACCTTTACGAAATACAAGGGCTATGGGATAAATTTAGAGGATAATAACGGTAATACACGTCATACTTTACCCGTTCCTGCAACCTATATTATCGATCGTTCTGGTAAAATTAAATATGTTCATTTCGATCCCAACTATCAAAAAAGAGCCTCGGTAAAACTTTTACTTTCGAAACTTTAGGTAGCGTATAGTAATTTTATATAGTTACTAGGAAGCATTTTAAACAAAATTTAAATGATTGATGGGCTACATCCATTTTAGTCTGGAAATGAAAGGGTCGTAATTCGTGGTGGGCTGCAGCCCCAAAAATGAAATGCTGTTTTAGCCATTTAGCCCCGGGTGAAGTGTTACCCTGCAGGCTGAGGTACGAGGCCGAAGCGTAAAAGCGTAACGCGGGACATAAGTTGGTTTGATGCAGAGGCCCTGCGCTCCATAAAGAAAAGCTGCTTTATAAAGAAAATTAGCCGGATGAATAATAGGAATAATTTTTTTATTTATTTGGAAATGGAAGGGTAGTTATTCTTGGCGGACAGCAGTCCTGCTTTTGGTACAAGGCCCGATGCTAATTTAGTGCCGATTTATCGGTGAAGAATCGGGCGCTTTCCCCGTCAATCAGGTTTATGGTGAACGTTTTGTACCTCGCAATCTCAAAACTTAAATGTTGTTTAACCATTTTGACCCGGGTGAAGTGTTACCCCAATGTCATTAAGTTAAGTCATACGACACAAGCGAAAATAATTTAACCACAGATAGAAAGGATACACACAAATATGAAAATCCGTGTTTATCTGTGTGCATCTGTGGTTAAAAGCTCTTAACTTAATGGACATTGAGTGTTATCCTGCAGGCTGGAGCGTAAAAGGATAAAGCGTAACACGGTAACCAATCTGCTTAACTGTACAGATATTGCGCTCCAAAAAATGGCTATTGGTTTGTTTAATTAGTTGAACGACATGGTTATAATGAATGTATAATAATCTCATCAAGTTACCTCCGTTCCCCAATCTGCTGCCGCCACATGGAATAATACAGGCCTTTCTTTTCGAGAAGTTCTAAGTGGCTGCCCGTTTCAGATACCTTTCCTTTTTCCAGCACGTAGATTTTATCGGCATGCATAATGGTCGATAGTCTGTGGGCAATGAGGATGGTCATTTGTTCTCTTCTATCAGAGATTTCTCGAATGGTTGCCGATATTTCTTCTTCGGTAAGCGAATCTAGTGCTGAGGTGGCCTCATCAAAGATCAACAACCTTGGTTTTCTCAATAAGGCCCTTGCGATAGAGATCCGCTGTTTTTCGCCCCCAGATAACTTCATCCCATTTTCACCCAATACGGTATCAATTCCCTGTGCAGCTTTAGCAATAAGTGCTGTAGCTGAGGCTTTTCGTAATGCTTCCACAATCTCTTCTTCGCTGGCTGTAGGATTAACAAAACGCATGTTTTCCCTAATTGAACCTGCATAAAGCTGGGTATCCTGTGTAACGAAACCGATCTGTCTCCTTAATGGATTGTAACGTATGCGTTTGGAACTGGTTTCGTTGAAGAGTATTTCACCATCAACTGGAAGGTAGAGTCCAACTAATAATTTAACAAGGGTAGATTTACCAGAACCCGAAGGACCTACAAATGCCACAGTCTCACCATTTTGGATTTCGAAGGAAATATCATCAATAGCATTGTAACCAGCAGTTTTATGTCTGAAAACTACATTTTTGAATTCGAGCCTGTTAAGTGCATCAAGCTCAACGGCATTATCCGGACGGGTTTCTATCGGTTTTTGCATCAGGTTGTCGAATGTTTTAAGCGAGGCATCTGCTTCCCGGTACAGAATGATCATGTTGCCCAGATCCTGAAGCGGCGTAAAGATTGCTGTGGAGATAAATTGCATTGCAATCAGTTCTCCTGTACTCAATATTTTTCTGAAAATCAGCCATAACAGGATAAAAAGCACCGATTGCTTTAGCAAGTTGAGCAGATTGCCCTGTAAAAAAGAGAGCGTGCTCACTTTCCGGGCTTTTAGCATTTCGAGATCAAAAATTTTCAGGGTCTGTACATTCAGTCTTCTGATCTCGGCAAAGGTTAAGCCCAAACTTTTTACCAATTCAATGTTGCGCAGGCTTTCGGTAATTACGCCGGCCTGTTTATCAGCCTGTCGGTTAATAGACCTTTGGATCGCTTTTATTTTTTTAGAGAGCAGACCGGTTAGAGAGCCCAATACCAATACCCCAATAAAAAATACAGGTACCAAAAGCCAGTTCTTGTTCAGGCTGTACCACAATAAGAAACCAATTCCCACCAGCGATGAAAAAAGGATATTGATAAATGCATTGATAAAACGTTCTGCATCTGTTTTTACTTTTTGAAGCACTGACAAGGTTGTTCCGCTGCGGCTTTCTTCAAATTCCTGAAACGAAAGGCGCAGCGTTTGTTTGAGGCCATCATTAAAAATATTCATTCCAAAACGAGCCACAGCCTTCCTGGTCGTAAATTCCTGTATGGAGCGGCAAAGCCTGGCCACCAGTGCAATGGCTAGCGCAATGAGCAGCCAGTAGAAAACTTCACTAATAAGCTGGTGTTCGCTTAAATGATGTTTGTTGGTAGAATAATCGTCTATAATCTTTCCAAAGATAATGGGATCGAGCAGGCTTAAAAGCTGTGCTGCAGCGGCCAGTAACAGCGATAGTATAATGAGATTCCGGTGAGGCCTCAGGTATTTTAAAAGTATTTTCATCTTTAGCAGGAATACAGATAGGGTTAGGCAATTAATAAACGCTAATGGCTTGCAATAGTTTCAATAAGATCGGCTTTAGGATGCTGTTTTCTCTCAGGAATAAATTAAATTTGTAAGAATACCCAACAGATGCTTTTCCATTTTAAAGATAAATTCCCTCAGTTAAACCCTTATTGGGATAAATATCTGGAATTTCAGGAGCGTATGGAGGTTCCGGCGAAAACCATTTTATTGGAAGAGGGTAAAATATCCCATCATTATTTTTATGTAGAAAAAGGTTGTGTACGTGCCGCGTTAAATAAACAGGGAGATGATAAAACTGTTCAGTTTTTCTTTGAAAAAGAAGGTTTAACTTCCTTGGAAAGTTTTCTGAAAAATACACCCAGTCTGTTCACCATCGAAACGATCGAGCCTTCGGTTATTTATTTGCTGCATAAAACAAAAATAAAAGCTTTAATGACTGAACTGCATGAAGTGCCAGGATTTGCGGATATTATCTTAAATATTCTGGCTGGGAGGCAGATGCATTATATGAATGAATTTGTATCCTTCATCAGAGATACGCCAGAAGAACGTTATCAAAAGCTCTTACAGGAAAGGCCTCATATTGTACAGCGTGTTCCTCAACACTATATTGCCTCTTATCTGGGGGTAACACGTGTACACTTAAGCCGTATAAAAAGCGCGCTGCTTAAAAAAGGCAATCGGTAACATATGTTATCGTTCGGCACTGCAGCAGAATCTAACTTTGTATCAACAAAATACAAAAAAGATGAAAGCAGCAGTAATGTATAAAAAAGGGGAATTACCCCAATATGTAGATTTTGAAGAACCAGTAGCCCAAAACGATCAGGAAATATTGGTGCGTGTAAAGGCCGTTGCCATTAAACATTTCGATAGAGGCAAAGCAGCTGGCACGCATTATTCCAGCGATGCAATAAAAGCAACAGGCCGTGTAATCGGTGGAGATGGCGTATGCCTGCTCGAAGATGGAACACGGGTTTATGGGATGGGCGTAAGTGGAATGCTGGCAGAAAAAGCAACTATAGAAAAGCGCAGGATGGTAAAATTGCCTGAAGGCTTAAGTGATGCAACAGCCGCTGCATTGGCCAATGCCGTTATTGGCTCGGCCATGGCCTTAAGGTTTAAAGCGGCTATCCAGCCTGGAGATGTGGTGTTGATTAATGGTGCAACTGGTTTTACTGGAATGGTAGCCGTGCAGATTGCGAAACATTATGGCGCTGCAAAAGTAATTGCAACAGGCAGGAATGTACAATCGCTTCAAAATTTATTAAAACTTGGTGCAGACGAAATCATTGCGATTACCCCCGATAATTCAGCATTTTTATCGCAGGTGAAACAGCGTCATCAAGAAAAACCAATAGACGTGATTATTGATTACCTCTGGGGCTGTACCGCTGAACTGTTGTTATCCAGTTTAATGGGGCAGGGGGCATTTACCAATAAGGTGAGGTTTGTTTCTGTAGGCAGTATGGCCGGCGATCTGATCCAGCTGTCGGCTGCTAACTTAAGAAGTGTAGATCTGCAGCTCACAGGCTCCGGCCTGGGTAGCTGGAGGAAAGAACAGGTTGGACTGTTATTTACTGAAATATTGCCTCAAATGTTTCAGCTAGCAGCAGATGGTAAATTGAAGGTAGAAACTATCGAGGTTAAGCTAGCAGATATTTCTGGTCTTTGGAACCTTGAGGTTGCGGACGGTAAACGTTTAGTGGTAATGATATAGGAACAAAATAGTTATGAACGATCTTGGATTTTTAAGATGATGAAGCCTGGAAGGGTCGTCAGCAATGACGACTTTTCTTTGGATCTCCTATTTCACTGCGCTTCAGGAAATGACAATACTTCCAATATAAGCTTCTCAGCTTACTTCAGTGTAAAATCATCCATTAACTTCATGGTAATCAATGCATCTTCGCCACTACATGGGTTTTGTCCTTTGCCTAAAAAGTAATCGACTACTTTTTCAATCATGGGTTGTTGAACATGCTGTAAAGGCTCAAATACATATTCTTGAGTTGATTGATCAGTAGTAACGGTTATTTTATTCCCAAACATTGGGAAACTGATATTGCCTTTCGAACCATAAATCATGCAAATATCGGCTTGATCTTTTGAAGCAACAGAGAAACACCAGGTACCGCTGAAAACAATACCATTTTCGAAAAGGATATTTCCTGCAACCAAATCATCAACTTCGGTGTTTTTCTGTTGCTTAGTAGCAATACCCATGGCGTTTTTTACAGCGCCGAAATAATAAGTCATGAGATCTAATTGATGCGGAGCCAGGTCATGAAATAAACCACCACCAGAAATAACTGGATTGATCCGCCAATTGTCTGCTGTTTTGGCAATTAGTACAGGGTTAGGCGATTGGAGCATTTTTAACCGGACTAAACGAACATCGCCAATGGTATGTGCAGCCAATAGTTCTTTAACTTTTAAGAACATTGGTTGGGCACGGCGATAATGGGCCACACAAAGTTTAACCTTTAAATTGTTGGCTGCATCAGTCATGCGCTGAGCAGCATTGGCATCTAAAGTCATGGGTTTTTCTACATATACCGGCTTGCCGGCTTTTAAGGCTTCAATGGTATAAGCTTCGTGCTGTAGCGGTGGCGTAGCAATGTAAATGGCATTAACCTCCGGATCGTTGATCAGTTGAGAAGCATTATCATACCATTTAGGAACCTGATGCCGTTTGGCATAATCGGCAGCTTTAGCACCGTCGCGACGCATTACTGCAACAAGTTTGGAGTTGTTTACCTTATTAAAAGCTGGCCCACTTTTTACTTCAGTCACATCGCCACAGCCAATAATGCCCCATCTGATTTCTTGCATTGTATAATCGATTTGAAAAGATGAATTTAGAAAATATTGTCTTGAAAATTGCTCAATTGATAGAAAGCTTTGTAAAAAAGAAAAGGGATTCACTTTGGGAGTGATCCCTAATCAACTAACCAAACAAACTATTCCGGAAACCACGCCGGAATCAATTTATAAACGAAATAACCGGGAGATTGTTTTAATGGATGTGTTTATTTGTTATTTTTTTTAAAAAAAGAAAATAAGACCATTTATCCGAAATTAGTCTCGCTTTTTTTAGCTTTGTATTATGCAAAATCTTTCCAAGAAGCTTCAGATTGATCTTATAGAACTTAAGGCAAAATATGCTTTTATTATGGATGAACTGGAAGTAACATTTGCCGATGCTTACCTTTCTAAATTACAAGCTAAACAACGCCTGGCAGAGCAGATGATGATAGAAATGGAAAGGATCCTGACCGGCGAGTCTGGAGAACATGAAAACTAATTGGTCAAGATTAAGAGATAGTTTTTGATATAACCTTAAGGTAAAGAAGCACTATATTATTAATCTGGAACTGTCATACATGCGTGCCCCAATTTCAATCGTAACTTTGCCCGAATTGAAAAAAATAATGGAAACCATACGATTTAGGCTATCGCTTTTTTAAAGCTGGGGGTATGCTAAAGGTTGGTTTTTTGTCGGCGTCTTTAAAGTCTACTTCCATAAAATAGTGTTTTTGTTTAATGATGTAATTTTCTATAAACCACAGAATATCAGGCAGGTTTTCAGTCATTGGTGATCCGGCTATTTCGTGCCCCATATTTTGTACATACTGAAAATAATACGGATATCCGTTTTTTTTAAAAGTGCGAGCAAGATATTTAGAACCAAAAAATCCTCTGTTCAGTAATCTTACTTTGTTATAGGGTACAAGGTTATCGGCTGTACCATGGAAAAGCATGGTAGGTGCTGGTGGTATAGCATATTTTGGCGCACCATGATAACTTAGTATTGCCCCGGCGAAAGAAATTACACCTTTGTATTGAAAATGCTGTGGTAATTTAGCCGATAATGTGGTGGCATTCCGCTTGTTATAGTCGGCATGTAGCGCGGTAATAGCACCTGCACTTGATCCTGATAAGATGATCATAGCTGTATCGATACCAAGTTCTTTCGCATTTTTGATCAGATAGGCTGTTGCATCGAAAACATCTGTAGTAGCGGTATCAATAGCAGCTTTTAAGTTGGCGGTATTGAAAGGACTAGGGAATTTCTTTCCCTTAAGACCAAGTCGATAGTCAACTGAAACTACCTTATAGTGATGTGCTAATAAAGTGTTAAAATATTGATCAAATAATTTGCTATCTCTGCGGCCCATTACAAAGCCGCCACCAAATATAAAAAGTACTGTTGGCTTAGTTTCTGTTATTTTACCACTGTAGTAAATATCTAACTTTAGAGTGCCTGAATCAGTTTGTGAGAATATTTTAGTGTCTACATGAAACTTTTTATCCTGGAGTACAATCTGCCCTATTGAAGATAGAGAACTAAATAAAAGCGTTAGGAACAGCAGGCTTAGCGGATATATTTTGTTATTGGGCATCATCTATTTTTTAAGAAAGGGGTTAGCTATCAGCAATTTTACCGGCTTTGTTTTAAGCTAATTTATTGCTTTTTTAGCTTAGGTGCAATTAAATACACAAGATTTTGAACCAGAGAATTAACCAGTTATAATTGCAATTGCACTATCTTTTATAGCCAGTTAACCTATATATTAAAATGTTTTTACAAATAACACCGTTTCTAAAAATAGGTGCAATAATTGGTGCTGTACAATTTCTAAATTGGGATTTGATAAAGTTTATACTGTTTTCATCGTAAAGGTTAGAAGGTACAATATAATATGCATTTTCGCCAACAGTTAATTTCTGTTTGGTTTGATTCGACCAATAATACTGGTGAAGATCGAATATTTCTCCTATGCCATAAGTATTCAAACCAGTTTTAGCGCAAGCATAAAAATCTAAATGAGCTGCAGGAAACCACTTTGTAATCACAATGGTATGGACTGTTTTATTCTTTATTGATGATTTATCTAAGCGGTAAATAGAATCAATTATTCTTCCTGTTTCTTTCCAACCGTATAAATCTAAGGTGGGATCGCCTGCGCCCAAATTCATAGAGCCTTTTTGTGGCGAAAATGTGCCCTTGTAAAAGTTAATTGTAATGAGACCTGCACTTACCACGAACAAGAAGAACAGCATACTTGCACCAATAATGGCTTTTACTTTTGATAGGTGAATAGATTCCAGTTTCAATGCAGAAAGAAATATTAAACAGCTATATGCCGGGCCAGACCAATGCGGTAATGTATCTCTAAAAATTGAAAGAAAAATTAGCGTAGCAATAAGAGGAACTGCACAATATAATAATAGTTGTATTTCGCTTTTAAGAAAATGATGTTTGATTTTGATGAAACTAAAAATTGCTATCCAGGCCAGAAAAAAAACAATCGGATTGTTATAGAATATTTGTCCGCTAATTTCTCTTGCGAAGGCTAATGGGTTTATGCCTGCGTGGAACAGGCTAACCCGATTGCTATGGTAGTTATAGGTAATAAAATGATGCTGGATATTCCAGATGATAAAAGGAGATACGATAATCAAACTAATTAACATAGAAACATACATGCCCTTTTGCACCATTAATTTTCTATTGCTAAACAGGGCGAACATGATAACACCCACCCATAAGTAGATGCCATGAATCTTACACATCATACAAAGACCTGCAGCCACACCGAACCAGCACCATAGACATAATGTGGGTAAACCCAGCTGAATAGATCTGGTGATTTTAAGTAACAAAAAGATGCTCCAAAGCCAGAAAATCATTTGAGGGCTATCTGGCAAAATAAATGTTCCGGCAATAATACTGCAATAAAAGGACGAAGAATAAAGTAAAACAGCAAACCAGCCTACGCGGTTATTTAGGAGTAATTTACCTGTTTTGTACACGATAATAGTGCCTAATGTAGATGATATTATTGCGCCAAGCCGAACGGCTAATTCGTTGTGAATATATAAATTTGCTGTTGTTGCTCTGATCAACCACGCTACAAATGGAGGATGATCAAAATAATTCCATTGTAAATTTAAAGCATATGTCCAGTAATATACCTCATCGTTTCCGAGCGCTGTTGTTGAGGCTATGATCAGTTTGACCACAGTCATCGCTATTATATAAAGCCAAAGTTTAACTGGAATTTCTTTCACTTAAATGGGATTAACCTGATTAGTAATTTTAAGCTGTTTATATCTTCTGTTTAGCTTAGCTGATCTGAAAAGTTTAAGATCGTATACCTGATGATAGCTTAAGATTGCACAAGTTATACCGGTTATTGCACCAAAAATTACATCAATCAGAAAATGTTGTGCCAGATATATACGTGAATAGCCAATTAAAAAAGCAAAAAATAAACAATAAGGAGAGATTTTCTTTTTTTTGAAAACTAACACCAATACTGTGGCCAAGGCAAAAGCAGATGCAGTATGGCCAGAGGGAAAAGAATTATGATTATGCATACTTATTCCTTCAACAAAATGAGTATAATGAAATAAAGTCTGCTCAAAATAATATTTAGGCCTTGGCATGTGGAATATCCTTTTTGCGATTTGAATAAGCAGTCCTGAATAAATATAAGCAAGAGCCACGGTCATTGCTTTTTTCTTTTTTCGAATTGCAAGCAGGACGGTTGCGGCCAGAATACTGATTAAACCATCTCCAAGATTAGTGATATACTTAAAAAAAATATCTAGCCATGCTGAATGAAACCAGTTAAAAATGAGGAATCCATCTGTTTTAGAAAAGCTAAAATTAAAAATGAGTGCCAGCAGCAGTATTGATATCGCAGTAAAGAAATAATAATGGAGTTTAGTCAGTCTTTTTATTGTACGCATATCTAATTCTTTAACGCAAAACTATTAGCTATACATCATCTGAAAGTTAAGCAAATATCATGTTTATGTCATGCTGATTGATTAAGAAGTTTTACAGATCAAGGTGTTGATTGAATTAGCATTGATTATCAGCTCATAGTGGGTAATTCTTTTGAAGAAAGCCCTTAATTAACATTTCTTAATAAGTTAATATGAAACTACTGATAAGTTAAAATGCTTTGTGTTGCTTTGCGGCTATAGAACTAAAATTAATTATGCAAAACAATCAAATAAAGGTGAGTCCAGATTTACAGCAGTTTATTGATAAGTTTGAACCCAGCAAATTTAAACTTATGTCGGGTGGGATTGAAATCAGGGGAATAAACGATATACATAGAAATGTTGCTCAAGCCAGAGAAATTATAGAAAGATTAAAACTTCGCTTAATCGTTTCGCATAATGCCGAAATGCTTAGTTATCGTGGTTTTGAAGTAAATAACCTTTAAGTTAAAAAAGCGAAGCGTGTGAAAGTAGAATTTCGGTTATTGATGAATACTTAATACCTGTTTCATATACTTATTGCATCAAAAGAAAGAAAAATATGCAATAATCTATATGAAATTATTGCGTATCTGCCAGGTTGATTGTGATTAACACTTCAAAATACTTGCCTTTTGTGCCGGAAGAGAGTTCTGCCTTTTCTGCATAGGTATGAAGCAACCTTTGCCGGATGTTTTCAAGGCCTGTATGAAACCCGGTATCATTAAGGCCCGTGTTAATCAGGTTACTTGTTTGAATGCTAAACAGTCCTTGCTGCAGTTTTACTATAATTTTTCCCGGATCTTCAGGTTGGCTGAGATTACCGTGTTTAACCATATTTTCGGTTAAACTAAGTAAAAGTAGCGGAATTATCTCTGTCGATTCGGTTTTCTGATCATAATTAAAATCTATAAATAAGTCGGGCTGCTTTATTCTGCTAAGCAGAAGTAGGTTTTCGACTTGACGGATCTCTGCTTCCAGTGGCATAATTTCCGGACCATGTTCGCATTCTAATGCGTAACGCATCAGCTTTGAAAGGTACCTTACTGCTTCTGCAGCCCGGGGTTCACTTTTATGTGTACTGTTATATATATAGGTTAAGGTATTGAACAAGAAATGCGGGTTTATTTGAGCTTTGAGATAGGCATTTTTAGCATTAGCCAGTTCAAGTGTTGTTTGCTTTTGCTTCAACATTTCTTCAATTGCTTCTTTTTCTAACTCTACCGTTCGCTGTTTTTGGTGGATATAACTTTTGATAAAATAATAAGCAGTTGCGAATAGTAGAAAATAGATGCCCCGCCATATCGTTACAACAATATATTTCCAGTCTATAATTGTCAATTTACCAACAGAGATCGTTACTGTTTTTGAAAGAGAATGGTCTGCAAGGTATGCGATAACGGTATGCAAAAACACTTCAAGTACTGTGAATATAATTATGCTTAAATAAACAGGTTTTTGTGGTTTCAAACTTTTTCCTAATACCAATTCGGCATGAATATAGAAGAGTGTTATATTGATAATATAGTGAATGCCATAGTCTAATACTGGAGCATTTATTTTAAGAATCAATGAGACCAGTACATATTCATAAATAATGAAAGTAGCCCATGAAATAATATGCCAGCGATAATTTTTCAGCAAGTTTTTCATTTTGTTTTTAAGTTAAAATTTGGTTTCACAACAGTCAACAATTGCTTTGCGTAATGTAGTCTTTTAGGGGTTTTGGTGGGGCTAATTTTCGTTTATGAAAAGAATTACAGACTTAAAATCGACCCGGAAAACTGCGTTTGTTTTCCGTTCACAAAAAGCAGCTAATATGCGCTTTCAAAAGAGTGATCCAACAACTAGTACAATTACAGCGATTACAACATTTACAACTCAATCAAATTTGCAAATGTCAATCCCTTAAACGTTTTGAGACAAGGGTTTGGTTTTCGATATAGTCCATAAATGCCTCTTTGTACTGTGGAGTCATGAGTACTTCGTACTTTCCAAGGTCGATTTTGTGCCCATTAATTTCCTTTACAAAGTTGGTGTTAATCATGTATGATTTGTGAACGCGGTAGAAGTGCTCATTTTCCCGAAGCTTTTCCTCCATCTCCTTTATGGTCATGTATACTGAATAATCATTTGTTGGTGTATAAATGTGTACATGGTTATTTGAGCCCTGGAGATAGATGATGTCTTTTTTGAGTACTTTGGTAAGTTTGCCGCGTTCGCCATTTGTGCGTAAGAAAAATGCTTCTTCATTTTCTTGTATAAGGCGCTGTGTATCATAACACTCTGAAAGTACCTCGTTAACTACTTCTGCAAAATCTCCCATGTTGAAAGGTTTTAACAGGTAATGTTTTGCCCTAACCTTAAAAGCATCCAATGCAAATTCTGGATAGGATGTAGTAAAAATAATGTTATGTGATTTATGCTTTAGATTATCAGCGAGTCGCAGGCCAGACATTGCTGGCATGTCAATATCCAAAAAGATTAGCTGTTTATTGCTTTCAGTACTGATTTCGCTTAAGGCTTCTATTGGTTTTGTAAAGATCCGATGTACTTTTAACCTTGGCATTTCTGCTATATGGTCTTGCAAAATATTAATTGCGGTAGGATCATCATCAATGATGATACATGAGATAGGATTTTTCATTAAGATAGATTTAAGTAGATAAAGGCAATTTAATAAATTATTCTTAAATGGAGTAATTGTGAGATTAAGAATTTGATACTAAAAAATCTTAATATGAATCAATTGTTCAGGGATGTTTTCATATGGAGATATTAAATAAATCAATAACATTTCCTGATCTTAAATAGGTTTTTTTGTGAAAATGACCTTAAGCATTACTGCCGGAATATAATCAGCCATAAAAGATTCGTTGGGCTATATGATGGGGAGAGAGGGAAAAAGACAAGGAAATCGGGCAACACCCCTATCTTGTCTTGTTATAAAATTTTAATCCTAAAGGTGTTTGTTTTGTTAAGGATCATTTCAATTAGAAATGACGATTGTTTCTGTGATTATTTAGAATAGAATCCCTTGCATAAAAAGATTAGGTTCGACTCCTGGTGGTTCATCGAATGGTTTATTGAGCCATTTTTGGAGGCTTATTTAAACAAAAAACATTTAGTCTGATGAAAGCCACCAGATTTGATAGTTGCCGATCGATGGTAGTATATTTTCTTTCAGAGAATCATACCGAAGATTGTCTTTAAAACGGTCTTCTATAATGACGCGCCCTTTCCGGCACCTATGAGCATCTTTATTGTCCGCTGTTTTCCAATCTGTTATATTCACATATACAGACAGGCTGCTTCCTTCAGTTACTCCTGGTTCCAGATTTGACACTATATCATGAATTTTGTGCTATTCCAGCCCGGCGCTAAAGTCTATTCCAAAATCAAAATCAAGAAGTGCTGTTGGATGGATTTTTAAACCTATAGCCAATCTCATTATTGTAATGAAGCTTGGACTGGTTTCTCCATTTTCATATTTAATAATATCTCCTGTATTAACCCCACTTCTTTTGTAAAATTCACGATAAGAAAGTTTCTGTTTCTTTTTTAAAGATTTTAAATGCTGACCGAATCTTTTCAGAACTATTTTTTCTTTCTCACTAATCATTTCATTACTAATAAAAATATAATCAGCAATGTCTTTTATATTTTATTTAAAATCGTCATGCAATTACTTGACATCAAGTTTTTTTATTTATATTTACATAATAAAAAATAATACAAGTAAAAGGTAAAATTAAGAGTCTTGCAACCTCAAATCTCATGCCGTTGGAGCAGGACAGCAGATTTTATCCCATTTCTTATATTGGAATTGCTATCTTTAGCTTTCTAAAATAAGAGTGGGCTTCTGCTGTAATTCCATTTCAACGTAAGGCGTGAGAAACATTATGAGGTTATGGTTTGGGAAGCCCACTTTTCCTATCTTCACCAAGACTCATACGATTATGAGCAAATAAGAAATAAATTGGATTAACAGGTTAGTACTTCGCGAGGTGAGTGTGCCCCAATATGTTATTTTAATTGTTTATCATTTTCAAGTATCCCTATACCAGTTCCTGTTAAGTTGTTTTGTATTGCCTTTGGCCAGGTAACAAAAAGGCAAGGCTCCCAACTGTAAGAGAAATTTTTCAACAATAAATTAAGCCCTGAAACCGACCGAAAGTTTTTGATATGACGATAATTTGGAGAGGTACTGTTTTTTTACATAATCTGTTTTTAAGGCCAAAGAAATGCATATTTATAAGTTTGTCAAGTTGCTGATGGTGCAATCCCTTGCAAACCCTTTATTTTTTTGTTTTCGGGGAATAAAAGCTTCAGATCTGTTATATTTGAGCCATGAAATAAAAATTAATTACATATTTGATATTGTAGCAATAGCTATTTTACTGTTTTAGAAAACCGCAAAACTTCAAAAGACACAGGAAAAAATAGATGGTTGCCTACGCTACGCGTGGGTGCCTGTTTATCTTGTGTCTGGGCATTTTGCGGTGCCTCTAAAGCGGATATCGGGTTAACCCACGCTTTTTATGGACAGTTTTTCCCAGTCAAATCACTTTCTCCTCAATCTGCCAATCGCAGAACTTCCACTATCCGAGAATTTTAAGCTTAGAAGTAAACTAATGGGTTTTTTTACACTTCAGGATATTCTTGGAACCCAGCAAAAGGAATTACATGAACTGGATGACTATTCAGAGCACTGGTACTTTGAATTTGTTGATTTTTTACGCAGGAAAGATTTGTTAAATCTTCTTGGTTAGCATTTTTCTTGGGCAATGGCCAGCATGGCGACAATCTTATCGATCACTTTTTCAACATCCTTTCCAATATTCCCATAGTAAGCATTTTTAAAGCTTTTTTCTGATATAGTATCTTGTTCTACAGTACTATAATGTTTCGTAATGTATTGATGAAGTGACTTGGGGCTCTGTGTTTTGATGATGCCGGCCTCAACCTGTAGGTGGATGAATATTGCAAGTTGTCTTACCGTAAAGGTTACTTTAAAATTGCTATCTAAAATGCCTCCGCCACTCAGGTCTTCAGCTATGGTGTCTATTGATTTGAGGTAGCTGATTTCACTTTCAATATACCTTAGTAATGATTCGTCAATATTGGACAAATTTCTATTATATGGTATGCTTATGGTTTTAAAAACCTGCACAATGAGCTTTTTAAAGAAATGAATTAATCTATATTGCTCGCTAATGCTTTCGCATTTTTGAAGTTCTTGATTAAAATGGCTGCAGCAGGAATGATAAAAATATGGATGATTAAAATTTAAGGAGACGAGCAGTAGAATAATCCCTGGCATCGCTAAAGAAGGTACGAATTTATTCAATGCTATTTCAAGCGACTCAAAAAAATCATGTAAATATATAACCTGTTCAAAAGTGAAACGGCTTGGCCCGCTATTGAGGTGTTCAAAGATATACTTAAAAAAGATGATGGTTTCATTATCGGCATGCAGTTCTTCAAGGTTTTTCAGGATCTTGCTGGAATTTTCTGCAATATTTACTAACAGTTGTTTTTGGGTAGTTATGGAAACAGCGCAATCATAGTCAAAATAATAGGGCAAATACTGCTGAAGATCCAAAACCATTTTGTTAAGTAGATTTACTAAGCTACTAATTCCCTCATTTTTGTTTTTTTGACAGGCGTTAAGGTTATCCTCATCCACCATGGCTGCTAACTCATCCATTAATTGTATTAACCCGCGTTGATGTTGTCTGATATAGGCCTTTGATCTATCAGGCGCTATTTGTGTTACATTATGCTGAATGGAACTAATTATTCGTTTACTTTCCTTTAAAATTTCATTTTCAAGTTCCTTACTTGCGCATTGATATGCTGCTCCCACTTTAATGGCATCTAAAATTATTTCCCTGAAGCTGATAAGTTCGTACATCATTTTGCCTGGTAGCCAATTACTTAATTCTAGGTTTTTAATTTTTCCTTTTTGCATTAACGTGGTAAAACGAGGCGTTAACGTGGTGAAACTTGATTTTAGCAAGGTTTGACAGGTACTAGTATGTCATTGATTTTAGTCAGCTAGGCTATTCAATGATATTCATATAGATGCAGTGGGGCGAATTAATAAATCATTAATCTGGATATCGACGATCATCCACATGAAGACAAATATTATTTGCAAAGGAAAATGTTACCCATGCCGTAAGATTGATGAAAGCAAAAAGGCAATGTGAATTTGTGCTAAAATACCAACGCTGTTAAAAGGGTATTTAGGAAATAAAGAATGGAATAGTAGAAGATAGATGTCAATAACTCATTTTTTTGAGTGCATTTAATTCTATGTTGTTCTAACTATTTTAAGTGGTTTTCAATTGCGCCTGAGATCTGGTTGATCTCGGCCACAGCTAGAGAGAGATGATGACCTTTTTCTGTCAATTTAGATGGTACTAGTTCCCCAGGCTCGATCTCTTCTGCTTTTAGTAAGATCCAGTCAGATTCCTGTTTTTTTATTGCTCCTAAAAGATCTCCTAAATAAACAATCTTAAAATAATCAGCTTTTGGGGTAATGGTTAGGGTGATCGCTTGATCATTATGTTCTATTTCAATATTAAATGCTGTCATGATCTCAAAACCACTGCAGACCGCTTATTGTTTTGCTAAATGGAGTAGTTATCAGATTAACTCCAATGCAGAGAAGTGAGTGAATAGCCGGAATAAAACTCTTTTCATTCTGCTTTTGCTATTATTTAGGCTTATTGCGTATCAATTACATAGAATATACAACATTAACTGTATTCTTAAATGTTTAAACCGATTAATTGTTTAAATCGAACCTGTACTCGACAATTAATCGGTTTAAATAATTTATACAATTAACCTACTCTTCCCGGATATTGTTTCAATGCTACTTCCAGACAATCCATAGCTGCATTTAAATCATCGGTATTTAATACGTATGCCATACGAACTTCGTTTTTACCAGAACCAGGGGTAGAGTAGAAGCCCGTTGCAGGGGCCATCATTACCGTTTGGTCATTATGACTGAAATCTTCTAAAATCCACTGACAAAATTTATCAGCATCATCAATAGGAAATTTTGCCACTACGTAAAATGCTCCGCCCGGATTTGGACAGAAAACACCTTCAATATTATTTAACCGACCAACCAAAGTATCACGGCGTAAAGTATATTCGGTATTTACTTTTTCAAAATAACTATCTGGCGTATCTACTGCTGCTGCACCAGCAATCTGTTCAACCATGCCCGGACTTAATCTTGCCTGCGCAAATTTTAATCCTGATGAAATAACTTCTTTGTTTTTGGTAATTAAACAGCCTAAACGTGCGCCACAAGCACTGTAACGTTTAGATACCGTATCCATAATGACCACGTTTTCATCTAAACCATCTAAATGCATGGGCGAGATAAATTCCCTTCCATCGTAACAAAATTCGCGATAAGCTTCATCAGAGAATAAAAATAGATCGTATTTAACACAAAGTGTTTTTAAAGCCTCTAATTCTGCCCTTGAATATAAATAACCAGTTGGGTTATTAGGGTTACAGATAATAATCGCTTTGGTCTTTTCAGTGATCAATTTTTCAAATTCGGCAATCGGTGGTAATGCAAAACCATTTTCAATGTAAGAAAGGATTGGTTTTACGACCACGTTGCTCATACAGGCAAAGCCATTGTAATTGGCATAAAAAGGTTCTGGGATAATAATTTCATCACCCTCGTTTACGCAGGTTTGCATGGCAATGGTGATGGCTTCAGAGCCGCCAACTGTTACCAGTATATTTTCGGGAGTAATATTGTATCCCAGTTTATTGTAATATTCGGTAAGTTTTAAACGGTATGCAAGTGTACCTTCTGATGGAGTATAGGCCCAAACATTAAAATCAATGTTTTTGATGGCGTTTAACATTCCTTCAGGTGTTTCTATATCTGGCTGACCAATATTTAAATGGAAAACTTTTTTACCATCTTTTTTAGCTTGATCTGCAAATGGAGTTAACTTTCTGATTGGTGATGCAGGCATCTGCACACCCTTTTGTGAAATTTTTGGCATGGCACAAAAATAAAAAAGTCCCGATGAAAATCGGGACTTTTTAAATATTATCGTTTAAAAAATTATTTTGAACTTGCGGCAACTGTTTCACCTTTGATGTAAAGCACTTTAATTGGTGTTTTAGCATTTGAAGTAATGGTTACGGCTTTCGAAAAAGTAGAAGGACCGGCAGCAGCGTTAAACGTTACCGAGATCACACCGGTTTCACCTTTTTTTAATGGGGTAGAAGTGTATTTAGGTACTGTACATCCACAGCTGGCTTCAGCTTTGGTGATAATTAAAGGCGCTTCGCCAACGTTGGTATATTTAAAATCGTAAGTTACTGGTTTGTTCAAAACAATTTTACCGAAATCGTGAGTTTCCGATTCAAATTTAAACTCTGCAGGCTTGGTTTGTGCATTTACTGCAACACCAAAACCTAAAACAAAAGCGAATAATACTAAGATCTTTTTCATGTTATGTGGCTATAATTTATTTTTTAAAATTCTAAAACAAATTTAATGTTTTCCTATTAAAACAAAAACTATTCCAAATATATTTTACTAATCGATATATAATTTTACAATAGAGGATAAAGGCAAACTTTTAATTTTGTCTATATTTGCCGTAACCAATCTTTGATTACTATGCCGAATGAAAAATTGATGACCAACGCTATTGATGCTTCAGAACTCAGTTTTAACGATTTTAAATCGATCGTTATAAATGACTATAAAATAGCCTTTGAAAGTAGGCAGGCCAGTGTTTTAGGCCGTAGAGAAGTATTAACAGGGAAGGCTAAATTTGGCATTTTTGGCGATGGTAAAGAAGTTCCGCAGTTGGCTATGGCGAGAGCCTTTAAAAACGGCGATTGGCGCTCAGGTTATTACCGCGACCAAACTTTTGCCTTTGCAACCGGTATCTCTACCATCAAAGAATTTTTCGCACAGCTTTATGCCAATCCAACCGACGGTGCTGATCCGTTTTCGGGGGGAAGACAAATGAATTGTCATTTTGCAACAAAATCTATTAATGAAGATGGTAGCTGGAACGATTTAACGCAGATTAAAAACTGCTCATCTGATATTTCTCCAACCGGAGGCCAAATGGCCCGTTTGGTAGGTTTAGCTTATGCTTCTAAATTATTTAGACAAAATAAAGAACTCGATTACTTAAAACACTTTTCTGTAAGCGGAAATGAAGTTGCTTTTGGTACTATTGGTAATGCATCAACTTCGGAGGGAGTGTTTTTCGAAGCCATTAATGCGGCGGGTGTTTTACAGATACCGATGGCCGTTTCTATTTGGGATGATGCCTATGGTATCTCAGTTCCGGCAAAATATCAGACTACCAAAGAAGATATATCTGAAGTTTTAAAAGGTTTTCAGCGTAATGCTGATCAACCAGGTTATGAAATTTATAAGGTGAAAGGCTGGGATTATCCGGCTTTATGCGAGGTATATGAAAAAGCAATAAATGTTTGCAGAGAGGAACATGTACCTGTTTTAATTCACGTTACCGAACTTACTCAGCCTCAGGGGCATTCTACCTCTGGTTCGCATGAAAGGTACAAATCAAAAGACCGGTTATCCTGGGAAACAGAATACGATTGTATTCAGAAAATGCGAGCCTGGATGCTCGAATCGGCGGTAGCAACCGAAGAGGAAATTGCAGAGGTTGAAAAGAATGCAAAGGTTTTTGTACGTAATGCACAAAAGGAAGCCTGGAATGAGTTTTTGGATAGTATTAAACCAGAACAAAAACAAGTTGTTGATTTAATTAGCGGTATGGCTAAACATCAGCCTGAACTGGCTAAAATTGCTGCAAATCTGGCCTCAACTGCTGATGCACAACGTCGGGAAGTTTTTACTGCTGTACGAAAAGCTATACGTTTATCGGCTAGTTTTAACTCCCCTGAACGCAATGAACTTTTAGCCTGGTACAAGCAACAAGCCAAGTTTAATCACGACAGATACAATTCTAAACTGCATACCAATGGCAAAGAAAGCCCGGATATGATCGCAGTGGTTGATGCTGTTTATAATGAGCAATCGAAAATGGTTGACGGTAGGGAAGTGCTTAATGCCTGCTTTAACGAAAACTTTGCCCGCGATCCACGTTTGGTTGCTTTTGGAGAAGATCTGGGAAATATTGGTGATGTAAATCAAGGTTTTGCAGGTTTGCAGGCTAAATATGGCGAATTGCGAATCACCGATACCGGAATTAGAGAAATGACCATTATGGGGCAGGGTATTGGCTTAGCCATGAGGGGCCTAAAACCGATTGCCGAAATACAATATCTTGATTATTTAATTTTTGCATTAAATGTACTTAGCGACGATTTAGCATCGCTTTCTTACCGTACCAAAGGAATTCAAAAAGCACCTGTTATTGTACGTACCCGCGGTCATCGGCTGGAAGGAATCTGGCATTCGGGCTCGCCAATCAGCATGATTTTAGGCGCTTTAAGAGGGATGCATTTATGCGTACCAAGAAATATGACGCAAGCTGCCGGCATGTACAATACCCTTTTCAGGGCTGACGAACCTGCAGTAGTAATTGAGTGTTTAAACGGTTACCGGCTTAAAGAAAAACTACCAGGTAATGTAGGTAATTTTACTGTTCCGTTAGGTAAAGCAGAGGTTTTAGAAGAAGGAACCGATATTACCGTAATCTCTTACGGATCTTCATTAAGAATTGTTCAGGAAGCAGCAGAAGAATTAGGCTTACTAGGCATTTCGGTTGAAATTATTGATCCACAAACGCTTTTGCCTTTCGATACCACCCAGGTTTGTGTAAACTCGCTTGCCAAAACCAATAAATTATTGGTAGTAGATGAGGATGTTCCGGGAGGTGCATCTGCATATATCCTGCAAAAGGTTCTGGAAGAACAAAAAGGTTATTTCCATTTAGATGGCCAGCCAAAAACATTATCAGCCAAAGCACATCGTCCACCATTTGGATCAGACGGTGATTATTTCAGTAAACCATCAGTTGATGATGTTATTGAAACCATCTATCAGATGATGCACGATGCAAATCCAACTAAATATCCTTCAATTTTTTAATAAACTGATGGTTAGGTATAAATTTAAAGGGT
Source organism: Pedobacter sp. MR2016-19 (assembly GCF_014947265.1). Taxonomy (NCBI): domain Bacteria; kingdom Pseudomonadati; phylum Bacteroidota; class Sphingobacteriia; order Sphingobacteriales; family Sphingobacteriaceae; genus Pedobacter; species Pedobacter sp. MR2016-19. The sequence continues at coordinate 162,738 of NZ_JADCNK010000003.1, forward strand.
TAAAAGTCTGTTTATTATCTTTTTATGCTTGAATGATTGTGATTTTTATCAAAAGGTAACAAAATGGGTGTCTTTTGACCACTTTTTTATTTACTTTTATAGCCTATCCCTATTTCAGAATGTTTTATCTCATCACGAACATGAAATGCTGTAATTTTCGAGATTTTTTGTGCTATTTTCCGATAAAACAAATTATTAGTTTGATCTGAAAATGAATCTCCATCTTGTACATGCTCAGTTTGTTAGCAAAGTATGTTTTTTGAAAAAAAGTATGCTGCTCCTACTTTTTTTGTTTTTATGTACGGCAGGTTTTGGTCAGATGAGTGCCCCGCAGAAAAAACTGGATAGCCTTTTAAGTTTAAATCAAAAGAATCTAAGAACAGATTCCACCAAAATCAAAATATTGACGGAAGTTTACCGCCAATACATGAGGATGAAAAGTGTAGATAAAGCGGAAGAGTATATTGATAAAACCATTCAGCTTTCACATGAGAGAAATCTAAAAAAATTCTCTGCAATGGCTTATTACCGTAGAGGTACAATGTATCATGGTAGGTCTAATTATCAAAAGGCAGAAGAGAATTATCACAATGCAGTCGCCGAATTTTCCTCAGTAGGTAACTTAGATATGGTTGCCGGAACTTACCTCAATTTAGGGGCTTTATATGGCAGCATTCCTGATTATGCAAAATCGTTAGAAGTTAACCAAAAGGCCATAGCGATCTTCGAAAAAATGGGCAACGAAGGCGACATGGCAAGTTGTTACACCAATATTTCTACTATTTACCAAAGTTTGGGTAATCAGAGTCAGGCCTTGGTTTATATGAACATGGCACTAAAAGTATTTGCTAAAGCGGGCGAAAATACAAGAGGCGTAGCGGTTGTTTATGGTTTGATTGGTACCAATTATTTTGAGGCCTCAGATCGCGAATTAAGGGAGATGAATGTATTGCCTAACCAGAAAATCAAACTGGCTTTAGCGTATTACAATAAATCGTTGCGGGTATCAGAAGCCATTGGAGATATAGGTTTAATAGCCACTGTTAAACGAGAACTTGCTGACTTATATAGTTCAATAGGACAAAAGGACGCAGCGTTAAAGTCGTATCAAAAATCAATTGAGTTAAATAAGTCGGGAGAAGATAAAGAAGCTTATGCCGCAAGTTTATATGCATTGGGGAACTTTTACCAAAAGGAAAATGATTTTGAAAATGCCATCCTATTACTCAATAATAGTTTAAAAATTGCCGAAGAAAACAGATTATTAGATATAGAAAAACAATCTAATTTGGGATTGAGTACGGTATATGAAAAACAAAAGGATTATAACAAATCATTAGCCTACTACAGGCAGTACATTGCAGTTAGGGATAAGATTTTCGATCAGGAAAAGGAAAAGGAAATTACCAGAAGGCAGATGCAGCTCGATTTTGGTGTTAAAGAACGCGATTATTTATTGAAGCAAAAACTTACAGATGGCGAGTTAAAAAGACAACAACAAGAACTTGAACTGAAAAGGCAACAATTAGTGTTGAGTGATAAAGAAAAAGCATTGGATCTCCTAACTTTTCAAAAGGCAAAAGCAGATCTCAACATTCAGCGTTTGGCTCAGGATAGTAAATTTGCTAATGCTAAGTTTGAGGCAAAGTTAGCCGCCGGGATAAAAGATAAGCAGATTAGTAAACAGGTACAACAGATTAAATTTGATGAACGTTTAAGATTATTCCTCATCATAGCTACCATACTGATTCTCATTATTGCTGTTGTTATATTTTTTAATCAGCGGAAAACAATGAGGCTGAATATCATTATCAATACCCAAAAACGGGAGTTAGAGCAGTTAAGTAAGGTTAAAGACCGTATTTTTAGTGTGGTAAGTCACGATATGCGTACCCCAGTAAATTCATTAATTTCCTTTATGCAGTTGTTAGAAGGAGGGGATATTGAGCAAGAGAAATTAAACAGATATGCTGCGGCACTAAAAAACAACCTCACCTATACCTCTACAATGATGGAGAATCTCCTTAATTGGGCGGCCAGCCAGATGCAGGGGTTTAACCCGTATTTAGAATCGCTAGATATTCATGAGCTGATTGACGAAGTTATTCTTTCATTGCAGGATAATGCCAACGAAAAAAGCCTGGCTATTCAGAATTTTGTGCCAGCCAAAACGTTTTGCAAAGCAGATTCGAATATGTTAACGCTGGTTATTCGAAACATCATCAGTAATGCCATAAAATTTACGCCAAACGGTGGTAAAATTACAACTTATGCTGATCATAACGGAAATGTGCTGGAGATTAAAATTTCAGATACAGGGATCGGTTTAACACCTGTACAGGTAGAGCATTTTAATATGCCAGGCTATCTAGGTGCGGGTGTGAGTACATCAGGTACCAATAAAGAAAAAGGTACAGGTTTAGGTTTATTGCTCTGCAGAACCTTTATTAGCTTGATGGATGGTAAAATTAGCGCTGATATTAATCCTACAGGTGGAAGTTATTTTAAAATAATCATGAAAAAATAACTTATTTTAAAAATCTCGACAGAATTTTCTTGTCAATTGATCTTTCTAATAATTCCTGCCTGTTAGAAGCACTTATTGGAACCAAAAAGTTATGATCTAAATGAACCTCATGATTGGTTAAGGTTACGATGTGGTTTATATTAATGATGTATTGTTTGTGTACCCTTGAGAAAATTTTCGAAGGGAGTTGTTTTTCCAGATTTTTTAGGCTTACTAAAATAACATGTTTATCGATACTGGTAAACAGCTTTGAAAAATCACCCATACTTTCAATATAAATTACATCATTATATTTAAGCTTGGTTATGCCTTTAGTCTCTCTAAAAAAGAAATAATCGTCGTCTTTTTTATCTTCGTTGTTTAAGTTTTCGAAAGGAAGTTTATTTACTTGTTTCCTTAACTCAATATACTCGATCGCTTTGTTGGTGGCTTTTAATATACGTTCGAACGTTGCGGGCTTTACAATAAAATCCAATGCATCCAGATTAAAACTTTCTGCCGCGTACTCACTAAATGAAGTAATAAATATAAATAACGGTTGTTTTTTAATACTCTTTAATAAATCCATACCGGAAAGCTCTGGCATATCAATATCAGAATAAACAATATCCACAGAAACGGTTGATAAAATTTGCGAAGCTTCTATACCATTACTACACACAGCGATAATATTTAATGACGGGATTTTTTTTAGATGCATTTCTATGGCATCTCTTTCAATTTCATTATCATCAACAATTAAACAGCTGTACGTCATTTAGGAATGGGTTATTTTTACTTAATGTCCGTAATTTACGTTAAAAAGCGGATTATAATACAATCCAGGAATCATTTTGCAGATAAACGTAACATTAACTTTTATTTCTAGTGTTTCTTTTCACCAGTATATAGTTTTTCGCCAGCTTTTACAGCCAATTGCAGGTTGTTGTCTTCTGGCGGCACAGGACAACGGTATCCGTCACTATAAGCACAGTAAGGATTGTAGGCTTTATTAAAATCGATTTCAATGTGGTTATCTACGATTTCTTTTGCATCCAGATCAATGTATCTGCCACCGCCATAAGTTTCCTTATTGTTGGTTTTATCAGTAAAGGGCAGAAAAAGGTGATCTTTATAAACTGGGTTGGTCGATAAAGAAACACTTTTATATAAAGTCATTTGGATTTTTTTGCTATTAAGAACAAAGTTTACATGTGCATATTTATAATAATCGCTGCTGGAGCCATCGAAAGTAGACATTTTGAAAACTTTTTCATTCTTCAGTGTTTCTACATCCGCTAAGATTTTGTAAGTACTATCTGCCTCATAAAAATGAAGGTTTTGCAGGTCGTTTTTCCTGAGCGGCGACCGTTCGTCTTTAATGAAATCCTGTTTATAGATCTCACGATGTTTGGCAATCTGTTCAGCATAACTTTGCGCAAAGCTATTCATACTGATCAATAGCAATAAGAAGGTGATGGTTCTCATTTGCGAAAATTAAATAATACTTACTTTGTTTCTTAAAAACTGATCGGCTAAAACGAGTGCAGCCATTGCCTCAACAATTACTACTGCCCTGGGTACCACACAAGGGTCATGCCGGCCTTTCCCTTTAATCTCCGAAGCTTCGCCAGCTGCATTTATGGTTTGTTGGTTATGCATAATGGTTGCAACAGGCTTAAAAGCTACTTTGAAGGTAATATCCATCCCGTTAGAGATGCCGCCCAAAATGCCACCGGCATAATTGGTCGTTGTTTTAAAAACTTTCGAATCAGCAACTTTTGGCTGAGGGATGTCATTGTGCTGAGATCCTCTTAATTCACTTCCGGCAAAGCCAGAGCCATATTCAAAACCATGAACAGCATTAATGCTGAGCATAGCTTTCCCTAAATCGGCATGCAATTTATCAAAAACTGGTTCACCTAAACCCGCAGGGCAGCCTTTTATTATACAGCCTATTTTTCCGCCAACGGTGTCGCCATCTTTTCTAACCGAATCGATAAACTCAATCATTTCGTTTGCCGTTGCCGGATCAGCGCAGCGCACAATATTTTCTTCTCTAATTTGCAATAAAGCTGATAGATCATTGCCTTCCAAATTAGGAGCTTCTATTGTTCCTACTGAAGTTACGTGTGCGAAAATTTCAATGCCCTGTTGCTTTAAAAACAGTTTGGCAATTGCTCCGGCTGCTACACGGGCAGCAGTTTCGCGCGCAGAAGAACGGCCTCCGCCACGGTGATCGCGGATACCATATTTCGCATCATAAACATAGTCAGCGTGGCTGGGACGGTAAACATCAACATTGTGGCCATAGTCTTTTGAGCGTTGATCTTCGTTTGGAATCAGCAAGGCAATTGGTGTTCCGGTACTTTTTCCTTCAAATACACCCGACAAAACCTGAACCGTATCACTTTCTTTTCTTTGCGTGGTGATTTTGGATTGACCAGGTTTACGTTTGTCAAGTTCTGATTGGATAAAATCCATATCGATATCCAATTGCGCCGGACAGCCATCAATAATTACCCCGATGGCTACGCCATGAGATTCTCCAAAAGTGGTTATGCGAAATAGTTGTCCGAATGAGTTGCCTGCCATTATTTTTGATTGAATTATAGATTGATTAAATTATTGAATGGATTTTCACATCCAATCTCGATACTTGGTTCTTAATACTTGGTACTTACTTTATGCTAACATCAAATCCCGCTTTTTTCAAATCTTCCCAATAATAAGGATAAGATTTTTCTACTACCTGCATTTCTTCAATTTCAACTTCGTTGATCAATAATGCAAGTGGTGCAAATGCCATTGCCATACGGTGGTCCTCGTAGGTTGCAAAAGTAACCTTATCAGGAAAATGAAGGTTGTCTGTATTTAAAGTATAAACCAGATTATCTTCTGTAAAAGTAACGCCCATTTTAGCCAATTCATTCTGAAGGGCCGCAATACGGTCAGTTTCTTTTATTTTTAAGGTTTCTAAGCCAGTAAATGACATATTTTTGCCCAAGGCAGCCGCAATAACTACAATAGTTTGTGCTAAATCAGGACAGCTTTTTAAGTCTAAGACCTCTTTTGTATCTAAAGAAAGGCCTAAGTTGTTAATGGTAATTCCGTTATCAGTTTTGCTGGTAGCGATGCCAAATATCTTCATGATATTTTTGATCTGGCTATCACCCTGCAAACTTTTCTCTTTTAATGCAGGTAAACTAATTTCTGCTTCGTCTGCTAAAGCTGCAATGCTATACCAATACGATGCCGCGCTCCAGTCTGGCTCAACAACCAAAGTACCAGGTTTAAAAACCTGTGGTTTAATGGTAATTGAATTTTCGTTCCAGCTATGTTCAATGCCAACTTCAGCCAACATATCTAAAGTCATATCTACATATGGTTTAGAAGTAAGTTCGCCTTCGATTTCTAACGTTAAACCCTGAGGCAGGATAGGGGCAATCATCAGCAAGGCCGAAATATACTGACTGCTGATATCGCCTTTTATTTTAACTTCAGCAGTTTTTTGATTTAAAGGGCCTGTAATATTTAATGGTGGAAAACCATCTGATTCTGCATACGAAATATCAGCTCCGATCGTTCTCAATGCCTCAGCCAAAATCCCGATCGGACGTTGCTTCATTCTTTCGGTTCCTGTTAAAAGGAAATTCCCATTTTTAGCAGAAAGATAAGCTGATAAAAAGCGCATGGCAGTTCCGGCAGGACCAACATCTACCGTTTTTGATTCCTCAATTTCAACTTCTAATTCTTCTTCCAGATTATTCAGAATTCCATTTAACGTTACAGTATCGGCAGCATTGGAAAGGTTTTCAACTTTAATCAGTTTCTTGCTTAAAGCGCTAATAATCAAAGCTCTGTTGCATTCGCTTTTAGAGCCTGTTAATTGGATTTCCGTATTGATATTCTTGGTTCCTTTAAAAGAAACTAAGGCGTTTTTCGACATTTTATTCTGTTTTTATTCTTAAATGTAAGTGTCAGATGGAAACACCTGACACCACATTATATTTGTTTTTATATCACATTGAGTTAGTCGAAAACTATCATAAGTCCTTCGACAGGCTCAGGATGACACCACTGTTAAACTTAGCTTTAAGCTTTAGTCTTTCAGTTTTTACCTCAACTACGCTTTAACCTCAGTATGTTGCTCAGCCGCAATGCCTTTTTCGGCTTTACCAGCATTCATAATTTCAGTTTGTTTACGGATCGATTCACCGTGCATCAATTCTAAGAATTTCTCAGTAAAGTTCAGGTCTAATTTTAAGGCTTTTGCAAAAGCGTGACCTTTTTTAATGATGGCATCCCAACGGTTCACCTGTAAAATAGTTACCTGGTTATCACGTTTAAACTCGCCGATTTTCTCAACGATGGCCATACGTTCGCCTAATTTCTGTAATAAAATATCATCAATTTTATCGATTGATTTACGTAAGTCGGCTAATTTATCAGCGAAAGCTTCGTTTGGTGCTTCTGGTTCACGTACCGTTAAACGGTCTACCAATTCAGCTAAAGCAGCCGGTGTAACTTGTTGTTTAGCATCTGTCCAGGCAACTGAAGGATCTACGTGAGATTCGATCATTAAACCTTGCATGTCTAAATCCAAAGCTTTTTGAGAGATGTAAGGGATTAATTCACGGTTACCGCAAATGTGACTTGGATCGTTGATGATTGGTAATTCAGGACAAAGTGTTTTTAACTGAATAGCAAGTTCCCACATTGGTTCGTTACGGAATGAGCTTTTCTCGAATGAAGAGAAACCGCGGTGAATGGCACCGATCTTAGTAATTCCAGCGCCGTTGATCCGCTCAATTGCACCAATCCATAATTGTAAATCAGGGTTTACAGGGTTTTTAATTAATACCGGAACATCATGACCTTTTAAAGCATCAGCAATTTCCTGAACTGTGAATGGGTTTACCGTAGAACGTGCACCAATCCAAAGGATATCTACACCAGCTGCTAAAGCCTCTTCAACATGTTTTGCATTGGCAACCTCAACAGCCGTTGGCAAACCGGTTTCTGCTTTAGCACGTTTTAACCACTCTAAACCGATACTTCCGATACCTTCGAATTCTCCCGGACGGGTACGTGGTTTCCAGATACCAGCTCTCAATACCGATACTTTGCCGGTAGCAGCCAATAAATGTGCTGTGGTTAATAATTGTTCTTCAGTTTCTGCACTACAAGGACCAGAAATGATTAATGGTTCGTTGTTTACGTTTAACCAGGTGTTTAAAGGCTGAATGTTTAAATTAAGTTTCATGATGACGGGTTTGTTTAAAGTCCAGAGTCCCTAATCGGAAGTCCGGTTTATATTTTATATTGTTTAATTGTTATATTGTTGGATTGAATTGCCAACTGAAAATTGTTTACTGCTAGCTGTTTATACTTTATCGTTCTTCTGGTACTCTCCCAGGATATTAAAGTTCGATGTATATTTTAATGCCTTTCTAATGGCCTTATCATACTTTTCGGTACTCGGCCATTCTAAATCAACGTAAAAGTAATACTCGTTTCTTTTACCTAAAACAGGCATAGATTGTATTTTTGTTAAGCTTACCTCTTGTTCAGCAAAAATATTTAATACAGTTGCCAATGAGCCTGCTTTGTGCCCAACCTGAAAACAGATTGATGCTTTGTTTATTTTCTTTCCTTCGTCTGTTTTATCCTTCTTAAGGATCAGGAAACGGGTATAGTTTTTCTTGTTCGATTCTACACGGCGTTCTAAAATATTTAAGCCGTAAAGTTCGGCAGCTAAGCTGTTTGCAATGGCCATGGTATCTGTTAATTGCTCTTCCTGGATCCGTTTTGCGCAGGCAGCAGTATCGTTGCTTTCTACAATTTTAATGTGAGGATAATCGTAAAAGAAATCGATACACTGGCGGATGGCGATAGGGTGTGAGGTAACCACTTTAATATCCTCGAACTTTACGCCCGGTAACGCCATTAAGTGCAATTGGATAGCTAAGTAAACTTCGCCCACAACTGAAAAGCCGTAATCGCGGATCAAGGTATAGTTTGGTAATAAGCTACCCGCAATAGAGTTTTCGATAGCCATCACTACGAAATCGGCGTCGTTTTTCTCTAGCTTGTCGCAGGTTTCTTTAAAAGAATTACACTCAACAGTTTCAATGTCTTTACCAAAGAATTTGTATGCCGCTTCTTCGTGGAAAGATGCTTTAATACCCTGAATTGCTACTCGTTTTGTCGTTTCCATTTTGCGTTAAAACAAAAAAGTCCCGGCTGTTTGCCGGGACTTTTTTATACATTTTAATATTGTTATATATCTTTTTGCATATTAGCCCCGGCTCTTACTAAAATAGTAAAAGTAACCAAAGTAATATGTGTTTGTAATTTGCATTTCTTTTTTTTGTTGAGCCAAATGTAATAACAAAATTTAATTTGTCAATAGGAAAACGAAAATATTTTTAATAAAATTTAATTTTGTCTAAAATGATCTGTATCCTGGATTAGTCTTTTTATTTTTTGAAACAACTTAAAAACGGATTTTTATATGGTTAAGGTATTATTAACAACAGATAAAGAGGATAAACACAGATAAGTTGTCATGCTAGGGTACGAAGCATCTACCATTGATAGAATCAATAAAACCGTCGTCATCTCGACCGGAGCAAAGCGAAGTGGAGTGATCTATTCTGGCAGACTTCGTTTCGCAGAGCCTTCGGGTTCTCGACTGCGCTACAATCCGATAGCTAGCTATAGTGTCCGCTCAAAATGACGGTATCCCCGTGTCTGTCTGTAGCGTTGCAAAGGGCGCTACGGATTAATAATAGAAAAAAGTCAGTGACTCATTTAATTGAGTTTATACACTCAATTTATTCTTGTATCCATAGAGATGCTATGCTTAACGCTACGAACAGGGCAGGATAAAAATCCGGGCAGCCATTTATTGTTTCTTTAACCGGGCTGCTCCGACACAGTTATACACCAACAATACCTTAAGATAACTTTCCCTTTACCTTTTATTTAGCTATTGTTAGCCCGCCGATCTCAAGCGAGTCAAATCTTTGGTCTATCTGATCTCCAATGGGGGCATCACTCAACCAAAGCTAGGGTTAAGCAGTGCGCAAGCAGGTGTAAGGCAAGCCTGGCCGGAAGGTGGCATAAACGTGGGGTAAATGTGGCGTAAAGGTGGACTTGGAATATTTTTTTAGGGGATCTTTAATCAGACGGATTGATTTGGGTTATCATCGCTTTTGATTAACCTAATATAAAAAATTATGGTGAAGCGGGCAAAAAAAGATCTTCGTAATTGGTACAGGCAACAGAAATGAAATTTGCTAGTTTCTGCCCGTAGTGTTTCGAGGGGCGCTACGGATTAATAGTAGAAAAGAGTCTGTGACTCTTTTTAATTGAGTCTATAAACTCAATTTATTTTTATACCTATAGAGATGCTATGCTTAACGCTACGGAAGGAGCGTTGTTAAAAGATTTTGCTTCGCAGAGCCTTCGGGTTCTCCACTGCGGTCGAAATGACGCCTCTTGTATAGCTGTCACAAGCCCTCCGATGTATTGGAAGAATTCTAACTCCTACCATTGACAGACTCAATAGAATCGTCGTCATCTCGACCGGAGCAACGCGAAGAGATCTATCCAGACAGATTTTGCTTCGAGAGGATTTTTACGCGTAGATTAATACTGTCATTTATATTGATTTTTATGAATTAATTAGCCCCCAGAATCACAAATTTTAGCATACAAAAACATCATCTGTGTTTATCTGTGTGCATCTGTGGTTAAAAAACAATAGCTAAAGCATATCACGAAAAAGGTCCGTGTGGATACACAGACCTTTAGCTTAATTTTTTATCCTGTAGAACTTAGCTCTCCCCGATCGTTAAGTCCCTTTACTTTTTGGTGTTGCAGTTCTTCGTATTTTCTCTTTTCCTCTTCACGTAATTCCTGCTGCATAATTTTAGCAATTTTAGTGCTTCCGTCATGGCTCCATCCCGGTGGATTGAAAATGTATTTAACCTTATCCATAAAGTTTGGTGCCTTTTTAACATCTGCAGTTAAAGCCTTAAACTCATGAAAAATAATGTTTACTGGCCCTGTATCAGTAGGTTGTGTTGTTAGACCGTATTTCACTACATCTTCAGGCAATTCTTCCTGGAAAGTGCCAAACCACCTGTCCCAAAGAATCAATACCATGCCCATGTTTTTATCCAGATAGCGCACATTGCTGGCGTGGTGTACCCGGTGATGGGATGGGGTTACGAAAATATACTCGTACCATTTCGGGAATTTGATGTTGTATTGGGTGTGAACCAGATTGCCGTAAATTTGGGTAACCAGATAGGCAAAAAGAATATCAACTGCAGTAAAGCCCATAAATGCCAGCGGAAGATAAAAGAAAACCCGGTACAAAGGCTCAAAAACAGTTGAACGGAAACCGGTGGTTAAGTTAAAGTGTTCAGATGAATGATGGGTAACATGCATCGCCCAGAAAAAGCGTACATAATGGCCAACGGTGTGCAAAAACCAGTATAAAAAATCCTGCGCTAAAATGAGCACAATCCAATATACCCAAATATTAGAAATCTGGAATAAACGGAATTGATAGCAATAGGCCAACAAGAAAAAAGTAAATGTTTTAGTGCCTAAATTAATCACAACGGCTGCCGTCATCAGGTAGATGTTGGTCCAGGTATCGCGTTTGGTATATAATTTTCTGTCGTGCGCATAGCTAAAATACATTTCAACCAAGGTTAAGAAGATTACGAAACCAAACAGGCCAACAACAGAAATATCACTTCCGGTAAAATTCATTTTATAAGCTGTTATAGTAGTCTAAACTGCTTAAAATATCAGCTGTACTTACACGGCAGTTAAACGTGCATTTACCTGTTGTTTCTAAAAGTGAAAAGAGAATATTTCCATCTTCATTCTTTTTATCACTTTGCATCAGTTCCAAAAGTGTATCGAAACTTTCTTTTTTAATATGGTACTTAGGATACAGAGACAGAATATAGCCACTAATATCCTTCAGTTCTTCCTTGCTTAACGTACTGTTTTTGATTGATAATGCTGCCTCGCACACAAAACCAATAGCAATGGCCTCACCGTGTGTTAATGGATTTTCGTCATTTGCCAGCGAGTAGCCTTCCACAGCGTGACCAATGGTATGGCCGAAGTTTAAAATCTTCCGTAAGTTTCTCTCATGCGGATCGATGGTAACCACTTCGTTTTTAATTTCAACCGATCGGTAAATGTCTTCTGCAGCAGGAGTAAGGTAATTACTGGCTTTTAACTTTTCGTAATAAGACTTGTCATAAATCAAACCATGTTTGATCATTTCGGCAAAACCTGATAAAAGCTCGCGCTCCGGCAATGTTTTTAAGAATGCAGTTTCGATAAAAACCATTTGTGGCAAGGTAAAGGTACCCACCATGTTTTTTACATTGTCAATATCGATTCCTGTTTTGCCGCCTACCGAAGCATCAACCTGTGATAGAAGGGTAGTGGGTACATTGATAAAATCAATACCTCTTTTATAGGTAGAGGCAATAAAGCCACCCATATCGGTAATTACACCACCGCCAAGATTGATCATTAAACTTTTGCGGTCGGCTTCAAAATCCAGTAAGGTTTTCCAAATGCCGATACAGAAATCGATATTTTTATTTTCTTCGCCTGCCGAAGTTTCAATCAGGTCAAATTCAGAAAAATCATCTAAAAGCGACTGGAAAAGCGGTAAACAGATTTCGCTGGTATGCTCATCAGCAAGTACAAAAACTTTGCTGTACTTGTTGCTTTCTAAAAGTGTTTTTAAGGCGTCTAAATTGCTTTCGAAATAAAGCGAATGGCCTGCGCTCGTTAAGGTTTCCATTAAATTACTTCGATTTTATCTTGTTCAAAAGTGATGATGTCGCCAACCCTGACTTTATAGCGTTTGCGGAATTCTACTTCGCCGTTGCATTTTACCAAACCGTCCATCACAGCAGCCTGTGCATCACCACCGGTTCCAACCAAGCCTGTTGCTTTTAGCAGTTGGATTAATGGAATAAATTCGCCTTCTAATTTGAATTGTATCATTTTATGCAAAAATACGATTATTTAGAGGTTTTTAGTTTTAACAACCAATGCTTTTTATAATTTTGCACCAATCTGACTTATTATATAGTAAAAATGGATTTATCCACCAAAAAACAACCCAATTTCGACAATACTGAAATCGCTTTCCGTCAAAAATCTAACCATGAGCTTAAAAAAGCATACTGGCTTTTTAAAATGATTGGGAGTAATTTCCTCACCAAAGTTGGTCCGGCCATTACAAACTTCTTTTTAAATATCGGTGTGCCGATTCAGGGGGCGATTAAAACGACCATTTTTCAGCAGTTTTGTGGTGGTGAAACCATTGCAGAATGTAATAAAGCTATTGAGCAATTGGATAAAGGCGGGGTAGGTACCATTTTAGATTATTCGGTAGAAGGAGAAGAAGAAGAACAGGTTTTTGACGAAACCTGTGCCGAAATTATCCGTACTATCGTACGTGCCGATGGCGATACCAAAATTCCGATTACAGTTTTCAAAATAACCGGTATCGGCCGTTTTGCACTCTTGCAGAAACTAGATGCCAAAGAAGTTTTAACTGCAGCAGAACAGGCAGAATACGAAAAAGTAAAATTGCGTTGCGAAATGATCTGCAAAACGGCTTTCGATAAAGCTGTGCCAATCATGATTGATGCTGAAGAAACATGGATTCAGGATACCATTGATGAGTTGGCGCTGGATATGATGCGTAAATTTAACCGTGAACGGATTATTGTGTACAATACTTACCAAATGTATCGTCATGATAAATTAGCGGATATGAAAGCTGACCATTTAATAGCCAAAGCAGATGGTTTTATTTTGGGTGTAAAAATGGTACGTGGTGCTTATATGGAAAAGGAGCGTAAACGCGCTTTGGAAATGGGATATCCTTCGCCAATTCAGCCGGATAAAGAAGCATCTGACCGCGATTATAACGAATCTTTACGTTATTGTATTGATCATATTGAAGAGATTGCCATAGTTGCCGGAACGCATAATGAAGATAGCAGCCGCTTACTGACTTATCTTTTAGAGGAAAAAAATATAACGCACAATCATCCTCATGTATATTTTGCCCAGTTATTGGGGATGAGTGATAACTTAAGTTTTAATCTTGCAGATTCTAACTATAATGTAGCAAAATATGTTCCTTACGGACCGATTAAAGCGGTAATGCCTTATTTGTTCAGAAGAGCACAGGAAAATACTTCAGTAGCCGGACAAACAGGCCGTGAACTTGGCTTGATTGAAAGAGAATTAAAAAGAAGGAAACTGTAGTTTAGTTTTTGGCTAGCAGAGTCGTTATTTCAATTTTCAACTTTTTTCATAAAAATCGATATGAATGACGGCGGGATTTTAGAGCTTGATAAGTCGCGATAAATCGTCATTCCCAACTTGATTGGGAATCGTAATGCTGGCGCTTTAAGATTCCCGCGTGCGCGGGAATGACGACCGTGCTATGGTAGCGTAGTCGAAGGATCTCGACTACACTTCAGTAGAGATGAGGATTTTTCTTTTATCACCACCACAATTATCTCTTATAATAGGTCGTTTTTTTGGAAATGATCTTGCTGTAGTCATTCGGGACATGCAGCCTCGCTTTGCGCTATATCTTTTTGGTTGCCCTTCGACTTCGCTCAGGGTGACAGCCAAAAAGGATGCCGCTTCATCCGATAGCTTGAGTTAAATTGAAAGGTTATTTTTAGCTCTTGAAAACTATTTCTTTACCACAAAAGATTGTTTGCCTGATAACAGATCGTAGAACAGGATAAAATCGCTCACTAAACTATAGCCCGGATATTGAAAAGTAGCAGGTTTGTTTTTCTCGAAAAAGAAGTGCCCAACCCATGCAAAACCATAACCCAATACAGGAATTGCTAAAAAGAAATGCCAGTTGTGAAAAAGAAAACCTGTAAAAAAAGCCAGGCAAACCAAACCAGTACCAATAAAATGTAAGATACGCGATGTGGTATTCTTATGCTCTGATAAGTAAAAAGGGTAGAATTCTTTTAGCGACTTAAACTTTTTTTCTGACATATATTTATTTACAAAATTCCGTTTGCTTTTAGAAAAGTACCCAATTGAGTTGGTTTTTCGGTCATTAATAAGGCGTTTAATCCCACTTTTTTAGCGCCTTCTATATGTTGTGGACTATCGTCGATAAATAATGTTTCGGCCGGATTGAGGTTGTTTTCTTTTAACACCTGCTCAAAAATATTGGTGTTGGGTTTACGCAGTTTCATGTGTTGCGAGAAGTAAGCTTTCTCAAAATAAGCATCGTAATTATTAATCTGGAATGTTGTTTTCAGGTAATTGATAATCCAGTCGTAGTGGATTTCATTATTGTTGCTTAACAAAAAAGTACGGTATTTTTCTTTTACTTCAAGCAGTAAATCGTGGTTTTCTTGTATCGTTCCAATTAACAGGCTATTCCATGCCTCGTCAATCTGCTGGTCGGTTAATTCAGGTTTGCCTGCGGCATTTCTAATTCCTGTCCTAAATTCGGCCGGAGAAATGGCACCAGTTTCAAAGTCATCAAATAGCTGGTTGTGCGCTTTGTGCGCAAAGAAATTTTCGATATCTGTAATGCCCAATTTTTGAAAAGAAGCCTGAGCAATTCTGAAATCGATATCAAATATTACGTTTCCGTAATCGAAAATAATGTTTTTAATGTTTTGCATAGCAATCATCAGGATTTCCTGCAAAGATATTATTGCTGAATTAATGAAGGGTATGAAATCAGCAATTTTTACAATAAAAATCCAGAAGTGCTTAATTGCCGGGTTATTTATAGTTGCGTCATTCCCGCCTGTGAGCTATCGTGTGGACACAATTAATTATAACATTCTTCTATCGCTCTATGCCGCGGGGCATGGTACTTTGGAGCGCCAAAGTACCCAAAGCGCTTTGTCAATCCAGCAATGAGCCTTTTGCACAATCTCACGCGCATCAAAAAAACAGCGGCACTTCGTTTTGTGTTCAATATTTTTTAAAATTAAATCATCGGTTATGAACACAAAACCACTGCGTTTCAGGTTTGTTACTGCCATTTTTACTGTTGTGCACCTGTTTTTTTGATTCCCCGGCCCCTAGGATTGACGGCGTTCTTCGGTAAAACCTGTGATTTATTGAAGCAAGCTTGCAAAACGTATAAAAAAAACAAACCAAAAGATGCGTCCACAATAGGCTTGTGTGGGAATGACGTCAAGGTCATTTATTTAGGTTCTACCGTAATCGATTGGATAATGGCCCGGCTCTTTTTATCGCCTGTTTTTATCACCTTAAATACGAAATAAATATCATGGGTTTTTCCATCCGAAATCATATTGATTGGATCACTTTTTCTAAAAGTGGATTTTCCGATCATCATGCCTTTACTATCATCCAATCTGATTTCGATTTCTCCATCTGATCCGGGATCGAGGTTTAAGAATGAATAACTAAAACCTGAAATACCCGTTAAATCAACATTTTTAATGGCTATCCAGCCGTTATCCTTAGTGAGAATGAGTTTTTCACCGCCGTAAATATCTTTTCGCTCAAACCCCCTAAAATCTTTGATATCGTCCGCATCAATTACATTACTTCTCAGGGTGGTTACTTTTGTTGTGGTTAATGGTTTTTTTAATGCTGTACTTCCTGCATCGGTATAAGTTGCCTTTAAAGTTAAAACAGATTTCTTCTTATCAGTAGCAGCAGGCGGAATGATTTTGCCCGCAGTTGGAAGTGAAGCTTTAACTGCTTCTTTATTGCCTAAAGTCATAATCCACGCTGTGATTTTTTTCACTTCAGCTTCTTTCATCGCGGTGTGTGCCGGCATTGGTACTTCTCCCCACACGCCATGGCTACCGCCAATCACTTTTGAAGCCAGGTAATCAACCGCTTTAGGGTCATTTTTATATTTTGCTGCAATTTTATCAAAAGCTGGCCCAATAGAAACAGCTGATTCTTTATGGCAGGTGCTACAATCAGATTTCAACATTAGTGCTTTACCAATCATGGTTTGTGCTGCCTGCTGGTGCCCCAGTTCTGCGCCAGCTAGATCGGTTCCTTCTGTATACGTATTTGAAATATATATACGGCTGTTGTTCACTTTAGCACCTTTATCGCTTACTAAAACTTTATAATCAACTGGTTTATTAGGAAAGTAAAAACTTTTGTTACCTGTTAAATCTATATTTACAACAGGATGTTCATTACCTGCAAAAACCGATATCACCTGACTTTTCGTTGAAGTTTTACTATTATCTATTACGGTAACACTTACCTGATATTCGCCTGCTTTAGCGAAGGTATACTGTAGGGTTGGCGCAGTGGTGGTTTTGGTAATGCCTTTTCCCAGGTTCCATACATAGGTTAAAGGATCGCCATCCGGATCTTTAGCAGTAACCGTTGCTGTCATTTTATAAGGCAATAAACCACTTGTTTTTGCAATATTCAGGCTTTCAACTAATGGTGGACGGTTGCCTTTCAGGTAATCAATTCTGGTAATTGCAGCATCAGGGTTTTTAGTAAACCAGCCTTTGCCGTACTCCAGGATATACAATTTTCCATCTGGACCCAATTCCATGTCAATAGGTGCTGCTAAAGAAACGTTAGCCATAAAGGGCTCCATACTCAGGTAATCACCTTGTGCATTCATGGTTACTGCTTTAACCCATCCACGTACCCATTCATAAATAATCAGCTTTCCGTTATAATAGGCTGGGTAAGGTGAATTTGCTGAGGCATAGTACACCGGACCGGCCATCGCTGTTCGGCCACCTGCACCAACCTGTGGAAATTCTTTCGATTCGCCGTAAGGATACCAGATATAAGCAGGTTGTGCCGGCGGCAGTTGCTCCAAACCCGTGTTGTTTGGCGAATTATTGATCGGTTTTGCCGGATCAAATGCATTTCCGTTTGCACCATTGGTATAATCGTAAGCCTTGTATGGGTAGTTATTGCCTATAAATAAAGGCCAGCCAAAATTACCCGCTTTTCGTGCCTGGTTTACTTCATCATAACCTCTGGGGCCTCTTAAATCGTCATCGTCTGGTGCATCAGGTCCAACCTCGCCCCAGTATAAAAAGTTGGTTTTCTGATCGACAGAAATGCGGTAAGGGTTTCTATTTCCCATTACATAAATTTCAGGCTTGGTTTTCGGATTGTCTTTAGGGAAAAGGTTACCGTCCGGAATACTGTAGGTACCATCTTCATTTACCTTGATTCTAAGTATTTTCCCCCTTAAATCGTTCGTATTACCGGCCGATCTCCTGGAGTCGTATTGTTCAAATCCCTTTCTGTTGTCGAGCGGGGCATAGCCTTTGTTTACATATTGTTGTTTTGGCGCATCAAATGGGGTGGAGTTATCGCCTGTTGATACATATAACAGGTTATCTGATCCAAAAGCAATAGATCCTCCGGTATGACAGCATATTTCGCGCTGAGAATAGAATTCGAGCACAATTTTCTCCGATTCTTTTACAATCTGATCGTTAACCAATTTAAATCTGGATAATCGGTTTACAGATTTATCAAATGGACTGTAAAAAAGATAAATGTATTTATTTACCGCAAATTTTGGATCTGCGGCCATACCCAATAAACCTTCTTCTGCATTTACATAAGGGGTATTGCTTTTAAAATAAACATCGAGTTTGCCTGCCTCTTTAATTTTTTTAGTCTGATTTTTATAAATCAATATTTCACCTCTACGTTGGGCAACCAAAATATCCAGGTTTGGAAGCACCGCCATTTCGGTAGGTTCTGTAAATTCTCCCTGCGCAAGGGTAACCTTCACAAAGCGGTCCTGGTCTGGTGTGTCTATTTTATGTTTTGTGAAAAAATCGAAAGTTTTGCTTTCGTATATGTGTTTGTTCAGTGTTGTTGCCGATATAAGTACAAAGGCAATGGCAGATAACAATAGGGTAAAAGTTGTTTTCATTTATTTAGTTGACTGATTTTTAATAAATATAGGAGATAGTTTTATAGCCTGAGGTATTGTATCAAAATTTATGCGAAAAATAGCAGAATAGATTTGTTATGGACTGCCATACTTGCTTTGAATTCATCATCTGATAAACATCAGCTCCTATCACAAACTTTACGTAACAGCATCTGTATGCTGAAGTTTAGGTTTAAATCGTACAACCATAAGTTGTTTTTGAAATTATTTTTTGTCAGCCTATTGTCATTGCCATTTTAATCTGTAAATTACGTTATGAACGATAAATTAAATTTGATTCTTGGAATAGTTTCCCTTTTAGGTGGTTTTAGTGTTTTCTTTGTGATTTTTAGCGAAAAAAAGGGTTAGTTCAATTTTCAAATACTTTTTCAGGGAGAAAATTTCTCTATGGGGGGTTATTTTGATCATTCGAAAAAAAACTGGTATTCAATAAAGCCCGGATCTATTTTCTGGTATTTTTCCAATCCTTTATTATCCAGGAAACTTAGCATATGGACTGATAAATTTTGATAACAGCTCGTTGCCAATCTAGACTTTGAATATTGGCAGAATATGGCTGTTGTATGGTTTTTTTAATTCAACTCTTAATTATTGGCGCTAAATGCGTGATAATAAGATAAGAAAGTTTCTAATGCTTCCCTTGGCTTTATTTATTTGTATGCGGCCTTTTTATGGTTAGCATGAAATCATCAATATTTATTGCTTGGTCTATTGATCAAATCCAGAATTTTATATAATAGCTAAACCTTTTGGTTTTTTGTATGTTTATTGAGTAAAATCTAAATAAAAATGCAGGGAACAGTAAAATTTTATAATGAATCTAAAGGATTTGGTTTCATTGTGACAGAAGACGGAGACGAAGTTTTTGTTCACGTTACAGGTTTAATTGATAAAATAAGTCAGAATAACCGGGTTGAGTTCGAAATAGCGCAAGGGAAAAAAGGCCCTAATGCCGTTAATGTAAAACTGATTCAATAGTTCTATGAGGTTAGGCACGGTAAAGTTTTATAATCAAAAAGAAGGTGTTGGAAGTATTACACCATCAAATGGAGGAAGAGAAGTGAGTGTTTTTGCTCATGGTGTAGTCGATCCCATAAAACCAAATAATATAGTTCAATTTGATATTGAATTTACACCGGATGGCATCGAAGCCACTAAGGTAATTGTGTTATCAGCATAGATAGATACTGTAGAATATCTTTGCATCCGATTGCATTTGTTGTTTTGCGTCATTTTCAGGATAACTATATGATATTGATGCACATCATGTAATAATAATGCCAGGAGAAGGGGCTGGATCTCATCGTTTAATAAATGGATTTAATTTAAATACGGAATCGAAAGATTGATGCTTTTTAGATTTGATTCTTAATCTGTATTTCTGGAGGCATTTATCATTATAATAATTTATTTTAGCGGCCTGTAACCAAATCTGATAAATTTGATCTTACAGTTGTTTATTCTTAAATTTTTATGATACAACTAGAGCCAATTAACGGTTTTTTTAAAAAAGAACGTGCGTTGCAGGCAATATACCCTATGCGTATATTAATTGTGCGTGAAGGAAATGGCTTTTTATGCATGAATTCCGGCGATTACGCCTTGTTAAAAGGTAGGATTTTTTTTATTCCGGAAGAAGGCCTTGTTAGGCTTGATGGAGAGATTACTTCAGGTTATTGGCTAAGTTTTAGTAGTTTACTATATGCAGAATTTTTACTTCAGCATTTAGATCCTCAGGCTAAGAACCTCTTTTTAAATTTATCCTTCAGGGATCTCGATTCGCACAAATTGACTAAAACTTATAGTTTACTTGATCAGCTAAAGAGAGAAATTAATGTTAAAAAAGATATACCTTTTTTAGCACAGTATTTGTCTTTATTTCTAGGTTATACAGCTGGTTTAAGTGGCTATCTTGCTGCCTTAACTTTAGATGATTTACAGCAGGTATTGAGATTCAGGGCAATTTTAGAACAATTTTTCAGGCAGGAAAGATCCATCCGATTTTATGCAGAAGGTATGGGAATGAGCGCTGGCAAGCTAAATAAATTTTTAGATAGAGTGCTTGGAAAGAGCCTGACGGTGCTTATTAAAGATCGCATTATGCGCGAAGCGGAAGAATTATTGATCCATAGTGAATACACGATTGATGAAATAGCTGAACTATTGGGTTTCGAACAAACCACTAATTTTAATAAGAGTTTTAAACGTCACAGAGGTATGTCGGTATTGCAATTCAGCCGCCTGGCCTAAATTGAATGAAAAATTGGTGCGTCTGCCAAAGAAATTTCATCTGCTTGATTTCATCTCTTCAAGAAAACAGGTATTCCAGACCTCACCACATTAATTGTTTTCGCGCCTAACGCGTAAAGCTTTGCTTACTGCATCTATTTTATCAGCCGCACCAATTTTACGTCAGCTAAATTATAAAATCTTAATCTAAAGCAAGGAAAATATTCCTAAAAATGTTACGTAATTGTATTTTAGCGTTTACAGTATGCGTTAGCCTCATTTTTCATGGCTAAAATAAAATATAATCTGGTAATTTGTGGGTTTATCCCGGTTGGAGCGCTACCCAAATGTCATTAATTTAAGGTTTTTAACCATAGATTCACACAGATAACCACAGATTGACGACCCTTCGGGGGAGATATTTGGAATTGCAATAGTCGAAAACAAGTAATAGATAATATCGCAGGTATCAGGAAATACAGGTGCTGTGGTTTTTGGCGGTTTGCAGCCCCGCTTTTTATTTCAAGTCCTCGCTGCGCTGCGGGCTTTACATTACAATCGGGTTTATGAACAAAGGGTTTTTGCACCCTGCAACCCAGCAAATGAAATGCTGCTGTTGCCACCTAGCCCCGGTTGGAGTGTTACCCTGCAGCAACGAGGTACGAGGCAGCGAAGCGTAAAAGCGAAAGACGGGAAGTGACTGAATGTTTTGTACAGGCATTGCGCTCCGGATGCAATCAGTATTTCTCTTCCGTCCTCATAGGCAGAAATATAAAATGGTCTGTGGGAACACAGACCATGGCAGAAGATTGATAAAACTTAAATAAATGCCCTTTGACTACGCTACCATTGACAGACTCCCAAAAAATGTCGTCATTGCGAGGCACGAAGCAATCTTAAAGCGCACGCTGTTAGCGATCGTTGTAAGATTGCTTCGTCGGCTGAAAAAGCCTTCTCGCATCCGATAGCTATCGGATGACGATTCCTCCCCAGAACATAGCAATAGAACTCTCTGTCAATCATATTGATTTTTATAAAATAAATTATCCCTCAAGGTGACATCTTTTTGAGATTTAATCCTTTCCTTGCCTTTGACGGAGCTATGTTACAGATTCTTCGCTATAGCCAGGAATAGACAATGTGATCATTAATCCTCAAACAAATAACCGCTGTAGGCCAATCCTTTAGCTACACTTTTAAAATTGTCGCCAGAGTTTAACGGAATATGAGGGAATTTAGTTTTAAACAGGTTTTGCACGGCTGAAACCATTGATGTTCCTCCGGTTAAAAACAAACAGTCAATGTCTTCTGAGTTGATTTTGTATGTTTCCATAAACTGATCCAGGTAAGCATTGATTTTATTGATGTCTTTTTCGATAATCGAATTGTACTGCTTAAGTGAAATATTTTCGTCAATCTCGATCTCCATATTGCTGTAGGCGAAGGTAGAAACAGGTTGATCAGAAAGTTCGATTTTTGTTTTCTCGATCGATCTGAACAAAGAATAACCCAGGTTATTTTCGATCAGGGTGATCAGGTTTTTGAATTTCGGATCGTTTCCTGAATAATAATAATATTCCTCAATCTCTTTCTGGATTTTTAAACCGTTAAAAAAGTTCATTTTATCCCAGGTACAGATATTGGCAAAAAGTGATTTTGGAACATTTAAAACCTTGCCTGGTGTGGCCTCGTACATGGTATTTTTTCCAAAATATGGTGTGCCTTTATCCCACATAAATGCAGAATCGAGACTATCGCCACCAATATAAATACCACCAGAGGCAATCATATCATTTTTACGGTCTTTGCTGCCAACTTTATCCGGATCGAGGATCAGGTAGGTGAAATCTGTTGTACCTCCACCTAAATCGGCTACTAAAACCCGTTCTTTTTTCTTAATTGTTTTTTCGTAGGCAAAGGCTGCCCCAATAGGTTCGAATTGAAAACGCACGTCAGTAAAGCCAGCGTTTTCAGCAGCTTTTTTTAACCTGGTTTGCGCCAGTGTATCTTTCATGGTATTATCATCATCAAAGAAAACCGGGCGCCCGATAATTGCCTTGCGGCAGTCTTCACCAACAATCTGATCGGCCTTCGCTTTTAAATCTTTTAGAATTAAAGTGACAAGATCAGAAGCTGTATATCTTTTATTATGGATACGGGTTTCGGTAAAAGTAGTTCTTGAGAGGATTTGTTTGATAGATTTGATGAAGCGACCTTTCATGTTGTCACTTAAATAAGCATCTATTGCTTTGTCGCCAACGATATGGCTTTCGCCATCAACAAGACTTTTTACTTCTGTAAAATAAATCAATGAAGGGATAGAAATCGTGTCTACAATTTCCTTCTTTTCTTCATCATAAATAGAAAGTGCCGAATTGGTTGTTCCAAAATCGATTCCGTATAAAAACTTGCTCATGGTGTGTTATGCTGTGGTTGGCGCTAAAATGGGGTTGCGAAAGTATTAAAAAATTGTGTTAAGAACTAAAATTTTTAAAATAATTCACTTGTACCTAAATGGGCGTTTACAATACGCGTAATTTGCTGGCCCAGTTCTTTTGCATTGCCAATGCCTACGCTTTTAAGTGCCGCAAGTTGGTCGGTAGTTCTGGGCATTTTTTCGGCAATAGAAAGTAATGCTAAATCAGACAGTACCGCATAATCCTGAGTGCCACGTTGCTGCGCGATTGTTTTGCGCCATTCGACCAGGTTTTTATATACCTGAGGATTGGAAATCTCTTTTGGCTTGATGCTGGATTTAACCGGTTTTTTCTCGGGTTGTTTATTGCCAGCGGCGTGCAAGGTATTGATATAATCTTTGATCGAAAAGGGGTTCCACGAAATTTTAAATAAAGCCAGCTTGATCTGGAATGCATCTTTACAGTCGTTTAAAACTGTAAGTAATTTGTCAGAGTGCGTATCATTATAAAAGTTGATGGCCACAATTCTTGCCATTAAAGTAATGAGTTGTTCAAGTTTTGGAATAAAATAATCTGAGGCTTTCTGCAAACGTTCCATAAAAGCACTTTCATTTGCAGGATTTTCATTGGTGCTTATTTTCGAGAATTCCTTTGTAATGAAATTTCTGGCTACTTTAAAGATCTCGTGTTGAAAGATCTGGTTTCCCTGTTCGTAAATAGATAAAAAAGCATTCTTCTCGTCTTTGTCGATCAGTTTGGAGCGCCCGAGTTTCTCCCAATCTTTTGCAATCAGCGAAAAATCCAGAAGCTCATGAATCAATCCCCAGGCATATTGCTGCGTATAACGTGCCAGCAGATCAGCGGTAGGTTTATCCTGATGAGCAGCTTTTGTGAAACTGATTACTTTAGCATCGGTAATGATATTTTCGGAAACCACAGGCGATTTCAGGATCAGTCCTTCCAGGCTTCTGCAACGGCTTAATGCTACGTAAGCCTGTCCGTGGGTAAATGCGGTGCTCACATCAACTATTGCCTGGTCGAAGGTTAATCCCTGGCTTTTGTGCACGGTAATGGCCCAGGCTAGTTTAAATGGGTATTGCGAGAAGGATCCGGTACTGGTTTCGTCGATTTTATTTTCTTCGTTGCTCAGGCTATATTTAACATTTTGCCAGATTTCTTTTTCTACTTCGATTTCCCTGCCATCGTTGGTGAAAGTTACTTTTATCGAATCCTGACTGATTGCGGTAACTTTTGCCGCTTTTCCATTGTAGAATTGCTTTTTACCTGAAGAATCATTTTTGATAAAGATGACCTGTGCACCCAGCTTTAGCTGAAGTTTTTCGTCGGTAGGGTAGGCATCTTTAGGGAAATCGCCACTTACATCTGCATTGAATTCGAAAATTTCTCCGGGCAATTTTTGTAAACAGCCCTGGTTAATTTCATTAACCAATTGGTTATGTGTGGTGAGCGTAATGTAATCATCTTTCCATTCCTGATCTAAAGACGGATCGTAACGCTCATTCAGTTTGGCAAGAAGGCTGGCATTGAGACTGTTTTCCCGCATCCCGTTCAAAATGTCAAGAAATACGGGGTCTGATTGACGGTAAACTTTATCTAAAGTGAACGTAAGCATTGGCGTAGACCTGAAAATGAGGCTATCGAAAAAGTAGGGGCTGGAATAATAACTGCCCAGAATATGCCAGGCATCGTGAAAAATAGGAGAGAGCTGGTAAAGATCGCCGATCATTAACACCTGAACGCCACCAAAAGGACGGTTAGAGCCTTTAACACGCTTTAAAGTACGGTCGACAAAATCAATCAGATCAACCCTAACCATACTAATCTCATCAATGATCAATAAATCAAGGCAACGTAAGAGCCTTGTTTTTTCGTCTGAATATTTAAAATTGGTTTCAGCGTTTTCATCAACAACCGGAACCAGGGGACCGAACGGAATTTGAAAAAAGGAATGGAGCGTTACGCCACCAGCATTTATTGCCGCAACAGCGGTAGGTGCAACAATGGCGAAATTCTTTTTTGTGGTATCCCTAATCTTGCGTAGCAGGGTAGTTTTACCGGTTCCG
The DNA here is from genome assembly GCF_014947265.1 of Pedobacter sp. MR2016-19. NCBI lineage: Bacteria > Pseudomonadati > Bacteroidota > Sphingobacteriia > Sphingobacteriales > Sphingobacteriaceae > Pedobacter > Pedobacter sp. MR2016-19. The sequence goes on from NZ_JADCNK010000003.1 coordinate 187,980, forward strand.
GCTTTACCTGTTAAAAAAACAGGCTGATTGGTGGTGGCTAAAAAATCGAGAAGAAGTTGGTTGTCCGGGTCGGGCGTATTCATATCAATTACAAAATTAACCTATTCGAAATTGATTTGAGGACAGGTGAGCAGGCGTTTTATCAACATTTTTTAATGAGAAACGAGGCGCTGTAAAATGAAAATTAAAATTAAGCGCTTGAAAATGAGTTTGTATTCTTTCTTTTTATGAAAAAAGGGTGAAAACATTTTCCTAATTTCAATTCAAATTTGTAACATTGCACTCGCAAAAAAGGAATACCTTTTTTTCCGGGCCTATAGCTCAGCTGGTTAGAGTAGAAGACTCATAATCTTTTGGTCCCTGGTTCGAGCCCAGGTGGGCCCACTGCTTTAAACCCCTTTAAGGATGACTTAGAGGGGTTTTTTGTTGCTCTCCGTCGAAACTCAATTTTTCTGGGAAGATCGAACCAATTATTTCTCTTTTTATTCGTCACATTGTAACCATGTTTGGGTATTTCGGAAAAAGTGGGGAAGAAGCTATAAACATTAATCTTAAAACCGTTTAAAATTGGCCGCCTAAACACTGCAAAGGGTAATCACTGCATATTTGAAGCTGTTGAGAAATTAATTCTTTGCGGCATCTACATAAAAAATGGAGGGAACTTGCCTATATAGATATACATTATTTATGTATATTAGAACATGAATAACGCCTTTTCTCCTTATGATTTATGCCCTTGTGATAGTGGATTGAAAGCTAAATTTTGTTGCTTAGACGGGAATAGTTGGAATAAGAAACCTATAAAGTTAGTTGGAGAGAATCCAATCACTGGATATACACACAAGGGTTGTTACGCAAATAAAACAAATGATTGTAGCACTAAAATTTCTAAAGAACATTTAATATCAAACTACATTTTAGATAATTTAGGTAATGCCAAAGTCGTAAAAATAAAAGGACCTCCATACGGTAAACCTGAGGAAGTAAAAATCATGCCTAAAGCAGGTTTAGTTGCGAATGTTCTGTGTGTTCGTCACAACTCTCTACTGTCACCTTTTGATACTGAAATGGGTAAATTCCACAAAACGTTTAATAAGTATGAGAAGGAGTTAAATATTGAAAAACCAGTTAATGATATTTCTATTTTTTGTGGTGAAAACTTAGAAAAATGGATGTTGAAAACAGCATGTTCGTATATAGCCTCTAAACAAATCTACAGTGGTGATAAAAAGATTGAATGCGACATGAAAGATATCTACGTTGATATCCTTTATAATGACCAACCTTTTCCAGAGGGTTGGGGACTATATATTGATGCTGCGGAGGGAACAATTCAAACTCACAACTACATTGCTCCAAGTTTCATAATTAGAGGTACCACCTTAATGGTGGTTAAGATGATAATAAATAGCTTAGTTTTTTACTTGACGTTGGATAATCCCCAAACTATAAGAAAAGGTTTGATTTATCGTCCAAGAGGGATAGAAATCAAAAAGGGCAATGTAAAGAAGGTGATAGAAATTTGTTGGCAGGATAAAAAGTATAATCAAGGAGTATTTTTAACACATACTAGAAATATTAGTAGAACTCCTGAAGAATGGGATGAATGGGTCTTTAATAAAGATCACTAAGATGAGTATAAATAAAATACTTTAAATTATGACAATTACAACAATATTAGCAATTTGGGGATCACTACTTTCTACAGGGTTATTCGGCATTAAAATATGGGAATTTAGGCGAGATAGATTTAAGTTATCATCCGAACTGGCAATAAATGCAGGAGCGCCTGATACCAATATAATTGCCATCACAAACGATTATAAAAATCCAATTACTATAGGGAGATTAGAGTTATTCTGGGCTAAAAAGTTAAAAGATGAAAATACGCATAAATATATAGAAACAGGCTTTGAGTAAGAATGTTGTATTTCAATCCTGGCTTACGCGACTAAACAACTGAAATTTTCTGAAGAACGACATTTCGGAATACGTTCTAATAGTGGATATTTATATCTCCGCCTTTACATTGCGGGCAGGAAAAACCCCATCACGCAAATTTTGTATAAGATATGATATGCGATTTATTTTATAAGTTAAAAAATATAGAAAATGATAAACGAAAACTTTGTTTATTCTAGAATAGGTATGGCTTTAGTGTCGGCCCAAAGAGTTGAATTTATAACGGGGGAATTGTTGAAATATCTGGTAGAATATGATAAAGTTTTTCATGGAATTACCTCAGAAGAATTTTACAACGCCTCTAAAAAATCAAAAAATGCTCGAATGATGTTAGGGCAAATTTTTGGTCTTTTAAAACTTAATCCACAATTTTCTATAAATGATGAAATGGATACCTACCTAAAGCAACGAAACTTGTTAGTTCATGGTTTTTGGCATAATTGCTTAAATACAAAATCAGAAACCCAAAGTAAAATAGCGGTAGATTTTTGTAATACGTTTGGAAAGCTATCAAATAAGCTTGAAAGTTTTTTTAAGGGGTTTATGTATTTTTTAGCACTTAGACATGTCAAAGACAATGATCATCTCGATGAGGGGTTTAAAAGTTGGGACAATGATTTTGAGTTCTTCATGTCACAAGTTAAACAAAACAAATCTACCGGTACTTAATTGGATAAAAGAACCAATTCAGTCTTTCCATTTTAGAGTAGTGCCTGAGAATTGGCAATAACCATTCCCTAGTTTATATGAAACCAGAATCAATAAAAAGTTTAAAAGATTTGCAATTATGTCATGAAGAATTACCGACTTCAGGAATAGGTATTATTCAATATGCTTACGTCCATAGGCCAGAGATACAGCCATTTGTTTTGTATTCCGTAATGAAAAGTCATTTTGGTGAATCAAATGACCTAAGCTTTGATGAAGATAAAACCCAATGGCAGTACCTATTGAAGTTCAAGGATTTTTTCATTGAAGTGGGAGATTGGAAGCTTTTAAATACTTCAATTCGGGTTTACCACGAGCAAGATGATAGAGAACAAGCCGAACGTCACGCAAGACAAATAGAAACCCTGGTATTATCTAATGCCGATCGGCAAAGAAAAACAGTTGCATCTAAGATTAAGGAGTGTGATCATAAGCTTTTAGAAAATTCATTTATAACTTATTATCAGACAGCAGAAAATCTGCTTATTGTCTCCAAAGGCATCGATGATTACCGTCAGCAACTATGCTTCAAATTCTCCCCTTTGAAGCGGGTTTTACATAATTTATTGTTGAACTTCACGTAAAAACGTTAAAAATAGGTTACGAGATTTTACGTGCTAACATTTAGAATTATGGCAACCGTTAGCGCCAAGGTGTTTGAACACCACAAAAAAACAGATGGTACTTATAATGTAAAAATTTGTGTCCATCACAAAGACCAAAGGAAGTTTATTGACACCAATCACTATGTAGTCAAGAAACAATTGTCTTATTTTTCCTGACTTGCATTATTGCTACCGGAGCATTTATGGCGGGTACCACTATGAAAAATCCCTGCCAGCTTTTATTGTCGGATTCGGAGTTTGGATGTTATTTCTTTATCGGATCGGACGAAACAAAAAAGGCTGAGTTCAATGTAGCGTTTTCAACAATTTAATCGTATAAATAGCGGCCGGGAGGATGTTCTCAAGGACACCTTCTTCATGTGTGACAAATTAGTTTTTAAAAAAAATAATTATTTCATAGTCGTGACAGACACCAAATGCCCAATTAGCGGGAGTTAACTTAAAATATTAAATACTATTACCTAAGCTCAAAATAATATGCAAGCAAAAACAGTATTGACAGTTTTATTAATAAGTGTTGGAATAGCAGTCCAATCATGTAAACGAAATAACCCGGTTGTTCCAAAAAGCGAGCAAACCGTTCCGAAAATTGAAGATATTTTGAACGGAAATGATCAAAATCTGATCAACCTACTAAATAAGGTACGGGGAAGCGTTGGAAGACGTGGCCCCGGATCAAAAACAATTTGGAGTAGAAAAAACGATTATGGTTTGGGACTTTATATAAGCGCCAACCATGTTTATAACATATCCGGATGGAATTCCCGAAACGCCAAATTCTTTGACTTATCGTCCGAAAACATGGGCATTTTTGAATCATCGCAAATTCCTCCGACTAGTGGAGGTATCGATTTAGGTAATACACTGGTGGCAGATTTCCCCTTCATTCATTTTGATATTTCTTCCGGTGCCACTAATACGACCATACTGCCGGCAGAAGATTTTTATCTAGGAATAATTGATAATCAACGAACTCCGCAAGGTCCTTTTCCGAAATACCCTGAACTTGTTAAAACGTCTGAACCATTGCAACTATACGATCCCGAGCATAGGACAAAAGCAACCCAAACATGGAATACCGCTGTGGCAGGCGAAAAAGTCATTGCAGTTGGTTATCCTCAGGATGATATCAACTACCCTAACGGAGCAGTAGCTTATGGAAAAATATTATCCGATAAAGAAGCAGCGGAAGCAATCCAAAAATTGAAGATTGCAGGCGATGTCGAAGGAGATATCCCGTATAATGCGAGTGCCGAATTCTTTATAGAAGCGCAATCGATAGGTGGAATGAGCGGAGGGGGCGTATTTAATTCATCGGGGCAATTATTGGGAATTATGGTGAGAGGAAGCGATAAGGAAGGTGCTCCTAAAATCATAAGAGCAGTAAAAATATCCTATATTAAAGCTGTCTTAACAGAATTTTATAATGGTTTATCCGAAGTAGACAAGAACAAAGTAAGCCCATTTATAAGGGGCGAATTATGATAAATCGGCAGATTTAACCAAGGTAAGCTGCAGCCTCCTAAATACAGGGTATTTCAGATGTCTGCCAAAATTGACATCTTTGAATACCAAGGAAAAACCTATACTAATGAGATTACCAATTTTTATCCTATTGCTGTTGGGCTATAGTTTAACAGCAACAGCCCAACTTACAGTTAAGCTATATGAGGATAAATCGTATATCAACAAGTTGAAGCAACAATATGCTACATCGGGAAATGATAGTATAAAAAGCATCTTTGGCATTTAAGCTTTCTTACCAGGCTTATGTAGCACTTGGAAGCACCAATGAAAGCGTAATACATTTTGGTAGTGCTAATGATGATGGCTAACATTTATGCTATAAAGTGCATAACAAAATAGAATGGCTACTATGCCAATGATTACAAATCCTTTAAGATTGCCATAATCTGGATAAAGAATTAAGTTTCCGTTTAGTTATTCAAATTTATTGCGTTTAGACATTGGCATTTCTATTGAAATTTTTAATTAATTTAAAAACGATATAACTTCCTGCAAAAGCAAATGCAACATCTGCCAGAAGTGCTAAAAAGTCGAAATCTGTACTCGTACTGCCCTGTTGTGTTGCCAAATTGTATCCACTAACTTTAGTGTAAAATTTTAAAGGAAAACCGTATTGGTCTGCGCCGTCGGCATCATAACTTAAGCTTAAAGTGGACCAAGTGATGATGCCAAAAAGTAATATTCCTCCTAATAAAATTTTATAGCTATTTTTCATGTTTTCATGCTGAACAATGTGGTAATTAAGCTAACAAGTTTCCTCTTTTATTATCAAAAACCTCCTTGCCATTTTTCTCAATCAATTTATCTAGTAAAGCATTATATCCATTTGCAATTTTATACTCAAGCTCGTCTTTATAAAGAGGAAAAACGCTGTAAATATTTATAGTTTCTTCGGTTGTTTTAATTTCGGTAAATTCTTCATCAAAAGTTACGGAAGGCAAAATAATCAAACCTACATAATCAGTATCTCCGCTATAGGGTTCCATTTCAGTAGTGGCTTGTAAAGTATGGCCAATAGCCAGCCATGTATCGTAATGATGCGGAAAACGAGCGGTTTCTTTAAGCATTCCTATTATCCAATCATTCTCGTTTTCGCCCGGAAATATTTTGCCAAACTCAATGGCTTTAGGTAATAAAATCATCAACTCGGCAAATGTGTAAGTTTCAGGGTTTTCTACGCCGTCTGGAACAGTCATTTCCAACAAACTCATGCCCGAAGTTAAAAGGATGTTAAAACTATGTTTTGCTGAATTGATCAAATAAACATCCAAATGAAAATCTGGCGATACCATTTCATGAAAAACAGTAATTTCATCTGATTTATAAAATTTGTCTAAGTGATTTGCAATTGCTTCTCCGTGGTTGTCAAAATATGTTCTGTTGCGAAACTTTTCGTAAAATTCGTTCATATCAGTTCATTTGAATAAGCTGTTTTATTAAATAAATATATTGAATTTTAAGCTCACAATTGAGGATTTCCAGAATTCGCTGGGAATAATTAACTCAAGTTGCGGGTTAAAAAAGGTAAAATTAAGCATCAAAAAAGAGAAATTTGGTTTACCACAACTAAAGAACTCATGATGATGCTTACCAAAGATAAAATTAGTAGGAATATTTTGTTTTATAGATGATTTGTTGAAAACGAGTAGCGGTCATGGAGATAGCCGCAGGCAGGTAAGTGACAGCGAGATCATCACAACGGCGGTTGTGTCATCTTTGTACTTTGGGGCCCATCAGGTTAGAAAGCTCCATGCGGTGACTTTCGAAGGTTGGCTGTTGAGACTCTGTTTATATTCGCTTTTACTTTAAATAAGATAACACCTAACTAACAACTTGATTTAATTAAATATTTGTGGCGAATTACTTTTTATTCGTCACCTTAAAATTCATAGATTTTAATATTGAACATGATTATGTAATTGGCAAATAAATAATTCTTAAATTGAGCCTATGAAAAAAGTATTTCAAAGTATTGCTGTAACTTGTATTTTTATTCACATCCTGTAATGATTCGCCTAGTAAAAAGCAGGAAAGCATTTTATATGAAAAAGACGGCTTAAGTTTTCAATTTCCAGCACATTGGAAAGTAGAAAAAGATAAGCCAATAGATGGTGTTGCCAAAAGTAGATTCATCACTATCATTAATCATAAAATTATAAGAGGTCAAGAATTCATTATAATTACTGCATCGGATAGTACTGGAACTTTAAAAGAAACATTGGATAATCTCATCAAGCAATCAGAAATTAGTTATACCAGCGGAAATATTGAGTTTGGGGTATTAGATGAAGCCAAAGAATTTAAAATTGGTTCGCAAAAAGTACTTCGTCAGAATTTCGAAACCAATCAAAATAATACTTCAAATAGGGGGATTTTTAGTGTTTTTAATTCTGCTGGCAAAACATTTTCTTTTACAAGTATGGCTGAGGCAACTAATATAATAGCGCATACTGCTATTGTAGACTCTGTAATTAAATCGCTGAAAATCAAATAGCTATTCATCCAGTTTAAAGTTTTGGTACGAAATAGGTGCGGAAATTATTTAGCATTTAGAACGGATTTTGCCGGTTCGATCTCCGGTTAGTGTATATGAAACAACCCAGCCGTACTCAGGTCGAAGCAATTTTGGAAAAAGATATGTTCTTGTGTTCCTGATTTAAACCGTAAAAAATAACTAACAAAGTAATTTCAAATTCCGGAAAGGGATCAAGTTATTTATTTGTAAAGCAATAGGCCGTAAGCTTTGAAAAGGCTACTTCATCAATTTCCAATAGAACATCTCTTGATCTTCCCCAACTTTCTTAAAATTAAGGAAGGTTAATATTTGTTGTGAAGCCAAATTTTCCTTTGAACAACTCGCAGTAATGGCTTTGATTCCGGTCTGCTTAAATGCCCACTCTATTAGCCCTGAAGCTGCTTCTTTTGCATATCCTTTTTGAGTTTCACTTTTAATAATCCCATACCCAAGATCAATTTCACCATGTTCATTAGGAAGCCCCTTAAATCCAATGTCTCCAATTAATATATTTGTGCTTTTATTGAGCACCATCCATGACTCAAATCCAGAAGGATATTTTACTTTATTCAAATTATTTAAAATTCTGGGTAAAGTATCCAAAGTCTCCAAATCTGGCCATCCGTACCCGGGCGTAATACCTAAATCTGCAAGAAATGAAGTTGAACAAGACAATGCTTCCTCGCAAATCTGTATAGTAAACGGCAGCAACTTTAATCTATCTGTTTGAATCTGAAGTGACATAAACCTATATACCGTGTGAATGTTGATTAAATTTTATTGAGGCACAATGTTAATCAATTATTCCCGACCGACTGTATATTAGCATATCTTGTTAAGATATTGAAGGAAAAATCCTGTATAGAATAGATAACTATCCATTATCGTTAATGAGATTCTTTTATGTAACAAGGTACTATGTTATGTATCATAATATAAATATTTTCCATGAAAAAATGCTTTTTTATATTTAGAGTTATAATGCTTTGTTTAATTTCTATTCCGTGCTGGTCACAAACAGAAAAATTGCTTACAGATAATCCCCTCAAAAACAAATTAGATAGGGCTGTCCAGGTAGCTGCAGCAGATTATATGGCTAATCCGGGCACGGTTGGTCTTTCAATCGCTATTTATCAAGATGGACGAAGTTCAATGTACAACTATGGTGAATCAAAAAAAGGAACAGGTGAACTAATTAAAGCAAATCAATTGTTTAATTTAGGTTCTGTGGCAAAGACATTTATTGGAATTATGCTTGCACAAGCTGTAATAGATAAAAGAGCAAACTTACAAGACGACATCCGTAAATATCTCCCGGGAAAGTATCCTAACTTGCAATACCAAGGTCGCCCCGTAAGGTTGATTGACATAGCCAATCATACGTCTGGTCTGCCGAAGTCATCCAGAAATTTTCCGGCAAAAATTATGGATAGCATAAAGAATATAAGTCTTCCCAAACAGCTTGATTTTTTTGCCCGGTATAATCAGGATACACTATTGAAAGATATGCATGATTTTAAGCTTGACACTATACCCGGTACCAAGTACGAATATAACGGCAACGCCATGACAATCCTTATTCTTTTACTTGAACGCATATATCATCAACCGTATGAGCTGTTAGTAACAAATTACCTTAAAAACCACCTTGGCCTTTACGATACAAGAACGAAAATTCCTGTGAACCAGTTAAACCGTTTTATTCAGGGATATAAAGATGCATCACGTCCTGTACAATGGTATGATCTCACAAATAAAAAAACTAATGAGATTAATACTAACCTTTTTTACCCTGGTGGGCCAAGTATGAATTCAACCATGGCAGATATGCTTAAATATGTAATCGCTAATGTTGAAGAAACCGACCCGGCTATAAGATTATCACACAAGGAAACTTACCATCAAACAGACAGTACGGGTGTAGGTTTAAGTTGGATGATTGGCAATGATAATGGAAAACGCTTTCTTTACCATAGTGGCCGAACAGGTATTGGATTTAGCACACTTTGTATCGCCTATCCTGAAGACAAAATGGGGATCATGATACTTGTTAATGATAACCTTAGTCAAGACAACATATCCATTTTAAGCGACAAGATTAAAATTGCACTAATGGAATGATGACTTATTCTCATTATTCCCTCGCTTTTTAATAAGAGGCTGGCTTACAATATAATTTAAATGGTCTTTTAAGTCCTCCTGCATTTTGCTATTATTATGTATTATAAATAGCTGAGCTTGACCAGGCTCCTACAGAATAGTACTAAAAGCGGTTTTTAAATGTACTTTGAACTTGCTCCGGCATACACATGTTATGTGTTTCCATGCAGGAATAATGATTATAGCAAGTTGAGGCATTGATTATCATAATTCTTTAATTTATATTGGACCCTTAAGGAAACATCTATTAATGGCCGGAAATAAAATTTATCAAACGATAACCTTCATATTAATATCTTGCTCTGTGCTTCTTTCGTATGGACAAACATTAAACTTGAATTCTAATATCAATCATGCTGACCGATTAAGACAAGATTTTACTTTTTTTAGAAATAGTATTCAAAATACGTATCCATCACTTAACCGATATTCTGATGAAAAGACGATGAGTGCTGTATTTGACAGTTGCTATGCTTCGATCAGTGAAAAAACCACCGATTTAGAGTTTTACAAAATGCTAAAAATTTTAATGAGTAAAATGAAGGATGGACACCTATATTGTAGTTTGCCACCTGCATTAGAAACTTTTCGGAGTGAGAGGGCATCGTTTTTTCCAGTAAAACTCCGGTTTATTGACGGTAAAGCATGGGTGGATGCTGTCGCTGCTCCCCAAATCCCTGCGGGGTCTGAAATTATCTCCATTAATAAACGACCTATCAACGCTGTAATACCTGAGTTATTTAAGTATATAGTGTCTGATGGAAATATTCAGACTAAAAAATATCACATTTTAAACAACTTCTTTTATTTCTATTATTTCATAGAATTTGGTGAGACACCTTTCTTTGATGTTGATTACAAGTTGAAAGATGGGCAAATAAAAAGTATAAAAATAAAGGCTGATCTTGAAAAAAACATACTTAAAAATGAAAACACGGATGTCCATCAACCACTTCTTGATTTTTCTATAAAATCTAACCAGATTGCATTAATTACCATAAGGAGCTTTGAACCGTCAGAACTAAAAATAGATTATAGTGATTTTCTGAAGAATACTTTCAAGAAAATAAGAGATCTTAATATAAAAAAATTGATAATCGATCTTCGTGGAAATACTGGTGGACGAGATACTTACGGTAGCCAGCTTTATTCTTATTTGGCAAATAAACCATTTAAGTATTACAAGAGCTTGCAGACAATCTCAATGAAAATGGATTTTGATAAATTCAAAAGCAATGTGTCTTCCTATAATAACCTGACACCTAAAATGTTTAAAAAGATACATGATAATCGATATCAATTAACGAAAGAAGCTCATCCAAATCTTGAAATTATATATCCCGATCAATCTTATAATGGTGAAGTATGGTTTTTAATTGACGGATTGTCATTCTCTACAACAGCGGAATTCTGTGCGATAGCCTACAGCAACAAGCGTGGAAAGTTTATTGGAGAAGAAACAGGTGGGACATATGATGGAAACACATCTGGTGTACAGTCCGAACTGGTTTTGCCGAATACAAAAATGGAGATTTCATTTGGTACAGTTAAATACGAAATGGCAGTTAAGACCGCAAAGGAGATTGGAAGGGGGATTATTCCAGAATATAAGATTCAGCCGACATCGCAAGATATCATCAATAAGAACGATGTACAACTAAATTTCGCATTCCAGTTAGCAGGTCAAGATAACAATTGATCGACAGTTGTCATTATTCCTTGGTATTTGGATCGTTTCGGAATTTCATGGATTTATGATATTTATTGGCACTATTCTACGTCAGTAAATCCTAACTTAAATAAATATATTTTTATTTTGGGATTTCATTTAGAGTGTGCAATAAATTTAACGAGATCGACATATGTTCATTAATAAATTAATAATATTCTGCCTAAAATTAGTTTTGATGATGGGTTTTTGATAATTTGTGTCAACAAAGACGAAGGTTTATGTTTAACAAGTTGATCATTATTGGTGTGTCAACTCCTGGTTAGTTCATCCTGGGAGGATAGGCGGTTTCTATATAAAATATTCCATCAATTACCTGGTTAAGATCCATAGATTGGAACCTGTTACCCAAAAGCCTGCTTTCTATGCCGGCATCGATTTTTTTATTTGCAGATGTTTTCCGAAAACTTGTAAACGCATATGCGTAACCTTTTTTACCCAATTGTCCTTCGTAGCTCTCTTTAGGAGGTTCTTTTAATTTATGTGTGATTATTGAGCCGGCTTTTCCTTTATAGCTTGTAAAACCGATGGTAAATAAGTTTTTGTTTAGCTTTTGACGCAGGTACTCACCCATTGGAATGAAAGTTTCATATTCTTTGCTGTTAACGGATTTTTGATTATAGATAAAATGTGATGTGGCACCCCAACAAATTATTTTTTCACTCTTAAATCTTTGCTCGACTAAGTTCAATAGATTCTCTGCCATGATGCTGTCCCTAAAATTCTCATTACTAAATCGACGCTTTGAATCATTCCTTAAATTAGAAACAACTTTTAACCAGAACCCGTTTTCATTCTGGTTGGCTGCATTAGCATTATTTGATATAAAATCCGAAATCTTTCTTGCAAATTTTCCAATCAAAGAGGTATCGGTTGCAGATGGTTTTTTATAAAAGTTTGAATATTTGATTTGTCGCTGGAGAGCAGATTCAAAATTTATCCAATCCGGATCTTTCCTAATTTTGGATGCACCGATGTCCTTCAGAAATGCGCTCAAATCCCCGAAAAGATATTTTTTTGATAAACTACCACTAAACTGGGTATCAAATCCTGTAACAATTAGAGGTGCAAAGGTTTTTTGCGTATATAAAATATATTCTTCTAATTCAGCCAGGGACTTATTGTCCCAAACACCAAAAACAGCCTCCTTTAATATCCCTTTAGATTTACGCTGTGCCAATAGTTCAGCTGCCTTGCTACAATCAAAGTAACCACTTTCAAAAGCAAGAATATTAAAGCCAAGTTTTTCATGTAGATATTTTACAAGCTGAATTTTTGCATCAAAAGTTGCACCGTCGAAATGTGTCTGTTCGCCCAAAGTCACTACCCGTACGCCTTCGAAATTTTTATTCAAGATTTCTAAATTTGAAAACCGGCCATTGTTATCACTATGGATCTGTACAGTTACCTCATCTATTCTGTTAGACTGTGCACCGCAAAGGAGCGGGATAGCAAGGGTGAATATTAGTAAATATCTATTAATCATACGGCCAAATATATCCGATGGATAAGACCTTCAGATATTGTTTAACTAACTTTAACAATTCTTTTCAAATTACCTGGTCCGATAGAAATCATCCTGGATTTGCCTGGAGTTGTGAGTATCACATACATCAATATCTGATAATAAGGAACGCTTCAAAACATTAAGGTCAAACCGTTATATTGGCTTTTTAGAATTTATTTTTTAATCAATGATTATCATAAATTCATTTCACTAATCAAATCAATTTTGGATTTTTGATAATTTGGATTAACTAAAAACGAAGATATTCTTGTAACGAATTACCATTGTTTCAATCTCAAATGATAATGCACGCTAATTTTTAAACGCAGCTTTATTACCTAATTTTGTCACTTCAACTAATATTTCTACTTTAGAACACCTGAATATATAAGTGCTTATCATTACCGTACAATGAGAAAAATCTTCACTATCCTACTGCTTTTCTTCTTTTTTCATCAATTACAAGCACAAGTTCACATATCTGATAAGATTGATACGACCTCACAAAAAGCTAAAGATTTTTGTCGTTTTATTAAGGTTTACATGGGTCAGGATACCACTACAAATAAGTTATGGCATCCTAAATATAAAAACAGGTCTTTCTACGATTATAATATGGACTGGCTGTGGAACAGGTATTCACCAAAAAAGTTTGCAACGAAATTTGATCTTCAACTGGTAGAATTGCAGTCCATTAATGATACCTTATCTTACTTTAAACTGCTTGCCCGCAGTAAGCCGGATAAAGAGGGCAATACTTATGTTAATATTTATAAATATTATATCGTAAATAAAGACGGGAATTATTACCTGGATAATTGTAAGGCGTATGATTCAAAACTCTTTGTTAGGTATGAAACTAAAAATATTCATTTCTACCTTTCGCCTTTTTATACGATTAGTAAAAAGGCTATGGACAGGGCGAGCGAAAGCCTGGATTCGATACGCAAAATATTAAAACGCCCGGTATTGAAACAGCCCATTGAATACTACATGTGTTCCAATGAAGGGGAACTAAATAACCTGGCTAATATTATTATCTGGGGTAATGGCGGTCTCACTGGCTTTACCAACAATGTGGATGGGTATATTGTAGGCATTAACAACAACCCTTCTTACCAGCATGAGTTTATTCACGCAGTTTTAGGCCCAGGCGCCAATTGCTTCTTCTTACAGGAGGGGATAGCTACTTTGTACGGTGGTACCGACAAGGGTAAAACTACTTACATTAAAGGCATTCAGGAACTTAAAACATGTTATAACAGTGGTAATTGTAGTTTTGATAAATTGTACGCCAGGGAAGTTAATGGTAAATACAACAGTGCGCTTACCTACACATTTGCAGCTGCCTGTTGCAATTATTTGATTAAACAATACGGAATAAATTTTCTCTACCAGTTATATTATGATAAGAGCATTACTTCTGATAATTTTTTAGAAAAAGTTATGCTAAAAACCGGGAAGAGCAGGGAAGATCTAAAAAAAGTTATAGAAAAGGAAATCTTATAGTATAGCCCTCAACTGCTTTAATCTACTTTGGTTATTAGCGAAATCATAAACCGTAACATTTGATAATCAGAAGCAAAGATATGCCTGCATTTAATCTTTTTATAACTACATGAGATATATAACCATATTCTGCCTGTTTTTCAGCTTCAGCTCTTTTAGTCAGGAAAAAAAATATGATCTTGCCATAAAAAATGCAAAAATTTTCGACGTTAAAACTGGATTAGTCGGCCCGAAACAGGTCATCCTTATAAAAAATGGTATCATTGGTAATATTCTTAAAAACACTGGCAAATTCGCTGCAAAAAAAACCATTGATGCGCAAGGAAAACTGGTAACCCCAGGTTTTATTGATGCGCACATCCATCCCACAGATGTATTTGGAGACTATGACAAAGCACCTGAGTATTTGGTAAAAGATTCATTGCTTGTATATAGACAGCGCCTAACTGATGCCTATCTTCCTTGCGGGATCACTACCGTTATGATGATGGGGCAACCGGAAAAGTGGCTCAAGCCAATCCTGGACTGGTCGGTTAACCCGCTCCCGAATCATATCAATATTTATACAGCTGGTGCAGCCATTATCTCAAAAGAAGACAGACCAACCTATATTGGTCACGTAGTTGTTGAAAGTCCCTTGGCGGCAAAGAAGAAAATTGAAGCGTATTACCGGCTTGGCATCAGGCATATTAAACTCTACTGGAGGCTAAGAGATTCCGAGTTTAAAATTGCTTTTAAAACTGCAGATAGCTTAGGCATGAGGGTTTATGGTCATATTGACCAAAATGTAATGACTATGGATCAAACTTTAGATATTGGTTTAAAAAATTATGAACATCTGGTCACCATCGCTTATAGTGTAATCAAAGAGAATAAAGATTGGGATACATTTAATAAAGAATTCACCGGGCACTATGGAGAAGTAAAAACACACTCCGATATACTGAAAATGTTTTTAGAGATGTTCAGATATATTGACGAACATAAACAGGCTGAAATTAATATTTTGATTGATAAGCTCGCAAATCAAAATGCTACGTTTTCAACCAGCATAAATATTCTGGCTGAATTATTTCAGGCAGGTTCCCTTGCCGATTCATCCTCGTTACTAAATCAACAAACAAGGACAGAGGAAAACTTTGAAATTTTCATGAAGTATGTTAAACGGATGCAAGAGAAAGGAATTAAATTAAGGATCGGAACAGACATGGCAAACGGTGGAAAGTCGCTTCAGGCCGAGCAATTATTGCTATTTAAAAGTGGGTTTTCAATATCTTCTATATTACAAATCTGTACGATTAACGGAGCGCAGGCTTTAGGGATTGATTCAAAAGTTGGCTTAATCGAGAAAGGTAAGCGGGCTGATCTGCTGATCTGGCATCAAAGCCCATTTGACAATGCAAACAATTTTCTGTCCGAAAGCATAATCATTAAAGATGGAATGGTATATGAACAATCAATAAAATAGAATGCTCAGATAATATATTTACTTAGAAAAGTTTATCATTATTTCACTGAATGATATGTTTGATGGAAAGCAAAATCTTTAATAAGACTATGTTGGAGGTATAAAACAATCTTTGGGAAATGTCGGCGATTTATTTACCAGTCGATCCACTTTATAAGAAGTGGCATATCATGAGATTGTTAGTTAGGGATGATAGCTTAAATTTCGGCCTTATTATCTAAACTAACTTTACAGAAAAACTAAGGTATTTGTGCAACCCCTATATCATTATTCCAACAATTTTTGATAATGATACTAGTTCATATGCTCAACGTGTTTTCAAATTTAGTATGTTGCGCAACATTTTAATTCTAAAACTGTCTTTTTGAAAGCCACTATATAACCGACATGAAAAATTTTCTTTTTTTGTTATTTTTTCTGACAACAATAATCAGCTATTCACAAGAAAAAAATGATATTTCAATAGGCAAAACCTACAAAACCTACTCAAAGATTCTCGGGGAAGAAAGGCAATATTTTGTATATCTTCCTGAAAGTGCATCTGAGAAAATATTTGGCAAACAAAAATATCCCGTAATTTATTTGTTAGACGGTGAGCAACATTTTCAGGGACTTGCAGCTATGATGGAAAACATGGGTTCACTAAGGGTTTTTCAGGAGTGTATTATTGTAGCTATACCAAACATCGACAGGATAAGAGATTTTACTCCGACACACATAACTTCAGGAATATTTTTAGACAGCGTCTCAGCCAAATCATCAGGCGGAGGGAAAAAATTTACGGCTTTTCTGCAGAAAGAACTGATTCCCGAAATTGAATCCAAATATCCAACTGCACCGTACCGTATGTTGATAGGACATTCTTTGGGCGGGCTATTTGTTATTAACACCCTACTGAAGCATACAGAATTATTTAATTCATACATTTCAATAGACCCTGCTTTATGGTACGACAACTCTAAGCTGACAAAAGAAGCAGAGCATATACTTTCCGATAAAAAGTTTAATAACAGAAACGTATTTATTTCTGTTGCTAATGGTTTTAAAAATAAGCTTGATACGGCAGAAGTTAGAAAAACAATAACTCCTTTTAATGATGCTGTTCTTGCCATGGACAGATTGAAAAGTGCCCTACAAAGAAATGGCAACAAGAAATTACTTTGGAAAATTAAATATTATGAGGAAGAAGGTCATAATACTGCACCGTTTATCAGTGAGTATGACGGGCTTCATTATATTTTTCGAGATTATAACTTCCTGTCCGTTGACAACTACGATTTATTTAATGCCTCTGTTAAAGACAAAACAATTTTGGATGCACTGAAGGCTGGATACAAACAAATATCTAAATCAATGGGCTATGAAATACTGCCCTCAGAAAGTATAGTCAACAATATGGGTTATGTTTTTTTAAGAGCTAATAAATTCGAATCTGCATATCATTTCTTTCAAATGAATGAAATAAACTACCCATATAGTTTCAACGTGTATGATGCTTTGGGTGATTATCATTCAGCTAAAGGAGAAAAAGAAGAGGCTAAAAAGTATTACATTAAAGCTCTATCTATTTTAGATTACCCTGAAACTGCTGCTAAGCTCAAAGCTTTAAAATAAGATATTGTGACTGGATTAATATAGATTCTCATCATTAACCGACAAAGATTAATAATATAAGGGTGCTACAACAAAGTAGCCTCTTTTTTATACCTTTTTTTACCACAAATCAAAAGATGATGGATAAAGATAAGCATTTGGTCGGTCAGCCAGTATTTAAACAGATGATAGATTTTCTTCCCAAGACGAAATTCGACAAACTGGCTATTGAACATGGCGTAAACTGTTATTATAAGGCGTTTCCAGCTTGAATATAACTGCCGAAAAACAATCAGGTGTGCTCAAAGAGGAATATATTCATTTATAGTAAAAGAAAGAAAAAACAGAAAAAGTACAGTATTTGAGAAAATAATTTCTAATACAACATAAAGGAAGGCTGTACCTTATTCTTTTTTTAACATCCTCAGAACTATATTAATGGGCAGGTGGATTATCTTTGTTTAATAGCTGTACAATTTTTTCCAGCATTGCGAAAATATCAAACGGTTTTTTTATAAATTCTTCTGCCCGGCAACCACTGTTCATCTGTTGCAGATCGGCATGTGCACTCATCATAATTACTGGTGTGGCTGAAGTTTTTGGTGACGACTTTAACATCTTGCATACCTCAAGGCCATTCCCGTCAGGTAACATTACATCCAGTATGAAAAGATGCGGACTGGAATCCTTTTTGGTTAAAAAATTATTTACGGTAGTGTAGCATTCGACCTGATAACCTTCTTCTAAAAGAAGAAACTGTAATATATCTCTAATGCCTTCGTCATCTTCAAGGATTCCGATCAGTTTGTTCATAGTATCTTAATTCAGTTCATAGACTGATGTCCGTTAATAGCGCAGCGGAACAATTTTAACATTATTCACCTGAAGTTTTGTTGTCTTTTGCATCCTCTCCATATCTCTTTTCTTTTGGATCTTCGCGTATTATGAGCGATTCAGGAGTAGCCGCCGCAGGATTAGAACCCGTGCCCGAAGTTTTGGGCAAACTTAAAAGATCATTGTTATTGTGCTCCGGAGTAATTTCTATATCTGTATTGCCCAGGGCAATCTGGTTTAGCTGCTCTGAATCGTTTCTTTGATCTGCTTGCACTTCTTCTTTTCCCTTGTTTTCCGTATTTGACATAAATGTAGTTTTATAAAAAATAAACAGCATAAAAAGGCCGAATGTTTTGTAATTAATAAAAAAGAACATCTCCTACAAACTTATTTTCTGCGTGGTTTGCGGTTGCGCTTGTACAGAGCTGCTCTGAGGAGATTTCTTCAACCTGTAAAACGCGTTCCCGTTCGCGCTGTTGTTTTCTATACCTGTTGATAAAGGTATTATGCATGATTACAAAAAGCCAGCCCTTTATATTGGTTTCCTGGTTAAATTTTGCGGCAAACAAGCGCTGATCTCATGAAGTATCTTATTATAGGGCTGCCAGACCGGCAGCCCTATGGATATTATTAGCTTATTATTGCTCCGGAGAAAAATGGGCATTTAGTGCAGCTGAGGTGGAGCTAAAGAAGCCCCCTACAATGGTAGTCATTGTTTTAAATGCAGCTGTATTTTCAAAGCCGAAGCTGACTTCCAAAAGTAGTTCCACACGGTTGTCATCCATCACGCTCACCTTAAATGAACCTGTATAGCCATCGATCCCTGGTACCCCATTGGCTGTATAACTGTAGCTATAAGTATCATGTTCAGCCAATGTCTCTGTTATTTTGATACCGCCAGGTAATGTGATGGATCTCACTTTATCTTCTATTATGAAAGTGTCCCAGAATGGTTTTGAGAAATCACAGGTATAACCGGCCACGAGGTCTTTCATTCCCGGGGCAAATACCCATTTCTTTTTGATATTGAACTTTCTCCCATCGGGTATCACCTGTAAAGGAATATAAAGCTCACCGTAAACTAAATCGGTTATCGCATCAGTGTCCATAATTCCCTTAGTGTATTTGACCACCCATCTTGAATTCGCTTTGGTGCGGTCTTTTTCTTCAGGTTGACAGCTCACTTTGATATTCAGTTCGCGTTCAATCAGATCATAAACGGGATTATCGCTTTCCGACGATTTCAGAATACCGCTTACCGAGTGGCCATAGTTGAGCAAGATAGAAAGCCAGCCCATTGTGGTTCCTCTTGGCACGGTGATCAAAAACAGGCGTTCTGTGAAGGAAATTAACTGATCAACCTTATTCTGATCCATGACTGCCCCATTGTTCAAAAGCAGGTTCAGTTCTTCATATAAAACATCCGCTCTGCTGGCCAGGTAGGTCGGTGGCCCCTGCATCAGCGCCTGGGTGTATTCTGCTGGAAGATGGGCGATTAGCCAGGCTGGGATATCATCCAGGTTGGAATCAAATCCTGTTGGCCACCGCGAAGTTTCCACCCTTTGCAATGGATCCATTTCAAGCAAAGTTTTGCCTTTATTGTAAATTTCGCGCTGAAAGATATTTTGGTGTTGATCGTCGGTAACAGAAATGATGAAGGGATCAATTGGTTCCCCGTCTTTTGATACCAGATGGTTGTCCCCGTTTAAAAAAGGCCTTATGCCGTCCTTTTCAAGCAGGTTGAGGCGTAGGAAACTTCCCGCGCTCAGCACATCCGAAGAATCATATTTCACCAGGTCATTGAGACCATTAACCTCCAGGTATTGTTGTACGCCCGAAGTCTGCACCGCACCAGTGGATTGCATGATTTGTAAAGGCACGTATCCGGCTGTTGCCCCGCTGTTAGCAGTTACCTGTAGCGTAAGATCAATAATATTGACACCTATAGGGGGCAATTTTTCCCTTGGTTCCCTGAGGATATTTTTTTGTCCGGGAAGGTCTTGCCATACCAATGCGCGATCAAGCGTCCGCTCCCCGTCTGCGGCATGCAGCATATGCGTTCCAGTACAGCCGGACTCATCAGTCGGTGGGTCTGGGTCTGTAGAAAGCTGGACCAGGCCGAAACCGCCGAAGCGCAGTTTGAGTACCAGTGCGTCTTCGAATATCCTGTCCTGTTCATTCGGATCTTTAGGTTCCTGTCCAAGCATTGAAGGATTTTCACTAAACAGTCCTGCATCTGGGAATTCCTGCTGATAGTTCAGGTCGGGCATGGTGTTGGAATAACCGCCATGTTCGCGGAAAGGAAACTGTTTTTCGAACTCATTCAATCTGGATAGTCCGGAAAGCCTTGTGATGATCATTTCTGCCTGATAACCGCTGAGATTGGCTTTAACCACCTCAATCTGTTCTTTGGCCCAATCAGATACATTTGCCATTACGCGGAGTGCCAGATAATCGACCTGTTTATTGATGGCTTCGCTTCGCTCGCTATCTAAAAAATAATCTGCCAGTTGCGTTGCGTCTGTCGGTAAACCTGGCAGCGCATCCTTATCGAGCCTGAACATTGCTTTAAGATCAACTGGAAAAAAGGAGATAAGCTCTAAGAACGGTCTGATAGACAGGGACATCATCGGCCAGGTGGCTATCATCTCAATTGCCAGTCTCCGGTCTTTGTCGGTCTCCCAGAGCTTGACCTCATAAATGCGTGAAAGCCATGACAGCATCACCAGGTAACAGGCATTGAACTGCCTGGGCATTTCGGTAACCAATTTTTTTAGGGCGTGGTTATCCATATCTATTGGCAGCGGATCCCGGTTTGCACTGAAAGTAGTGCCCACATTTTCGCAGAGCTTCTGTTCAAATTCCATATCCATATAGATCATCACAAACCTGTATAGGTGCGATTGGCGGCACAGTTCTGCATCTGCAAGCCATTGGGGCGTGCTGTATCCTTTGGTTCGGGCATTCCTTTTGTCCTTTTTCCAGGCATCAAGGTACTGTCTTGTTCCGCCAATTTTAGTTACTTTGGCCAAAAAACGTTCTGCTGTGGCTTCGAATCCTTCAAATCCTTCTCCTTCCTCCACAATTTCATTTACGATACTTTCTACATTTTTAAAGTAACGCAATGCATGTTGTGCGTTGGCTGTTGAAGATTCTGTATAATTTTTGCTCCTGTAGACAGGGCCAACGGGCAGAAATCCTTCACCTGCAGCAAAACCTTGCATTTCGTTGTTGAAACCAAGGTTTGAATTTTTAACCTTGCCGGTGTCGAAGGCCTGCTGGTAGAGAGGAAGAATCCCTTTGGTATAGAAGTCTCCGATTGACTGAAAACGCACATATTTCAGGTCTTCCTCAGCATCGGGCAAGGCTTCCAGAAAGGCAGCCTTTAACATCCCCTCGTCACTCGGTGCCAGGTTGAGGTAGATATCGTTCAACGCCTTTTTCATGTCGTCTCTCTTTTGCTGGTCGGCAATGTTGTACAGGATCCCTTCGAGATGAAAATCCAGTTCAAATTCATAGAGTTTCTGGAATAGGGCTTTGTTCTGTTCACCGAACGGGCTTGAATCCTGTAGAGAATCTGTCGATTCAAAAAGAATGAACTGTTTGATCTGCTTACTGGTTAATCCTTCCAGTGGGATTTCGGTACCCTCATCCTGGGTATCCCCGGGCTGGTAAATGTCCCAATTGGAGATAAACCAGTTACCGGTGTCTTTTTTCCGGTCTGGCAGGGCAAAGCTTGGAGACTCGTCAAGTGCGCGCAGTAAGCACTGCACGTAGTGGAGGTGCATCATCTCTTCGTGTGAAACGCCAAGGATACTCTGCTTCCACTGGCGGGCCTTTTCAAATTGGATAGCTTTCCTCAGGTTGGGTTTGCCGTTGCTCAATATGGCAAATTCTTCTGGCAGGCTTTTAATGGTTGATGCCGTATACAGATAAGTATCCAGCAGGCAATGTTCAAGCTTGGAGGCCTGATGCAACATGCCCACGAGCATGTTCAGTTCATTGTTTTTCATGGAGCGTAATTGGTTAAGATGCGTTTGTTTAATTTATCTGGTCAAGTATATAAATTTATATGATTTTTGATTGATTTAGTGACTTTCGTAAAGTCTTTAAATTCTAAAACCTATCTATAATGCGACAAAAACTCAAAATTACATTATCCTCTATGGTTCGATATTTACTTTTGCAACAAAAGATGATACTGTTTTTGTATCACTACTATCTACAACTACGTAAATACCTAAAATATTATTTTGATATACTGTATTAGCACTTGTAACACTTGAGTCTGGAAAATCGATATCTATCCAATTTGCTTCTCCAAATGATCCGTCAGAATTTCTACTAACAGAAACAAATGATGCTCCATTTTTTTCTCCATTTACCGTAAGCCAATCCGATGGCATATTATAACCACCCTCTTTAGAAATAGTAATGCCTTCAAAATGAGTTATTATAGACAAAACTGTTTCGTTTTTATAGCTAAATGATTTCAAATTACTGGTTTGTTTCGTTTTAGAATTATAATCAACCAAAAAGGCCTGACTTATTTTGCCGAATTTTGGGCTTGTATATCCTCCTGCCATAGTATAACTATCTTCACCATTATGCCAAATGCCATACAAAGTAGTGGTTAATGAATCGGGTACTTTAAAGTCTGTACATTTTTTATTGACTATATCATAGAGAAATGCATATCCGTTTTTATCATCATCAACATCATAATTTCCAACAGCAAGACCACCCATTACACTATGAACAAATACATTATTTGTATTCCCGTCATTGGGTGACACCTGAACCCACGTTCCTGAACCATCAACAGGACCTTCGTAAAAGAATCCTAAATTTCCACTAGGGGCTTTACCGGTAGAGGCTGATATTTTATAAGATCCAACTAACTGTATCGTACCATGAGGTCCATTATTAGGTCCGTAGCAAGAAGTATTAATAACGGTAGCTTCTGGTGAACCCGGAAAATTAACATTATACCACTTTCCTTCGTTACCGTTTCCTTTAATTGTTCCCTCATAAATTAATCCCTGAACAAGATTATTCGAACTTACTAAACTGCCTGCGATATATACATTTTCAGACTCCGAAACTCCTCTGATTCCTTGTATGGTTGTTTGCCCGGCAGGATTATTAAAATCTGCATAACTTATTGTATTTACCTCTGGTTTTATATTTTGTGACATAATTTTGCTTTTTTTATTACTATTTGAATGGGTGTATTTTAGATTTTAAAGATGTTTTTAGTCGAATGTTGTATTACTAATAAACATCTTTTGGCATATTGACCCAGAGTTTTTCTATCTCAAGTTGGTGCAATTGCGCTTCTAAATCTTTTCTGATTTCGCTATATGCCGGATCATAAGCAAGATTGGTACTTTCTAACGGATCATTGACTAAATCATACAGTTCATATTGTTTGAAATAAGCTGTTGAAGCATCAAAGTAATAATCGAATTTCCACTTTTCTGTTCTGATACAACGAATACGATTAGCAGCTTTTATAATCGTCCAACTGCTATTAGAGCCTGCCTTAATATCATCATAAGTAAATAAGATACTATGCTGAACAGGAGTATTATTCTCCATTACAGGAAGTAAACTTGTGCCCGCAAGTCCTGTGGGTGGATTGGATACATTGGCAATATCAATAAAAGTAGGCATAATATCTGCCAATGTAGCCAATGCCATTGATTGTTTTATTTTGTGATCCTTGAATAAGATTGGATTTGAAATTACAAGTGGTACTCTTAATGCTTCTTCATAAGCAACAAAAGTTTTCTGACGCAATCCTCCGTGAGCCAAACCCATTTCTCCGTGATCAGATGTTAAAGTAACAATTGCAGCATCTGCCAATTTATTTCCATGCTCATCTTCTTTGTATAATTCTTCAATCAGATATCCAATTTCTTTATCAACATGACTTAATAAATAACCATAAAAATTAATATAGTTTAGTTTATCCTCTTCACTAGCTATTTCGCCCAGACTTAATGCCATACTGAGTAAAATTTGTTCCTGTGCCATTGGTTTTTTATTTTCAAGTAAATTTTCATTTAAGGTAGCAGGAAGTCCAATTTCTCTGCCTAACCAGCTATCGGAATGGTATCCTGAAGTTCCTGCCGATTTTGGATACGCTAATACGTCATGCGGGTTTACCAGTGAAAGAATAAGACAATACGGTTTATGATTTCCAGCTGCTCTTTGCGCTTTTACTTGCTTCAAATATTGTATGGCTTCGGCTGTATATTTTGCATCGTGATTTGCATATCCGCCACCAAAATTAAGGGGATTAACATCTTCGCCAGCATCTGGAGCAACCCATCCCATTGCTCCGTATAATGAAATATCTGCAGCGGTTAAACTTTCGTAATTTGTTTTAGTTCCATTAGGCGCTACTCCTTTACTCATATGCCACTTGCCTCTGTATTGCACATCATAACCATCTGCCCAAAGTACATTCATTATATTGGGCAAAGAATTACTTAGTGTTGGTTCTTGCGGAGATAAAAGACCTCCTTCGGTTAGCGTTTGGCTTACACCATGTTTGGCAGGATATGTTCCTGTAAATAAGGTTGCCCGGCTTGGGGAGCACATACAGGTATTGCAAAAAGCTCTGTCAAAACTAAATCCATTCTGTTTTAGAAACGTTAGCGTTGGGAGATTTTTCTCTTCCCATCCAAGCGGAAAATGTTGTGTGGCACGTTGCTCATCAGTAACAATAAGAATCATGTCAGGCTTTTGCCCAATTTCATTAAGTTTTTCTTTTAAGTTCATTAGTTTATTTGTTAAATTATTAAGAAAAGGATGTAAGGTTTTGTCAATTGTTGGACAACCCTCAACAACCATAGGTTTTAAAGGGTATTGCCAATTGCAAGCCCGTAAGAAAAAATGAAATAGAAATTTAAGGTAAGACTTTACACTTCTCCGTTTGGTATACTAAATGTAGTCAGGAAAAAAACATAGTCAAATACTTAATTTTAAGTATTTGAACATCTATAAACAAAGGTTTTTTTATCTTACGTCTGTTTCAACTAAAAAGACATGGTGATCCTTATATTTTGCAACAGGGATAGCAGCGGATACCGGCCAAAGTATAAGCCACGAGGCGTATGAGCGGATAGCCCGTGAGTTGCCCCTACTAGCGCAAGTCCAATGGCATTAAGTTAAGCCATACGGCACAAGAAAATAATTTAACCACAGATAGGAAGGATGCACACAGATTTGAAAATCGGTGTTTATCTGTGCTCATCTGTGGTTAAAAACCCTTAACTTAATGACATTGAGCGCAAGTCTTAGTGTGCTGGTGATGGGTTGGCTAACTTGTGCTTTCAGTGCATCTTAACTAATTGAGATATTTAATGTATTGATTTAACGAAAGCACAAGTCAGGCGACGGCTAAGGCCCTCGGCACTAAGACTTGCGCTAGAATGGAACTATTAGGTATGTTTAATAAGGAGGTTGAGTTTTTGATCATTGCTGGCATTAAATCCCGAATTTGTGCACCAGCGCATGAAAAACTTGCGTTTAGGAAAAGGAATAAGCTTAAAACACCCATATTTCTATTCATTGACTTAATATATCACAATTTGCATATTAGCCAGGGTTTAAACGCCCTCACCTGTATTAATTGAATAGGGGAGACCAAAACATACCCATTCAAGCAAATTAATCTACTTTAAATGCCACAGCGGTCGCATAAGGCATTTCTGAAGGGCAATTTATAATCAATCCATCATTCTGTTGTTTCCACTCCAGTTTACCCTTATATCCTACCAAGCTGACATTTTTGATTGCTTTATTTAAATAGTTCTGCTCCAAACCAAGGGATTTGATTTTTAACTCGGCTCCTTTTTCTGGTGCAGTCATACAAAAAGCATAAAGTGACCCATTTTTACCTATCGTAAAACGAAAATCTTCTTTGCTAAATTTGAATTCTGCCTGTTTCTGGCCCAATTTTCCACCAGGTAGCATTTTTAGCTTACCGTTTTGCTGTTCCCCTTCTCCCGGGATTTTCCAGGACCGGCTTCCGTATACCGCTTCCCCGTTCCTGCGCATCCATATACCTACTTCTTTAAGCATCTTTAAGCTGCCTTCATCCAATGAACCGTCAGGCAGTAATGAAACACAAAGTGCAGCATTGCCGTCTCTGGCGATTGCCTCAATCACATATCTGATCATCATACCGGAATCATAGGTAAAGTTGGGTGCATAATACCAATCTCCAACAGGCGCTTCTGCAATCCAGGGCTGATTTGTTTTGATGTTTTCCGGAACAGCGAATTCCTCTGTAGTAACTATACCGCTGGTTTTGTCACGGAACTTGACAATACTGAAGGTATTCACCTTTCCACGATGCGCCAGGGTTCTGTTGTAGTAGTCTGCAATTACGCTCTGCATAGCATCAGCCTTATAACCGGTACCTGTACCATTACCCGTAAAAGGGCCCTGTACCGTGCCATCTGTATAAATAAAGTCAGGATCATAGTGTTCTACCACATCCATCATGCGCATTGCCCAATTTGTTGCATACCATTTCGCATAATCCAGGTGTTTGCTGAATATTCCCGGCGAAGGCGGCGACGAGCGACTGTGCGATTTTTCTGCCACCCCCTTGTATTCACGCAAGTCAATTCCATAAAGCATGCGTGGATCGTAACCCTCCCACCATTTGCCTTTTCCATCTGCAAGCGTAAGATTACCATCGTAAGGGATTCCTTTTTTTGCACCTTCAGTATCGCTGCCGAATGCTGTTTGCCACCACCACCAGGTATATTCGTGATGAAAGGTAACACCATAGCGGATGTTATTTGCACGGCATGCTTTTGCCCATTCCTTTAACAGATCTCGTTTAGGCCCGATATTGACAGAATTCCATGGCTGATATTTCGAGTTCCATAAATCATAGTTGTCATGATGTACACCCTGGATCATTAAAAATTTTGCTCCTGCATCTTTATATATTTTAGCCAGTTTTGCCGGATCCAGCTTTTTAGGGTTCCAATCACGAAGAACTTCTTTGTATCCGGCTTCTGATGGATGGCCATATTTTTCCTGATGTTTTTTATATGCGGGGGTACCTGGAGTATATAGCCTGCGAGCATACCAATCTCCACTTTCGCCGGATGCCTGTGGCCCAAAATGAACCCAGATGCCAAACTTCGCGTCTCTTAACCAGGCAGGATCTCCCGGATAATTGGATTCAATAGATTCCCAGGTAGGCTTGAAGGGGCCTGGATAAATGGGTAAATTAAGTTTTACTTCAGAAAATGAGTTCCAGTCGCCCATTGGCGTACTATCTATTGCTCCGGGAGGAGGTATCTGTGGTATTGGAGTGACTGCCTTTACAGCACTTTTTTTATTTGTTGATTGTGCCCGTATTGTTGTAAAACAAAGTAAAATAATAGCAAAGCAGACACAGGCTTTTAAAATTTTCATCATGAATTAAATTAAGATTGTAATCTAATCGACTTCAGCAACACAAATGCTGATGAGGTCAAGATTAATAAACTCCAATATAACACTTATTTCTAATCTGTGAAATCAATTGTAATATGATTGCAAGCCTCTTGTTTGTTTTACGCCTGGAAGATACCTGAAACAGGGGGCTATTTAATTGCCTTCATGATATGATTCATACGTGGGGTACAGGGATGTAGGAACGTTTTTAAAAGTGCATTAGGAGCCGCAAAAGGATATTCAGTTGCTGGGAATATAGTTGGCGGACTTGGTATTGCGGTTACGGGATTACAATATTTAAATGGAGATATCACCGGTACAGAAGCCGCTTTTGACACGGCATTCGGGGTAATAGGCTTTTTAGGGCCAATAGGAGCGGGTGTAAGCGCAACTTATTTTCATGGTAAGATGGGATATGAGTATTTTAGCGGCAAAAGCGTTTTTGATAAACCAAAAAGATAATATGAAAATTGTAGTACTAATTTTAAATAGAGTTTATTCTTTTTTAGAGAAAGTAGGTAATCAGAGTCCGCTTTTAGGTGCCGTAATATTAGTTACAATATTAATTAGTTCGATAATTTTAAGTATTTCGTTATGTGTGTTTGCATTTAAGGATAAAGCTTTGCATATACGAAGTGGTACATATTTTCTAATAATCTTTGGTGTTTTTATATTGCTATACTTATTTGCAAATAGGTATAAGGAAAAAATTACTTCTTACAATATAGGTGTTCAACGCATCAATAATATATATGTTTTGATTATTTATGTTGTTGCTTTAGGAACTTTCATCTTTTTATCAAACATTAACCGTCAGAAAATATTTAAAGACCGAGGAGCATTGATTAACAGGAAGTAGCATCTCACGGCTTACAGTTTGATCTTCTTCAAAACATAAACCCGGAGATCCCTATAATCCAGCTGTTTTTATGAATGTTAAAAGCTTTTATGACTATATTGATTAACTGCAGGTAGAATATGATAAAAAATCGGTAAATTATAATAATATCCTTACTAGCGCAAGTCTTAGTGTACGGGGTAATGGGTTGGCCAACTTGTGCTTTCATAAAACCTAACTAATCGGGATTTTTAAAGATTAATACATTGAATTTAACTAAAGCAGAATTCAGCAGGCAATGGCTTAAGCCCGAGGCGCTAAGACTTGCGCTAGAATATGGTTTTAAAAACCCTTACTAGTGCAAGTCTCCTTTAGGAGATATTGGAGAAAAAGAAGTACATTTTCCTCGTTAATTGGATCAGCATTTGATGTGAAAGAATAATATCAATGTGGGTGTCCATTTTCACCTTTTTTTATTACAATCAAATAATCAGACATGAAAGCTAAGCTTTTTTTATTGGCGACAGCCTTTATATTAATCTCGGTAAAAAGCTTTGCCGGCTGGTACAATACTTATAATTACACAGGTCTTGTCGGCAGATATCCTGTTACTTTGTCTTTTCAGATAAAAGAAGGCTATTTTGGTGAACCTGCGAAAAAGAGATTTAATGTTATCGGCGCATATAAATATGATAAAGTTAATCATCCCATCAGGCTAGAAGGTGTTTTTAACCAAAATACCAAAGCCATAAAAATTTATGAAATAGGGGCAGGGAACAAGGTTGCTGCAACTTTTTATCTTAATTTTTCACTTCAGCAGCTCACAGGTACCTGGAGCAGTAATACAAGTAAACTAAAGGTAAACCTCCGGCTTGTAGACCGTCTCAGTGATCGCTCGGACGAATCGTTTGACAATATCCAGATCCTTCAGTATCCTTCTTTAAAGAATTACTATTTTATCGGTATTTATGCCAAAAAGAGCGAATCAACAGAGGCACACATGCGCGCATTAAAGATCATGGATAAGCGAACGAATAAAACTTTTCAAACGTTTAATTTTGATAATATAGAATCACCGACAGGCAACGTCATGACCATCATCTATGATAATATTATGACCGGAAAAGGTAACAGTTTCCTCGTCTCCAATCAGATCGGCAGGGTTGGAGGATATCTCAATGTAGACTTTAATGTAAAGGAAAAACAATTTGTTCTAGATCCTGAACCCGTCGCAGAAGGCATAAATTAATAACTTAAAAAATCTTTAGTGTAGGATGACTATCGAGGATGCACTATGGCTAAAATAGTAATTTACTTACAGCGGTTTTTCGAAAATTTATTTCGCTGCTTAGTAAATAAGGCAATCCTTCATTTTTGGAACATCATTCATCTTGTTTCTGTTCCATTAATTGATTTAGATTTTTTATTTGCCTGTGATTCATAAGATTTTTAAATTAACTTACCGTTGCTCCAAATTTAAATATTGTAGTTTTGTGATACGCAGAAACATATTGTTCGTTTTCTTAACGCCGATAATAAAATCTTAGCCAGAATAATTGATATATAAAGAATTTCCTCCCGGCCGGTTACTAGCTAAATTTATAAAAAGCTATTGGTGGTTTGATAATTCCACAGCTGAAAAACTGGACTTTACAATTTTGCCTGACGGCTATTTTGACCTTATCATTTCACTTGAGCGTTACAAACAACAAGAAACTTCGCTGACTGGGTTGTGGACAAAACCAGTGGATGTTTCCATCGAACCTGGCAGACAACTTTTTGGGATACGGTTCAAATTATTAGCGGCTGACTACATTTTAAAGCAAAAAATTTCTGCAATTTTAAATAGTGAACAAGTAATGAATAGCGGGTTTTGGCAATTAGACCAGCTTTCATTCAATAATGTAGAAACAATCATTGAAAAGTTGAATAAAACAATTTTTTCAGCTATATCCGATCAAAAAGGTATTGACATTAGAAAGAAGAATTTGTTCAATTTGCTATATCAGACCAATGGCGAACTATCAGTTGATGGATATTCTCAGCACGTATATTGGAGTAGCAGACAGATTAATCGTTACTTCCAGGACAGATTTGGTATCCCTTTAAAATTATATTGTAAGATTTTGAAATGTTTCGCATCCTTTTCATCTGTTAAAAAAGGGCAGTTCTTTCCCGAACAAAATTATTTTGACCAATCACATTTCATTAAAGATATGAAAGAAATTACAGGGAATAATCCAACAAAGCTTTTTGAAAACAAAAACGACCGATTTTTACAATTAGCCACGATGGAAGAAAAGTAATTTTGTATCATTAAAAAATTAAAGAAAGGCAAAATGAAATTTAGTAACATCAGGCTATTAGTAGACAACTTCGATAAATGCTTTACATTTTACAACGACATTCTGGGGTTGGAATGCTCTTGGGGTGGTTTAGGCGACAATTATGCAAATTTCAATATTGGAAGCACCTCCGTACTTGCTTTGTTTAAAGCTGAGCTTATGAATACTGCTATAAATAAAGTGGTAAACAAAAATGACGCTGTACAAGACAAAACTGTAATTATTTTGCAGGTAGACAATGTGGATAAGGTGTACTCAGCACTTCGAAATAAGGAAGTGAATTTTTTATCAGAGCCGAAATCGATGTCAGATTGGGGAACCAGAGTTGTACACTTCAGAGACCCCGAAGGTAATTTAATCGAGTTATATTCTCAACTGGCAGAAAAAGCTGATGATTAACGGTCATTTAATTTACCATGTCTCAAAACGATGACGATCCCTGATTACCCTTACTAGCGCAAGTCTTAGTTTGCGGGTAACGGGTTGGCTGACTTGTGCTTTAATAACACCCAACTAATTGAGACTTTTAGAGGTTAATACATTGCTTTTAACTAAAGCACAATTCAGCAGGCAATTGCTTTAAGCCCGAGGCGCTAAGACTTGCGCCAGAATATGTTTTTAAAAACGAAAAAAGCCTGAACTCTTATAAGTTCAGGCTTTAATTTGATGCGGAGAGTGGGGGATTCGAACCCGCGGACCCTTTAACAAGTCAACAGTTTTCAAGACTGCCGCAATCGACCACTCTGCCAACTCTCCGCTGCAAAAGTACAAACTCGGCTTAAAACTGCAAAGTCAGAATGCTTTTTTTTTATATAAACTTGATAATTACTTAACACAGAGGGAGAAAAAATTATTTCTTCTGTATATTTTCTTCAATTGGCTCCGATTTTTTGAACAAATTGAAGGTGGGGCGGATAATCTTCACACTTCTTTTACTCACATCAACGCTGGCATTGAGCTCAAAACCGATCAGTAAAATTAATGAATTGAGGTAAAGCCAGATCATTACTACGATTAATGTTCCGATGGAACCATACACTTTGTTGTAGGAGGCAAAATGGTTAATGTAGAAAGAAAATCCCCAGATGGTAAGAAAAGCTAGGATAGTAGCCAGCCATGAACCTGCGCTAAACAAGCGCCATTTTTTGGTATGCGATGGACCGTAACGGTATAAAATAGAAATGGTGATGAAATACAAAATTGCCAATAATGCCCAACGGGTAAATTTAATGGTATAAACCAAAAAACTATCTTTTAAGTGCAGTTCGTCGTTAATCTTGTTCAGCAGAACTTCACCCAAGGCCATGGCACTGATGCAGATGATGATCGAAAAGCAGATAATCACCGTTAGTACAAGCGCAATTAAACGTTGTTTTATCCAGCCCCTGGTTTCGATAATCAATGATGATTTATTAAAAGCCTTCATCAGGTTTTTAACTCCATTGGTCGCAAAAAACAGTGCTGATAAAAAACCGAAAGATAACAAACCTGTGTTTTGCTTTTTGATGATGTCTTTCAATGTTGTTTCAAAGGCATCAAAAGCATTGTGGGGCAGTACCAGCTGAATTAAATTTAAAAGCTGATCCTGGAAACCTTTTATTGGTATAAAAGGGATTAAAGTAAACAAGAAAATAATTCCCGGAAAAATGGCCAGCATAAAACTGTATGCCAAAGATGATGACTTGTTTACCAATGCATCTTTTCCAATTTCACGAAAGAAAAACGTAGCTACAGTATACAAGGGTAATGGACTAAAACCAGGCAGAATGCATTCTTTCGTCCATTCTATAAATCTAGAATAGAGTTTAAGATGTAATAATTGCCTGTGTAACCATTCCATTGTATTGGTTAATTAAAAAACACCGATAATTTTTCCATAAAATTTTCGGGTGGATTTGTCGGTTTATTTTTCGCCATATCAACAAAAACCAGTGTAGTTGCCCCAATGTTTATGAGTTCTTCTTTTTCGTTATACAGCTCATACTCAAAAAAGATCCTGATGCCTGGTAAAGTTTTGATCATTGTTTTTACCGTAATTTCCTGATCGTAAAGGGCAGGTTTAATATATTTGCACTTTAATTCTAAAACTGGCATCATAATGCCATCAGCTTCCATAGAGCTATAGCTCATGCCCAAACTACGCAACATTTCTACCCGGCCAACTTCGTAGTATTGTGCGTAATTGCCATAATACATATAGCCCATCTGATCGGTTTCGCCATAACGAACCCTGATTTTTGTACTGTGGCTATACATTATTTAAATATATTTCTTTTGTTTAACGCTTCGCGGTATTTCCTTGCATTGATTTCGTGCTGAGCTTTATTTTCTGCGAAATTATGGTAGCCAGAAAAATCTTCTTTCGCACACATGTAAATGTAATTGTTTTTATCGCGGTTTAGTACAGCATCAATAGCATTTATACTAGGCATCATAATTGGTCCTGGAGGCAAACCCGCATATTTATAGGTGTTGTAAAGCGATTGTACCTGCAATAATTTGCCGGTTACCCTTTTTACTGTAAAATCGTTGTTTGCAAAAATTACCGTCGGATCAGCCTGAAGCAATATGCCTTTATTTAAACGATTTAAGTACAAACCCGCTATAATTGGCATTTCTTTGTCGTAAAGTGCCTCTGCATCCACAATAGAAGCTAAAGTGTAAACCTGTGCCGGGGTCAGATTTAAACTTGCTGCCTTTTGCTTGCGGTCTGCTGTCCAGAATTTATCGTATTCCTTATGCATGCGCTCAAAGAAATCAACCGGCGAAATATTCCAGTACATTTCGTAAGTATTCGGGATGAACATGGCATACACGTTATCCTGGTTAAAACCATATTTACTGATCAGCGCTGTAGAATCTAACACATTGATAAAGCTTAACGAATCGGCTTCCAGGTTGCTGGCCAGATAGGCTGCAAAGTTTTCTTTCTTACGGATGTTATGGAATTTCAATTTAACGGGATCCTGGTTTCCGGCTTTGATCAGGTTAATCAACGTACGGTTGGTCATTCCTTTTTTTAAGCGGTAACGTCCGGGTTTAACACTTGTGGCTAAACTCATTTTTCCGGCAGCTGTTGTAAAAGAAGAAATGCTTTTTAACATACCTTGCTTTTTCAGCGTTGTAGTCAGGTCGTCGTAACTGCTTCCTGTTTTAATGTATAAATATTTTTGATTTTCGGTAACGTTAGGGGCAAAGTATAGCCTGTAAATATTTAACGCAAAGTAACCGGCAATTAGAATAACAACAAGTGCAATGCCTATTGCTACTTTTTTGCCTGTACTCATGTTCTTTTTTTCTACTTCAGTCATCTGTAATATAATACGTTTTATTGTTGTTTGTTAGATAGTGTAATATTAATCCTGGTGCCTATGGCCACTTTGGTTAACGAATCAGCCAGCATAGGATCTTGTTTAATAATCACAGCAGCAGCACTATCGGTAATAGGTCCATCATAAATAATGTTGCCTAAAATCAGGTTTGAACCCCTTAGGCTAAATTTAGCTTCATCAATGGTTAAACCCATTAACTGTGGAATATCTACTTCTTCATTTCCACGTCCATCGCCTAAAACCAGGTTAATCCTTGAGCCAACAGGCACAATCTGTCCGGCTGTAATCGGTTGACCGCCAAAGGAGGCTTCTAAAACCACATCACGACTTACATCTGGCTTATAGGTTGTATCTCCGAGCTTTAATCTCGAACTTTCTATAATGGCCTGTGCTTCGCGCAAAGTTTTAAACGCTATATCAGGGAATTTTGTATTCGGTGTTTTGCCTGCATTAATGGTTAAATAAATGGTCCGGTTATCTTTTACAAAAGTATTGGGGTCAGGATCCTGGTCAATTACAATTCCGGCAGGTTGATCCATAATAAAAACAGAATCTACTTCATATTTTAATCCGGCATTTTCCAGTTTCTGAACGGCTTGCTCAAAAGATAAACCTTTAACCATAGGTACATTTAGTCCCTGTCCGTGTTTGGTATAATATCTTAAACTAAAAAAAGCAACCAATAGAAGCACTACAACGGTTACTATCGCAGCTAAAATATTGTTTCTAAACGATTTGGTTTTTAAATAATCTATAAATTTAGACATGAATCTTAATTTGGGTTATGCGTACAAGCTCAAATGTAACTATTTTAATGATGGATTGAATTATCGAATCAATTTCTTCACTCAATCATTCAATTACTCACTCCTTCAATAATTCTCCTTCAATAATACTAAAGCACAAAGATATTTATATTTTTGAGGATATATTTATATTCAATTTCTATTTATAAAAAGGATTTTTAACATGAAGAAAACGATAGCATTGTTAACAGGCGGTACCACAGGCGAATGGGTTGTTTCTGTAAAAAGTGCAGCTACTATTGCGCAGAATATCGACTCGGATTTATACGATGTGTATAAGATTATGCTGAACGAAAAGGGCTGGTTTTATGAACCTGCTGATTCTGTTAAGATTGAAATTGATAAAAATGATTTTTCCTTAACACTTGAAGGAAGAAAAATTAAGTTTGACGGAGTTTTTATTGCCATACATGGTTCTCCTGGCGAGGATGGAAAATTACAGGGCTATTTCGATATGTTAGGTATCCCATATACGGCCTGCGATGCATTAACTTCGTCCATTACCATGAATAAAGGTTATACCAAAGCCGTTGTAGAAGGCATTAATAACCTGCACACCGCAAAATCTGTTCAGATATTTAAAGGTGGCAACTACAATTTACATCAGATTAAGCAGGATTTAAGATTGCCATATTTTGTTAAACCCAACAGCGGGGGCAGCAGTATTGGCATGACTAAGGTAAAACATGCTGATGATCTGGAAATGGCCATTGAAAAAGCATTTAAAGAAGATAGTCAGATTTTAATAGAAGAGTTTGTAAGTGGCAGGGAGTTTTCGATCGGCATTTTCGGCGCTGAGGGCAAAGTTATTGTTTTACCTGCAACAGAAGTAATCCCGAAAAATGAGTTTTTCGATTTCGAAGCAAAGTATACACCTGGCGCAACAGAAGAAATTACTCCCGGTAGAATGAGTGCCGAAGAGGTGAGCCGTGTGCAACAGGTGGTAAAGGAAGTATATCAGAAATTAAATTGCAGGGGAGTGGTACGCATTGATTACTTTCTTGAGGAAGGAACCGGTAAATTTTATTTTATCGAAATCAATACCATTCCCGGACAAACAGCAACCAGTTTTATTCCACAGCAGGTAGCTGCAATGGGAATTACACTTAAAGCATTTTATACCCTTTTAATGAAAGAAACGCTGGGGTAGCACTTGTGAGTTCTGTCATTATGAGAGATTAGTATTTGCTAAACCATTGGAGATGACATTTACATACCGTAGCGTCATTCCCAACTTGATTGGGAATCGTAATGCAGTAGGCTTAAGATTAGCTTCGCTGAGCACTGCGTGGTTCCCGCCTGCGCCTATCGTGTGGACACATCTTTTTTAAATATTTTTAGGCGTTTTGCTAGCCGACTTTAATAAAGCACGGATTTTAACCAAGTACGCTGTCAATCCCAGGAGCCGGGGAAATCAAAAAAACAGGTGCAAAACAGTAAAAATGGCACTAACAAGCCTGAAACGCAGTGGTTTTGTGTTCATAAACGATGATTTAATTTTAAAAAAAAATATTGAACACAAAACGAAGTGTCGCTGTTTTTTTGATGCGCGTGAGATTGTGTAAAAGGCTCATTGCTGGATCCGATAGCTATCGGATGACAAAGCGCTTTGGGTACTTTGGCGCTCCAAAATGCGTAGCATTCTTGAGCACAGCAAAAACCAACTGCAACTGCGAAAAACTACCATGCCCCGCGGCATAGAGCGATAGAAGAATGTTATAATTAATTGTGTCCGCAAGATAGGCTTGCGCCGGAATGACGAATGTTTGAGCGGATTAAACTACTATAAACAACGATGAACATCCAAAAACTGATTGATAAAGGTTTAAAACTCAAAAGCTATTCAAAAGATTCGGTTATTTACGAGCCGGGGATGCAGCCGCGTTACGTGTATTTTATCAAATTGGGCGAGGTGCGAATGGTTACTGTGAGCGATGAGGGAAAGGAATTTATTCAGGGCGTTTTTAAAACGGGGCAGTATTTCGGTGAACCTGCTTTATTAATCGACCGGCCTTATTTAGCCTTTACCATTGCCAATAAAGATTCGCAGGTTATTGCGGTAAATAAAGAGGATTTTTTTGAACTGATTAAAAATGAGCCCGATTTTAGCATGGAGCTAATCCGTACTTTAAGTACCCGCCTTTTTTATAAATCGATGATGCTGGAGGAACTGGCGAGCGAAAAGGCCGATCATCGTTTGTTAACGATTATCAATTATCTCCTTGGCGATATTGCTGTAGGTGAAAATTTAAAAGTAACACGACAAGAATTAGCCGATATGACTGGCTTAAGGGTAGAAACCGTTATCCGTAGCACTAAAATATTAGCGGAGAAGGGCCTGATCAAAACCATGAAAGGGAAGATTGTAAAAGTTTAGCTTTTTATTGGGCAAGCGTGAACGACCAATAAACAAATGACGAGTGAACTGATAAACGATTCTCAAACATGACTTAGATCATAAATTAGTATCTAACTTTAGGCTTACCTTTGTACTATCAAATTAGAAGATTATGGCTGAGTTATCGAAATTCCAGGCTTTTGTACAGTGTAAATGCCCTCGTTGCCGCAAAGGAGATATTTTTACAGGGAGTGCTTATTCTTTAAGACTACAAAAAACCAATATTAACTGTCCGCATTGCAACTTAAAATTTGAGCGCGAGCCAGGATTTTTCTATGTGGCCATGTTTGTAAGTTATGCCATGAACGTTGCAGAAATCATAACCATTGGTGTGGCATCATATGTTTTGGGTTTGCCTTTAATTTATGAAAACCTGTGGTACTATATTGGTTTAATCCTGGCAGGTGTTTTATTGTTGTCACCAATTAATTACCGCTATTCGAGAGTTGTTTTGCTTCACTACCTTACGCCAGGCTTGCATTATGCTCCTGGAAGTGGCGACTAGTAAACTATAAATAAAAAGAGACTGTATCGTAAAACTGATTTCTCTTCAGGTTTTGCCGTTTTGATCTTGTCGAAACAGCGCTGCCAGAGCTATTTAATCTAGTCCTTCTACGGGTTTTTGTTTTTACATACTGAATTGAGGCAATTCAATAAATTAAGTAACAGCGTGCTTTCGTCTCATTAAACCTATTATTAGATTGATGATCGGTAGTAGTTGAACAACTAAAAATCCGAGTAGCATGGCAGCGGTGCTATTCTTGAATCCCTGTGAATAATCTGTCGAGTCTGCGCTGGTAAACTCGACCAGGGTAAGTGATCTGTTGAAATTATAAGTAGAATAACAAGCAAGAAAAAAGAATAAAATAGATAATAAAATGTGAGCCCAGCTCAAGGTATTAGATGCTATAAATGATTTTAAAAATTTGTAGAATAATGTAAAAACGAATAAAAATATCGCAAACCACCTAATGAGTGGAATATTATCGATCATATAATAACTGTCGTGTATATTGAAAGCAAGATTAACTGCCGGAAGCAATAATGAAGCTGCCAAAAGAATGGTCGCTACTAAAACCAGGAAGTTATAGGTTTTAAAGATTATTTTCATTTTTTGTTTGGCTTGAGGGGTTTATTAATATAAGTATGCAATTGTTTGGAGAGCCATTTGGCATATTTATGATCAGTTTTTTAATTAGAAAATGGGTGTTCAGTAATGCTTCGGAAACAGCAGTCCCGTTATTCGCTATAGCTCCGATAAAAGATCGGAGGCTGCCGCTTTTACCGGGTTTATAGAACAGAGGCCTGTATAAAATACAAACGAAGACTACATTAAGTTCAAAAATCAGGCGTCATTGCGAGAGGAACGACGAAGCAATCCTATCGTAAACAGGAAGGATTGATTCATCCGATAAAAAATCGACTTGTCAATATTAACTCGCAACCTTTCATTTCAGGCATTTTGCTACCGGTATGAAATCAGTATAGCTTCTGCTTTAGCTAATGACAATTAAAATTAATGATTTATAGCACTATTTATACAATCTACTAATGCTTTCACTTTTGTTTCTGAAGTGAGTTCATACCGGTATTCGTCTTCAATGCTGCCCATTTTGGTTTCCGTATTTCTGAATTCCATTTTACTTGGCACAAATTCTTTTGCTGAGGCATGGAATTGTGTGGCACCGGTTTGATCAATAAGGTTTTTGATGTTGCTTTCATTTATACCCGCACCAGGCATGATCATAATGCGGCCATTGGCTTTTTTTACCAGCTCTGCTAATTTTTCTGCCCCCAGAATTGCAGAAGAAGCCCCTCCTGAGGTGAGTACTCTTTTTATGTTGAGTGAGATTAAATCTTCCAGCGCCTGATTCATATCGTTGCTCATATCAAATGCCCTGTGGAAAGCCACTTCCATAGGTTTAGCCAGCTCAATTAGTTCAGCGCATCTTTCTTTGTCAACAGTGCCATCTGCTTTAAGTATTCCGATAACTATTCCTTCGCAATTTAATGATTTGCAGATTTTTATATCTTCTTTTATTAACTCAAACTCAATATCAGAATACAAAAAATCACCTCCACGCGGACGGATAATCGGCCAAACTTCTATAGATAGATTTTTCTTGGCTAATGAAATTTGTGCATAACTTGGGGTGGTGCCACCTTCTGCCAGGTTATCGCAAAATTCCACTCTTTTCGCTCCACCATTTTGGGCAGCCAATGCAGAGGCATAAGAATTTGCACAAACTTCTAAACAAGCATTTTTTGTGATTGGATCACTTTTCATTTCTGGATATAATTTGAATTATTCTTCTGTTTCTACAGGGCCTAAAACAACCCAGCCTTTTGGCGATTTATAGGTGTTGAGTAGCTGTGTTGATTTTCCACCATCCGGAAACCAGCATACTTCAGTAATTATCCAATGGGAATCATCAATTTTTTTTCTTTCAGGGAAAGCATTTTGAAGACCTGAAAAATCAGGGAAACCATGTTCTTCGGTATTATTGATAAAAGATAATTTAAGTACTTCTGCTGTTTCAGTGATGATGTCATCATCTAATTCCATTTTCAATTTGGAAAGCATGATTCTTGCTTCCTCGAAGAAATCTTTACATGCTATTGCAGCATCAATATCCTTAGCATTATAAGCATTCTCCAAAGCTAATATTGCACCTTCTGGTGTTTCAGGATTGGCTTTGAAATGATCAACCCCTTCATCAATATATAAACCTATACTGTCGTCAAATGCTGCTTTCTCTTTTTCAGGTATACCATCTCTGATCGCTCTTATAGTGTAACCGCCAATTAATCTGCCATTTTCAATACTCATCCAGTCTGATATCAGGTCGCGATCAATTCCAATTTTCTGGTTTAGTTTCACCGTGCCTACACTTACAGGTTCGTTACCTACCGTACCAAAAAGATTGCCTTCATCATCAAAATGTGGTTCTGTCAGCCAAATATGCTCGCTATTTTCGCCGTCTATAATATGAACTTTAACAGAGAAATAAGCATGGTATGGCTGGGGATTAGCCAGGCTTTCTTCGAAATACCAAAGCGTTAAATTGGCTTTTTCTATTGCCCAGTTCATACGCTCGTCTTCGTTCGGCACATAAACCATATCAGGCTCACCCTTGCGTTCGGCAACGTTTTTCTTTCCAAAAATATTAGATAATAGCCCCATTTACTGTTTTATTTTTTATTTATCGTTTGAAAAAAATCAAGCTATTAATAATAACTTTTGCCTTTGATTAAAAGATCTTGTTTTTCTGCGTTACAGACCGCATAGCTAAAGCCCTGCTGAATGGCATAAGCACCATATTCGCCTTTTTTATTAATAGCTAAAAAGCCTACCTGTATATTTTTAGCCGTTTCGGGTTTCTTTTTAATAATGCGCATTACCGCTTCCTTACAGGCGGCTTGGGGTGTATAACCCTGGCGCATGAGTTCTACCACCAAAAAGGAGCCAACATTTCTTACTACCTCTTCACCCACGCCAGTTGAGGTTGCACCACCAACTTCATTGTCTACATAAAGGCCGGCACCAATAATCGGACTGTCGCCAATTCTTCCATGTAATTTATAAGCCATGCCACTAGTGGTACACGCGCCTGAAATGTTTCCTTTAGCATCAATTGCGAGCATGCCGATGGTATCGTGGTTGTATTGGTTGCCCGGAAGTTTTTGCGGCGCAGCTTTCTCGTAGAGCTTATTTTCGATATTCATTACAGGGGCATATTTTGCCGTTTTTAACCATTCTTTCCAGGCTTTTTCACTGGCAGGCGTAAGTAAGTTTTCTTTTTTGAATCCCTGCTCCAAAGCAAACTGTAAAGCACCATCACCAGCTAACATCACGTGTGGTGTTTTTTCCATCACTTTACGTGCAACCGAAATCGGATGTTTAATATGTTCGAGTGCTAAAACAGCGCCGCAGTTACCGAGTTCGTCCATAATGCAGGCATCCAGGGTAACGTGGCCATCGCGATCTGGCAAACCGCCATATCCGACAGATTGATTCTTTTCATCTGCTTCAGGTACCCAAACGCCTTGTTCTACAGCATCTAAGGCACGTCCACCGGAAGAAAGTACTTTCCATGCATCAGCATTCGCGGCAATTCCAAAATCCCAGGTAGAAATTACGATCGGGAAATTGGCCGTTTTTCTTTCTTCATTCGGAATAACATTTGCAATACTACTTTTATCGATAGCCAGCAATCCGGCCGATAGGGCAGATGCTTTTATAAATTTGCGGCGGTTAAACATTTTTTGGGTTAATTGTTGAAATTGGCTAAATAGTTAATTGTTTGATTGTTGTAATTGTTAAATTGTTAAATCGAACGATCCTGTTTGAAAATTGCGATTTGAACATTGGTTATAATTCATTAATCGTTTTACTTCCGCTTGAAAATTAAGATTCGATTATTGGTTATTTAATTGTTATATTGTTGTGATTGCTGAATTGTTGAACCGATCGCTCCAGTTGGATTATTGTAATTTGAATATTGGTTATGATTTAACTAATGGTAAACCGATCTGCATCCTTTAAAAAAGGAAATTGCCTTCTTACTTTAACCAGTTCTTCGTAATTGATACTGAATGTATATAAATCTTCGTCTTCAGGTTTATAATAAACGGTATTGCCGTATGGATCAAGGCACATCGACAATCCGCTGTGATAAATCTGGTTTCCATCATGCCCAACACGGTTTACAGCAATCACATAACTTTGATTTTCTATTGCCCTGGCCGGAATTAATGCCTTCCAATGTGCCGATCGTTTATCTGGCCAGCTAGCCACCAGAAGTAAGATGTCATATTCCTGATCTACATTACGCAACCAAACCGGAAAGCGCAAGTCGTAACAAATGGCCAATCTGATTTTCCATCCTTTAAGTTCGACAATAAGTTTTTCTTTCCCAGGACTAAAATGCTGATCTTCATCTCCCATGCCAAACAGATGACGTTTATCGTAATGCTGATTTTTGCCATCTGGTTCCATCCAGATCAAACGGTTAAAATATTGATTATTTTCTTTAATAATGATACTTCCTGTAACCACACAATTGTATTGGTGTGCCATTTTTTGCATCCACTGCATCGTTTTACCACCCATTTCTTCAGCTAAAGCCTCAGAATTCATGCTAAAACCAGTATTGAACATTTCGGGTAAAATAATAATATCGGTTTTTTCCCTTACACCCATCGATAATCTAAGTGCCAGATTTAATAGGTTTTTCTCAATGTTTTCCCAAAAAAGGTAGGCCTGAAAGACAGTTACTTTCAGATTTTCTATTTGAGTGTAAACAGGTGCTTCCATGGTATATCGGTTTGGTCTGGTTAAACGTTTTTTAATTTCTCAGCCGCTAAGGCAAGTGTAGCGTTTTCTTTAGCAAAGCAAAACCTGATAATTTTATGATCGGTTGCTTTTTGGTAAAATGCAGAAACCGGAATGGTGGCCACTCCAAATTCCTTAATCAGCCGCATACTAAAATCGGTGTCTTTTTCATCGCTAATGTCACTGTAGCTTGCGCATTGAAAATAAGAGCCGTTACACGGCAAAAGTTTAAAACGACTTTCGGCCAGAAGATTTCTGAAATAATTTCTCTTCTGTTGAAAGAAACTGCCTATTTCACTATAATTTTTTGGCTCTTTAATATATTCTGCAATAGCTTGCTGCATGGGACTATTAACGCTGAAAACATTAAATTGGTGTACCTTCCTAAATTCTTTGGTTAATGTCTCAGGTGCTAAACAATAGCCCAGCTTCCAGCCGGTAGCATGCAAAAGTTTGCCAAATGAAGCTACAATAAAACTTCTTTGCTTTAATTCCGGATAGAGCATTACACTTTGGTGCTTTTGTTCATCGTAAATTAAATGTTCATAAACTTCATCGCTCAAGATTAAAATGTCGGTACCTGTAATCAATTTAATAAGCGATTGCATATCATCTGATGATAAAATACTACCAGTTGGATTTTGTGGCGTATTTAAGATGATCATTCTGGTTTTGGCTGTAAACAACTTCTTAACCATATCCCAGTCAATGGCATAAGCAGGTGGCGCAAGCTCGTAGGTTTTAACCAGGCCTCCTAAAAGTTTAACGGTAGGTGCGTAACTATCGTAAGCCGGTTCGAAAATAATAACTTCATCACCTGCATTGATAATGGCTGCTA
The DNA here is from genome assembly GCF_014947265.1 of Pedobacter sp. MR2016-19. Taxonomy (NCBI): domain Bacteria; kingdom Pseudomonadati; phylum Bacteroidota; class Sphingobacteriia; order Sphingobacteriales; family Sphingobacteriaceae; genus Pedobacter; species Pedobacter sp. MR2016-19. The sequence goes on from NZ_JADCNK010000003.1 coordinate 231,481, forward strand.
ATGCGGTAAAAATAGCTTGTGTTCCACCAGCTGTAACCGTAATTTCTGTTTCAGGATTATACTTGATGTGATATAGTTTTTCAACTTTCTCTGCAATGGTTTCTTTTAAAAAAGCAGAACCCGGCATTGGTGCATATTGATTAAAACCATCTTTCATAGCTTTATTTACCAATTCAATTAGTTTTGGATCGCAGGCATAATCAGGAAATCCCTGAGAAAGATTAATGGCATTGTGTTCTGTGGCAAGTTTACTCATCACCGAAAAAATGGTGGTACTTACGCCAGGAAGTTTAGATTGTATATGAAGCATCTTATAAGCGAAAATAGGAAAAAAAGCTTAAAGCGTAAAAAGCTATGCCAAAGGCCTTGCTCATGTTCCGTGCCATTGCGGTTGTGCATCAAGAAATAACTTTTAGCAATCATTGAATCCTCTGGTTAATAACCATTTAATAAAAACAGCGGGTTATCAATGAATTTTAACCTGCATTTTGTATTATTTCAAATATAATGCTGCTTATTTAAAATTATTCCAAATAAACTCTTTTCTTTGCAATGAAATCTCAATGATCCATTAAATATGAAGTTTAAACACTTAACCGCTGCCTTTTTATTGGTAATAAGTGCATCTGCATTTGTTAATCCTAAAAAAGTCCTGAGAACATTTGTTTCCAATTATGAAAATGTATTGGGCACATCATTAGAATTAAAATTTAAAACAGTTAGCCAGGCCGATGCAGATTTAGCTGAAACGCGTGCATTAAATGAGATCGATAGGCTTGATGATATTTTAAGTGCATATAAAGCGAACAGCGAGTTTAGTAAATGGATGAGCAATGGTAAACAAACCACTAAAGTTTCGGCAGATTTGTTTGAGGTTCTAAAACAGTTTGAAAACTATAAAATATTAACCAATGGTGCACTTGATGCATCAGCTAAAGTAATAGGAGATGTTTGGAAAAAGGCAGCTGCCGAAAACCATTTACCATCAGCTGCAGCATTACAAAATGCTCTTACCTTGGTTAAACAAAAACATTACATCTTAAATGAGCAGGATAAAACCGTAACGCGTTTAGATGATGTACCATTGGCATTAAATTCTTTTGCAAAAAGTTATATCATTAATAAAGCTGCCGAAAAAGCTGTTCAAAGCCCCGGAATTGAAAACGTGGTGGTGAATATTGGTGGCGATATGGTTATCAAAGGAAATCAGCCGGAAGCTATTGAAATAGCAAACCCTAAAGCTGATGCTGAAAACGATGTTGCGTTAACAACCATTAAAGTATCGAATATGGCTGTGGCAACCAGTGGTAATTACCGCAGAGGTTTTAAGGTAAACGGCAAATGGTACTCGCATATTGTTGATCCTCGTACAGGAAAACCTGCTTCAGAAATAATTAGCGCAACGGTTATTGGCCCTGATGCCAGTGAAGCAGGGGCTTTGGCTACTTCTTTTAATGTACTTTCCCTAGCCGAGATTGAAGCATTAACTTCAACAAGAAATGATATTGCATATTTGTTAATCACGAAAGATGGCACAGAAATCAGAAGCAAAAAATGGGCTGATTACGAGGTTGCTTTAAATAAGCCAGTTGCTGTTTTAGAAAAAGTGAGCAAAGCTGATAAACTTTGGAATCCTAAATATGAGTTGGTTGTAAATTTGGAAATTGCCAATATCGAATCTACTGATGGTAAACGTATTCGTCGCCCGTTTGTGGCCGTTTGGATAGAAGATGCCGCTAAAACACCTATGCGCAATCTGGCTATTTGGTATAATAAACCACGTTGGTTGCCTGATTTAAAATCGTGGAATCGTGCCAATGGCGATGAGTTTAAAAAAGGAGCAGAAGGAAAACTAAGCTCAACGAGTTCTGCTACACGCGGTCCTGGTAAATATAGCTTATCATGGGATGGGAAAGACGATAGCGGGAAATTGGTTAAAGCAGGTAGTTACACCGTTTTTATTGAAGTAGCCCGCGAGCATGGAACCTACCAGGTAATTGCTCAGGAAATGAAATTTACCGGCTCAGCAAAAAAAATAGAATTAACGCCAAATACAGAACTAACCTCAGCATCTCTTGACTACAGAAAAATCGGAACCGCAAAAAAATAAGATAACGGCTGCACCCGGTGGCCTCGGAAAAAAGCGGGTTAAAAATGATAGCGGAAAGGGCAAGGGTAAAAAGCGGTTAGCTGGTTTATCACGCTGGTTGCACATTTATTTATCGATGGTGAGTTTTACAATCCTGCTATTCTTTGCAGTATCAGGCTTAACCCTAAACCATGCAGATTGGTTTACTTCCGGTAAGGAAGTGGTTACCAAAGATTCTGGATCAGTAAACTTAAAGTGGGTAAACCAACCCGATACCAATAAGATCAATAAGTTACAGCTTGTTGAGTTTTTTAGGAGCAAACATGAGGTTAAAGGTGCATTGAGCGATTTCAGAATGGATGACAGAGAATTGAGCTTAACCTTTAGCGGACCTGGTTACCTGGCCGATTCTTTTATAGATCGCGAAACCGGGAAATACGAATTAACCACAACCAAGTTTGGTGCTGTAGCTGTGATTAACGATTTACACAAAGGAAGGGATTCTGGTAAGGCCTGGTCGTGGATTATCGATATTTCGGCAGTGTTGATGACATTGGTGTCCATCTCCGGAATTATCTTAATCTGTTTTATTAAAAAGAAACGATTAAGCGGTTTCATCATCGCAGCAGTAGGTACAATTGTTTGCTATTTGATTTACAGGTTATTTGTACCATAGTTTTGCCACCAAGAAACGGAGACCGTATCATATTTGTGATTCCATTCGAACTTGTCAGGTTGAGCTTATCGAAATGCTTTGCAAGGTATTTAAAGAGATTCTTCGACAGGCTAATATTGATAGACTCGAATAGAATGGTCGTCATTGCGAGGCACGAAGCAATCTTAAAGCGCTCGCTACTAGCGATAGTTGTAAGATTGCTTTGTCGGCTGAAAAGGCCTCCTCGCAATGACGATTCCTGGCCGGCACATAGCACTAAAAATCCTCTGTCACTAATATTCATCTTCTACTATAAATTAACCCTCAGGATGAGATTTTATATTTATGATACCCCCTTTGTGTCTTTGTAGTATAATACTAGTGCGCTGCAACAGCAGCATCAGGCGATGCCTCCACTTCAGTTGTAATAAACCTTCTGCCAATCAATAAACAACACAAAGCAATAAAGGCCGCGGCAGTCATTACTAAAGGCATCGGTACAACCGAGTGTTCACTAAATAAACTTACCATAACCGAAGCCAAAGCACCCAATCCCATTTGTAAGGCACCCATTAACGCCGATGCACTACCCGCATTTTTGGTAAATGGTGCGAGCGACAAGGCAGCAGCATTTGGATTTATTAAACCTAAGCAAGCCAAAAACAAGGCAATAAAGCCTATCGTAGAATATAAACCCAGCCAATTGTTTAACGCAAAAACCAAAAAGATTAAACTGAAAATACATTGAGCAATAAGTGCATAGGTGACAATCTTTTTACTGGTAAACCATCTAAGTAATAAGCTATTTACCTGACTTGATCCAATAAACGATACCGATAACAGGGCGAAAATCCATCCGTAGCCAGTCTTACTTACTTCGTAAATTTTCATAAATACCTGAGGCGAGGACGATACGTAGGCGAATAATCCCGAAAAGGTAATTGAACTAATTAAAGCATAAGTATAAAATTGAGGTTCTTTTAAAACGGTAAAGAAATTGGTTAAAATTGGCTTTGGTTTTAAAGAGTAATTGGGATCAGGCTTATAACTTTCGGGCAGTTTGAAAATGGAAGCCAGGAGCATTAAAATCGCCATCAGTCCTAAAAACACAAATACATATTTCCAACCTAATGCAGCAATTAAGTAACCACCTGCAGTTGGGGCAAGCATGGGCGAAACCGCGATAACCAGCATTAAGGAAGCAAATACTTTCGGACTTTCCTCTACAGAGAACAAATCCCTAACCATTGCTACAGAAGCTACTGCAGTAGCGCAACTCCCGATGGCCTGAACAAAACGTAAAACAATCAATTGATTTACATCAGTTACAGCCAAACATAAAAAAGAAGCAAAAATATATAGCGCTAAACCGAAATATAAAGGTTTTTTTCTTCCAAATTTGTCCAACAGTGGCCCATATAATAACTGGCCGGCAGAAATCCCGATAAAAAAACTCGAAAGTGAAAGGGCTACAGTTGATTCGTTACTTCTCAAATCCTTTGCAATATCAACAAAACCAGGAAGGTACATGTCGATGGAGAAAGGACCAAGCGCCGCCAGCGAACCTAAAATAAGTATGAGATAGAAATGTTGTTTTTTAGCCATGAAGATTACCGGATTTTGATGGCGCAAAGATTGGGAGATTTAAGTTGTTAACCTATTTTTACAGTCGAACGATTGTAAAAATCAAATTTTTATATTGAACGATTGAAACAGGTGGCTACGTAATCTTTGTGCATCTGTGTTAAAAATATGATGATTGTTATACTAAATCTGCTATTTATTTATAGATTTATAGTCTATGACTTTTAAGACAAAAGAAAGCCGTTTACTACTCATTCTGGGTAGCTTTTTCGTGGCAAACGCTATATTATCAGAGTTTATTGGAGTTAAGCTATTCAGTGTCGAAGAAACGCTGGGTTTTAAAAAGTTCGATATTAATTTACTGGGGGTTCCGCATCTTTCCTTTGTCATGTCGGCAGGGGTATTAACCTGGCCGATCATTTTCATCATGACGGATATTATAAATGAATATTTTGGTGTAAAGCAAGTCCGTTTTTTATCTATCCTCACTTCAATTTTAATCGCATTTGCCTTTCTGGTAGTTTGGGGCTCTATGCATTTAAGCGCTGCCGATTTTTGGGTACACCAAAAAATTAATGGTGAAGACTTAAATATGAACAATGCATTTGCAGGGATTTTTGGTCAGGGCATGTGGATTATTGTAGGTTCAATTACGGCTTTTATTATAGGACAGCTATCCGATGTTTTGATTTTTCACCGGATTAAAAAGATAACGGGCGAACGCGCGTTATGGCTGCGTGCTACGGGCTCAACGCTGGTATCGCAATTGATTGATAGTTTTGTGGTCATCTTTATTGCCTTTTATTTAAACCCTCAGTATCACTACAGCTGGCAAATGGTTGCCGCAATAGGTTTGGTGAATTATACTTATAAATTCGCGGTGGCTATTTTAATGACACCAATTTTATATGGAGTACATGCCATTATTGATGGATACCTGGGTAAAGATCTTGCCCACAAACTAATTAAAATGGCGGGCAGAGGGTAATATTAAAATAACCAAATAATAAATTTATGAGAAATATTTTAGTGCTACTCGTAATACTTTCACTATTTTCTTGTACTGGTATAAACGCAAATGATCAGGAGCTTAATATTCAGGGCACATGGCAGTTACTATCGGCTACAACCATCGAAAATGGAAAAAGTAAAACCACAGATTATTCGGGTAAACTGAAAATGATCAAGATCCTCAATCACAGCCATTTTGCATTTTTAAGGCACAGCCTTGATGTTAAAGATAGCACAAACTTTGATGCTGGTGGTGGAACTTTTGTTTTAGATAAAGATGATTATACCGAGCATCTGGAATATTATAAGGATAAAAACTGGGAGGGTAAGACTTTTAAGTTCAAACTCACCATCCACAACGATACTTTGATTCAGAAAGGTGTAGAGGAGGTGGAAGCAGCAGGGGTAGACCGGGTGATTATTGAGAAATACATTAAGGTAAAGTAATAGATATTTTTTCACTTTGCATTTGTAAAAGTTTGAAGAGTAACATCAGAGCAATTTATCCAGGGAATAATTGTTGTTCTTAAATCTATCAATTCTTTGTTTTGTTTTAAAACATATTATATATTTGTAATATGGGAAACGAATTATCAAAAAAGCAAATTGGCGAGCGAATAGCTAACCTACGTTTAAGTAAAGGTTTATCGCAAGAAGATTTAGCAAAAAGTATTGCGATTTCAAGACCATCTTTAACCCAAATGGAGTTGGGAAATCGGGTTGTGAGTCTAAGTGAAATGCAAAAACTATCAATAGTTCTGGGTTTTTCTCTCGATGATTTTATGACCAAAGATTTTCTGGCCAATCAAAGCTTAACATTACCTGATGAAACAAATGAAGAGCTTATAGAAGAACGCATTTCTGTTCCAATTTTAAATATCAATAAGTTTAAAAACGTTTTGCTTTACATTTTAGAGCACTGCGCTGGCAAACCTAACGTTGGTGAAACCGTACTGTATAAACTCCTTTATTTTTCTGATTTTAATTATTACGAATTATATGAAGAGCATTTAACAGGTGCGAAGTATAAAAAGTTGCCGTATGGCCCTGTTCCCCAAAAGTTAGATGCGATTATCAATCAAATGATAGATGCGAATCAGCTTCAACGGATAAAAACAGAATTTAAAGGTTATCCACAAAAGCGCTATCTGCCACTCGAAAAAGCTGATTTAACCTTACTCAAGGCAAGCGAAAAAGATGTTATAGATAAAGTGATCGAACAAATGAGCGATTGGTCGGCTACCGCTATAAGTGATTATTCGCATAAAGATTTACCTTGGGAAGTTACAGAAGAAGGTAAGTATATTAGCTACGAACTCGCATTCTATAGAGAGTTGCCGTATTCTGTAAGGGTGTATGACGAAGATGATAATTAATGTATGCATTTCGATTCACTCACCGAATTTAATAGGGATTTGAAATTTCTATTAAAAAAGTATCGAACATTAAATGACGACTTGGAAATGGTAAAGACAATTATAAATGTTAGGCCAAGTCAACAGCCACCCTTTAGCTTTACAATAGATAACTTAGGTATTAGTACCTGTGTGATTAAAATAAAAAAGATGGCCTGCAAATCTTTAAAAGGCCGCGGGGTAAACTCTGGTTTGAGATTAATCTATGCTTATTTCGAAGAAGAAAAAAAGATAGTTTTTATTGAGCTTTATCATAAAAACGATAAGGAAAATGAAGACAGGCAACGTATTTTAGAAAATTTTAAGTAACGCAAAAGGCCGGACTCGCTCCGGCCTTTGTACTTAACAACAAAACAAATAAAAAAATAACCTTAAAAATAAGTTATAGGCTTGCCAGTTCCTCGGCAAAAACATTTTCACTCAATTGCTCTTGCTTGTAAATCTGTCTGCCGGTGTAGGCCACAAAAACAGATTCATCCAATAGTAAGTCGCGGTTTTTAATCAAACTTTCTAGCTTAACCGTTCCAACTACATATTTATAGCTGCTGGCCGCATAACGTTCGCTAATGTTATCAAATTCCAATAGGGAAATCAGATCTTCATCTGCATAACGCAAATAAACCTCTAAAAGAATTTCTTCTGTATGTTTCACTCCGTTTTCCGAATGGTATTTTTTATATTCGTAACGGTAATCGTAACGCAAGGCTGCAATATCAGATAGTACAGCTGCACCAGTAGGGTGACCACCCGCACCTTTACCATAGAAAAACTGTTTATCAGCAAAAGCCGCCTGAACTGCAACTGCATTGTATTCGTTTTCTACGTTGTAAAGAAAATCATCCTTAGCTACCAATTTAGGGAGTACATAAGTCACAATATCTTTTGTATTTACCTTACGTGCAGTAGGAACCAACTTAATTTTAAAGTTTTTCTCACGGGCATATTTAATGTCGTGCTGAGAAAGGTTTTGGATACCAATATTCAAAATGGCATCAGGATTTACAAATAAACCATAAGCATGTGCAGTAGCAATGGCCAGTTTATATTTAGGGTCGTAACCTCCCACGTCTAAAATCGGATCGGTTTCTGCGAAACCTAAATCCTGTGCTTCTTTTAATGCCGAATCGTAACTTTGTCCTTCGTTGAATATTTTTGATAAAATATAATTAGATGAGCCATTAAAAATCCCACTCAAAGCATGGAATAATTCATTGTCGTAATATTCTTCTAAATTGCGGATAATTGGAATACTGCCACAAACCGCACCTTCGTACAATAGGGAAGTGCCATATTCCTGTTGTAAATCTACCAGCTCTTTTAAGTGTGTGGCGATCATTTTTTTATTGGCCGAGACTACATTTTTGCCGTTTTTTAATGCAGTAGTTACAATTTCGTAAGCAGCATCAGCATCATTGATTAATTCTACGATCGTGTTGATCTCTGTATTGTTCAATATTTCGTTGCGATCAGTAGTAAACAGATCCTTGTTGAGGCTACGTTTCTTTCTTGGGTCTTTTATTGCGATTTTTATGATCTCTAAGTTCAGATTCTGGCTTTGGATGATATCCAATAAACCTTGTCCTACAACTCCGAAACCAAATAAACCGATTTTTAAATTCTTACTCATTGTTATAAAGTGATTACACAGATGGGTGGATTACACCGATATAGCTGTTCTTATTTTTTTAAATTTTTTCTGGTATCGAGTTTTTACCTTCTACCTTTATACCTTCAACCCTCTACCTCTTTAGGCAGTATGCTGTAATTTGATGATTTTTTTATTACGGCTTTCCTTCATAAAGTTTCCGATTACGTTAGTCAAAGCATCTGTTTCGATTAAAAAACCGTCATGTCCATAATCAGAATGCAAGGCGCAAAATTCTGCCCCAGGGATATGATCTGCCAGATATTTCTGCTCCGATAATGGAAACAAAACATCATTTTCTATCCCGATTACTAAAGTATTTGCCGTAATTAGTTTTAGTGCATCTGCAATACTTTTGCGGTTACGGCCCACATTGTGGCTATCCATTGCCTTGGTTAAATAATAATAACTGTAAGCGTTAAAGCGGTTGATCAGCTTTTCTCCCTGATAGTTCTGATAAGAAGAAGATCTGAAATTGTCTGTCTTGTCGTTTACACTTTCTAACTGTGTACTGCCGTAAGCACTATAAGTTCTATAGCTTAAAAGTGCAATGCTACGGGCGGTTTTTAAACCTTTGCTACCACCGTTTGGTTGGTTGGCATAAAAAGTTCTGTCTGTGGTAATGGCCAAACGCTGACTTTCATTAAACGCGATGCCCCATGGAGAATGCGCTGCATTAGTCGCAATTAAAATCAGGTTTTCAATTTTATTAGGTTCCGAAATGCTCCATTCTACAGCTTGTTGCCCACCTAAAGAGCCACCGATTAATAATTTAATATAATCAATACCTAAATGTGCAGCTAATAACTGGTGGGCCGATACTAAATCCCGGATCGTAAACTGCGGAAACGAAAGGTAATAAGGCAAGCCCGTTACCGGATTGGTACTTAATGGATTGGTACTGCCGTAATGCGAGCCTAAAACATTGGCACAAACGATATAATGCTCTTCCGGGTTGAACAAAGCATTTTGGCCGAACAAACCTTCCCACCATTCAAAAACATCAGCATTGGCAGTCAGTGCGTGGCAAACCCAAATTACATTATCTTTATTTGCATTTAATTTGCCATAAGTTTGATAAGCAATTTGCAGGTTGCGGATTTTCTTTCCGCTCTCTAATTTGAACTGTTTATTGTAATTATACGTTGATGCTGTACTCATTGTTTTATTGTATTCGGAAAATGAACGGGCTTAGGCTGATAAACTCTCTGTAGGGATCTGAACATTTATAGATGCAAAAGCCTGCTCGAAATCGGCCTTAATATCATCGATATGCTCAATACCGACTGAAACCCGTAATGCGTTTGGTTTTACACCTGCGGCTAATTGCTCATCTTCACTCAATTGTTGATGTGTGGTTGCCGATGGCTGGATAATCAACGTTTTTGCATCGCCAACGTTTGCGAGGTGAGAAACCAGTTTTAAATTATCTATAACCTGTGTGGCATTTTCTTTACTTCCTTTTAATTCGAAAGATAAAACTGCGCCAAAACCGTTACTTAAATATTTTTTTGCCAGGCTATTGTATTTGCTGCTCGCTAATCCTGGATATTGTACTTCCTGAACCAATGGATGGTTTTCTAACCAGGTAGCCAGTTCAAGGGCATTGTCAACGTGGCGTTGTACACGGAGCGATAAGGTTTCTAAGCCCTGCAATAAAAGGAAAGAATTAAAAGGGGATAGGGCAGGACCAAGATCTCTTAATCCCTCCACACGTGCACGGATGATAAACTGGATGTTGCCAAATGGCCCACCGATGCCGAAAACATCGCTGAAAACCAAACCATGATAACCTGCTGATGGTTCAGAGAATTGAGGGAATTTACCATTACCCCAGTTATAGTTTCCGCCATCAATGATCACACCACCAATGCTTGTTCCATGTCCGCCAATCCATTTTGTTGCAGATTCTACCACAATGTTTGCTCCATGTTCTAAAGGCTTAAATAAATAACCTCCTGCGCCGAAAGTATTGTCAACAACTAAAGGTAGATCGTATTTCTTTGCAATTGCAGCGATTTTCTCAAAATCAGGAACACTAAATGCCGGGTTGCCGATGGTTTCCAGATAAATGGCTTTGGTTTTATCTGTTATTTTAGCTTCAAATTCCTCAGGCACATCTGGATTCGCAAAATCGACATGGATACCCAGACGTTTAAAAGCAACTTTGAACTGGTTATAAGTTCCACCGTAAATGTGCGAAGAAGAAACGATACTATCGCCGGCTTCTAAAATGTTATTCAATGCAATAAACTGTGCGGCCTGTCCTGAAGCTACCGCCAAAGCAGCTACACCACCTTCTAAAGCTGCAATACGTTTTTCGAAAACATCATTAGTCGGATTCATGATCCTGGTGTAAATGTTGCCAAACTCTTTTAAAGCAAATAAGTTGGCGCCATGCTCAGCGTTTTTAAATCCGTAAGAAGTAGTTTGGTAAATCGGCACAGCCCTCGAGCCTGTTGTTGGATCTATTTCCTGGCCAGCGTGTAATTGTAAAGTTTCAAATTTATATGATGTTGACATGATTTCTGTTTTATTTATTGATGAGACGTAGTGATTTAGGTTGATTCTAAAACCTAGCAGGGCGTATCCCGATGTTTCGGGACCTTCCAGTTTGAAAGAAACAAAAAAGGAAGATTTTTTAGATTACTGTATGCAACAGCACATACAAGTAATTGCACAACTATTGAAAAAAGTAGAAATAGAAGTTTGTTCTAAATTTTTAAGGTTTGCACTGGGTTCGCTTAGCGATTGAAGATTTAATGTTTTCATCAGTTCTAATTTATATCTCCAGATAACACCATGTTATCCGGTCAGGAATTGGCACCTTCTCTTTCTGAGGGTTGCCAGTGGGTCATCGAGCCAGTCTCTCGCCACTTCTTTATAAATCAACCTGTGAAGATTGACTTTTATTTAGCTTTCTACCAAATAATATTTCAAATGTCTGAATTTAATTTTAATACACAAAATAAAATTTTGAATTTTTGTTAATCGTTTGGGAATGAGTAATGTATTTTATTGTATTGCGGCAAATTAAAACTTTTAATATAAAAATTAACACTTAAAATTCTAAGTTTGTGTGACCTATCTAAATATAATTATGATGAAAAATATAACAGTTCTAGGCTTAGGCCTGCTATTCACGGGGATGTGTTTAACTAATGCAAACGCCCAATTCGGAGGCTTAAAAGATAAATTATTAAAAGTCGGCACTGCGCAGGGTGCTAAAGCTTTAGGTGTAGACAGGTTTTTAAAGCAGCCAGCTGCCATTACCACCAGTTTTGAAGATGTAAACAGGGAAGGCGAAAAAATGCCCGACTTTGTTAATCCTTCAAAATTAATAGCACAGCCTTTATATTTATTGCCGAAAAATCCTGAGGGTGGTTTTGTTCTTTGCGAAGGATTGTACGAAATGACGAATAAAAGTTACTGTTTAAAAGCCGGAACTTTCGCGCCATCAAAGGGCGATGGTTACATGTTTGCCCCCGTTTTGGGCTCGAAAGAAGAAATTGTAGTTGCGATATTGAAAAGTGCAGAGAAACATCCGGAAGTAGAACAGCATGATATCCAGGCCTTACTTTGGACCATTATTGCCAGAACAAAATTTGCCGATTTTAACGGACAAGTGAAAGTAACTGCAATGAAATTGTTAACGACAAAACAACTTACCCAATTGGAAGGTGGCGCTTTAGGCATTTTACCTTTCGATGTAATGGAAAAAGCTAAGGACCAGTTACCTTCAGGTGTGAGGGCTGTTTTTGAAGCAGAAAATAATATCCGTCAACTGGTGTCGTCTGGGAATTATACTTATGCCGACATGGAAAGATATGCTATTATAGCGGGGATGGCTCCACCAAGAAGTGATGTGCCAAGTGGCATCTGGACGAAACACCCTGATGGTTATTATGTACGTTATTTTCCTTCTGGTTATTCAATTACCAAAGTGCAGGTTTATGTACCAAAAGGATTATTAGCAGATGGAAATAAATTGGTTTATGATGCAGCAGGGGATATTGCTTGTCCTGCCAATACCGGTTCTCAACGTTTAGCGCAAACTAACGAACCACTGGAGGCTAACTATTCGTTAAAGTTGACCACGATTTGTAATCCTAAGTAAGTTTTGGAAAATTAGGGTACTGTAGTCCTTAGGAGATTGCAGTCCCGCTTTACGCTTTATCTTTTTGGCTACCCTTCGACTTCGCTCAGGGTGACAGCCAAAAAGGATATCGCTGCAATCGGGTTTAGCAACAAAGGTTCGAAATAACTAGAAACCTATAAGGTCTTAAAGACCTCATAGGTTTTATACTTTAACCTAACGCCTGCGCTAAATCGGCGATAATATCGTCTACATGCTCTAATCCTACTGAAATACGGAGTAAATTTTTTGGCGTTTTACTATCCGGTCCTTCTACTGAATAACGGTGTTCTATCAAACTCTCTACACCACCTAAACTGGTAGCCTGTGCAAATAGCTGAACTTTATTTGCCACTTTATGAGCAGCTTCAGCATCGCCCTTAACTAAAAACGACATCATCCCGCCAAAATCTTTCATCTGTTTTTTTGCAATTTCGTGCTGTGGGTGACTTTCCAACCCAGGATAAAAAACGGCTTCAACATTCGGATGTCCGTTTAAATAGTCGGCTACTTTTTTGCCGTTTTCGCAATGGCCTTTCATGCGGTAAGCCAGGGTTTTAATGCTACGGGTTAATAAAAAGCAATCAAAAGGAGAGGGTACGGCACCACCGGTTTGTTGTATGTTTTTGATGCGCTCCCATAATTCATCTTTTTTGGCCGTAATTAAAATCCCACCAAGCACATCACTATGGCCTCCTAAATATTTGGTACTGCTGTGCATTACTATATCGGCACCCAATAATATTGGATTCTGTAAAATTGGAGAGGCAAAGGTGCTGTCGCAAACCAGGGTGATATTTTTTGCTTTAGCAATTCTGGCAATTTCTTCAATATCTGTAACCTTTAGTAATGGATTAGAAGGGGTTTCGATCCAGATCAGTTTAGTATTGGGCTTAATGCTTGATTGTATCAGATTTAAATCCGTTTGATCAACAAAATCAAATTCCAAACTATCGTTAAAAATAGTAAGTAATTGTTTTTTTATGCCCCAATACATATCATCTGGTGCTATAATGTGGCTACCTGGTTTTAAAGCCTGAAACATGGCTAATCCGCAGGTATTACCCGAAGAAAAAGCAGCAGCATCTTCGCCATATTCTAATTTTGCTATAGTGTTTTCTAAAGCAGACCGGTTTGGATTACTTACCCTGCTATACATGTGCCCACCGGGATAACCACCATCTTCGCCACGAAAAAAAGTGGTAGATAGATTAATCGGGGGCGTAACATCGCCTGTAGTACTTTTTACAAGATTAGAAGCGTGAATAGCAAGGGTTTCGGGTTTCATAATAATTAATTTTAATCGAAATGATATCGGGAGCAATTTAATAATTTGGCGCTAATTTAAGGTTCGTAATGGTTTTGGCAAGATTTATGTAACAAGTTTGTCGAAATTTAATTAAACAAAAAATGAAAAGATTATTTATAGCTATCGCAATAGCATGTTCTACTTTAGTAATGTTACAAAGTTGTAATACTGCAAAAAGAGTAACTGCAGGAGTAACAGGTAGCAGAGGTACAGTTGTTCGCGAATGGGTAGTGAGTAATGTAGCTTTAGAAGGATTGCCTGATGGCGCTGTTCAAGGATTATTTGGAGAGAAATCTTACAAATGTTTCCAGGGAAGTACATGGAATTTAACCAATAGTGGTAATGGTTCTTACACTTTACCAGCATCAAGCACTTGTGGTTCGGTAATGCAGACTATATTCTGGTCGGCTGCACCTAAAGACCAGACTTTCCAGTTCAAAAAAATATTTGAAGGTGATAAAGCTAAAAACGTAACAGAAGGTTATCGTTTAGTGTTAACTGATCTTTCAAGCACACAAATGATCTTAAAATCGCCAATCGAATTTGGTGGTAAAACTGCAAATATCGTATTAACCTTTACGCCTGCAGCGAGATAATTAGATTTACCTGTGAAAAAACATAATAAGAGCACTTCTGAAAAGAGGTGCTTTTTTTGTAACCGTTACTGATCTATCTTTATAGTTTCCTCTAAAGCGTCGTCATTTCGAGCGAAGTGCAACGAAGTCGAGAAATCTATAAAGATAGATCTCTCCATTCCACTGCGTTCCAGTCGAGATGACGATGCCAAGAGATTTTACAAAATAAAAGCAATCAATATCTGCGTTTATCCGTGTTCATCTGTGGTTAATTATTAAGATTGACATTCAAAAATCACGGTTTGTTACAAGAAAATGATTTTCAAATCGCCCCATTATTGTATTTTTGTTCAAAATAAATCAGGAATGAATACAACTGAGCAAGTTGAACAAATATTAGCTGATACCAATTTATCAACTGAATTACAAAACATAGCACACAAAGTTCTTCACGGAGAACGGATTACATTTGATGAAGGTGTTTACCTTTATGAACAGGCTGAACTAGGTTACCTCGGTGTCCTCGCCAATTACATCCGTGAGAAAAAACACGGCGATAAAACTTATTTTAACCGAAACTTTCACTTGGAACCAACCAATCTTTGCGTTTACGACTGCAAATTTTGCTCGTACTCTCGTTTAATTAAACAAAAAGAAGAAGGCTGGGCTTTAACGATGGAGCAAATGCTCGATATCGTTAAAAAATACGATGGTGAACCGGTAACGGAGGTGCATATTGTAGGAGGGGTGCTTCCACAATACGATGTGGCATTTTATTCGGCTTTGTTCACAGCCATTAAACAGCATCGTCCTGATCTGCATGTTAAAGCATTAACGCCTGTTGAGTACCACTATATTTTCAAAAAAGCTAAAATCGATTATGCAACAGGCATGCGTTTGATGAAAGAAGCTGGGTTGGAATCAATACCAGGTGGAGGGGCAGAGATTTTTCACCCTGAAATCAGAGAACAGATTGCCAAAGATAAATGTACCGGCCAGCAATGGCTCGATATACATGAAGAATGGCACAAACTGGGCATGCGCAGTAATGCGACCATGCTTTATGGACATATCGAAAAATACTGGCACCGTGTAGATCACATGGAGAAACTCCGTGAACTGCAGGATCGCACAGGTGGCTTCCAGACATTTATTCCATTAAAATTCAGAAATCAAAATAACCAGATGAGCAATGTACCCGAATCGTCGGTAATTGAAGATTTAAGAAATTATGCCATTGCCCGTATCTATATGGATAACTTCGATCATATTAAAGCTTATTGGGCGATGATCAGTCGCGAAACTGCTCAGTTATCTTTAAATTACGGTGTGGATGATATCGACGGTACTTTGGATGATACTACAAAAATATATTCCATGGCCGGCGCAGAAGAACAAACGCCTGCAATGAGCACTAAAGAGCTGGTTAATCTGATCAAGCAGGTAGGCAGAAAAGCAATAGAGCGCGATACTCTATATAATGTGGTTACGGATTTCGAGCAGGTTGTTTTCGAAGAAGAGAAGAAACCGCAATATTATAAATTACCAGTAGTGAATTAGAATTGTTATGATGACAGGGTTTTAAGATCTTTTCGCGAGGTTCAAAAAATATAATAAATAAAAAACGTTAATCCTGCAATCTTATAATCCAAAAAATCCCATTTAATGGTTAAAGAAATATACATCATACGCCACGGCGAAACGGAATTGAACAGACAAGGCATAGTACAGGGCAGAGGTGTAAATTCTGACTTAAATGATTTGGGAAGGGCACAGGCAGAGGCTTTTTATCAAAAATATAAGGATATTCCTTTTGATAAGATTTACACTTCTGATTTAAAACGTACCTGGCAAACTGTTCAAAAATTTATAGATGCTAAATTACCCTGGGAAAAGCTTTCGGGACTAGATGAGTTGGCCTGGGGTGTTTGGGAGGGAAAACCGAATACTGAAGATGCGCGTGATGCTTTCCGTGAGATGTTACAGAGCTGGGAGAATGGAGATTATACTGCTCATTTTGAAGGTGGCGAAAGCGTTCAGGATGTTTATGAACGTTTAAAACAACCGATGGATGTTCTAATGACCCGGCCTGAAGAAAAAACGGTTTTACTTTGCATGCATGGTAGAGCAATGCGTGTTTTCCTCTGCTTATTATTAGGCAAACCATTAAGCCTGATGACAGAATTCCCACACCAGAATACCGTACTTTATAAAATGGGATTCGAAGATGGAAAATTTACCGTACTCGAATTTAACAGCGCCGTACATTTAGATAGTTTAGTAATTGGGGAATAAACGGCCCCGTTTCGTGTCTCCACGAAACGAAATAAGCAATTGTTCGTGAGGACACGAACCATGGCGGAGGCCGTCCATTTAGACGGTTTAGTAATTGAATAATACGCTTAACGCCAAACGCGAAGCGCAAAACATAACACTTTGAATAAGATTAAAATATCGGCTGTTGCTTATACCAACACTAAAGCTTTTATATACGGACTAGAGCATTCGGACATTATAAATAAAATTGATTTAAGTTTAGATATCCCTTCTGATTGTGCAGCTAAAGTAATTAACGGTCAGGCTGATATCGGCTTAATGCCGGTTGCAGCTATTCCTCTGGTTCCAAATGCCAATATTGTGGCTGATTATTGTATCGGAAGTGATGGAGGTGTAAACTCTGTATTCATCTTTAGTGAAGTTCCTGCCCAGGAAATTAAAACGGTGAGGCTGGATGCCCATTCCCGTACATCAAACAATTTAGCCAAAGTTTTACTGAAATTCTACTGGAAAAAAGAAGTGGAATTTACGACTGATCCAACTGCAAAAACAGATGCCTTTGTTTTAATAGGAGACAGGACATTTGGTAAAAAAGAAGATTTTGCTTACGCTTATGATATGGGTGAGGAGTGGAAAAACTTTACCGGATTACCCTTTATGTATGCAGCCTGGGTGGCCAACAAAGAGATTTCGCAGGACTTTAAAGATGAATTTAATGCCGCTTTAAAATTTGGCCTTGATCATAGAAAAGAAGTTTTGCAAGAGTTACCGGAGGTATTGAATTTCGATCTGGAAGATTACCTTTACCATAAACTTCAATTTGAGGTTACCGATGACAGAAAGAAAGCGCTTAATCTGTTTTTGGGGTATATTGAGCAGCTAGTTTAAAAAACAGCTATAAGGTGATTAAAAAGATTAAAAGGAAGGAATGTCTTGCGAAATATCCAATATTTCCGCAGAGGAATTTTAATGAAAAAATTGAAGATTATGATTATTTCTATCCGGAAACCTTCGCCAATTATATTTTAACGATAGCATCAAAAACTAATAAAAAACATATTCAAGCACTAGGGGAAGAACTCAATCATCTTTTAGAGGGGATAAAATCAGACTGTTTTATATTCTTGGGAGATGAGAAGTTAGCATGGAGATTTCGGGAAGAAAAATATAAAAACTTTAAAAAGGGGATGGAATTTCTCAAAAATGAAGATATAGGTAAGGATTTTAAAGGGAGGCTTAATCCTAAATAAGCAAAATATGATTCAGTTTGTTAAGTACCTTTCGGATTTGATAAGTACAAATGGTATTGTTCAATATGTTTATTCTACTGATGAATCTCAAAGTATGCTCGGTTTAATTTGCAAAGAAGGTAATATTCATATAAGCACGGTTGACAAGGAAAATGATGCCATGTTTAGGAATGCTGTAGCGGGTACTAAATTTGAATTTCTAAAAGGCAAATGTTAAACTCTGTTTAACAATAAAGGCAAAAGGCTAACAGCCTGCTTAAAAATTAAACAAATTATTTCCTATGTCAGTATGAGCGCGGAGTCTAAGAACATTTCGACGCATTAATAAAAAGCAATCCATTATGCGCAGCGTGACAGCAAAAGGATATGTGATTTTTATAGCAAACTTTTTCGGAATAAGCTTTATCCGTCGCTTACATTATAAATTACGTGCCATTTATCAGGTATTTGCTCTCAAGAAGTTATTGAACTCGTACTATACATCTGTAACATTATTATTGAACGAAATTTAGCTATTTATCGTAGATAAGTATCTCAAATATTTGTACCTTGCTTTGAATTAACCTCAATCCATCACAAACAAATGACCAACCTGTTTTTTTTAAGTACCTGATATCTGCGGATAGCCGGCAGACCATGTATTTTATCAGTTAAACCGCATTCGCGGGCTTTTTATTTCAGTGCTGCCCCCAATTTATATTTTTACAGCAACCTCTAAACCAACATATACCTAAAGCCTATGACCAATAAAAAAATGAAAAATATTACAGGATAATTTTACTAACATCAAATTACATTCAACGGGCTGGCCGCAAAACGAAGGCGGCTAGCAATTGATCCTTTACATCAAAAAATATAACAATCAAAAAAAATGGACAAGATTTATAAAGATCACATAAACGAAAATGAGATAAAATCGCTTAACAAGTGCATTAAGGATACAAAAATCAGCCTTAAGGAAGCAAAAGAACGCGTAAGGCGATGGTTGCAAGCGATTAGCCTCATCCCTCAATTTAAAGATGAGCCTGAAACGATGCCAAGGGCAATATTCATCTCAATAAACGACATCGACCAATTGAAAAAAGATTATCCTAACACACTCGGAATAAGGTTGTATTTTGGCCTGAAAGGAGAAGGGCAGGCCACCGTTAACGATTTAAGCGGACTTTTAGTTCCGGTATTTTACAAAGGCGAAGCAATAGACCCGATTGAAAATGATACTACCAAAAAAGACCTCTTTGTATACGACTTTACTACCCCTTGTCCGCCGGTTTGCGATCGGACAAGTGAGCTACATATCCCTTTTTCTACATCCGACTGACCTTGCTGATCAATATTTATGCAGCTATTTTATATTGCTATAATAGTACCGGCACTGGTATTGCTACCCATAGTTGCCGGTGTGATAATGAAAGTTTATAAGACCAAAAGTTTTAAAATAATATTATTTTATGTGGTTTTTAGCGGTATAACTAATGTTGCTGAGCGGCTGCTGGGCATGCGGCATATCAATAATTTGCCATTATTGCACGTTTATACCATCATTGAATTTTTATTTATCATGCGATTTTTTCAATTAGCATTAAATCACCCGGCGGCGGTCAGGCTTGCCGGGTGGTTAATGGTTATTTTCTCCGTTTTTGGTATCATTAATTTTATCTTTATACAAGATATTTATCGGTTTAACTCGTACCCGCGGCCAGTTGCCGCATTAATTATTATTGCATTCTGTTTGTTTTATTTTTTTAAATACAGTGAAACCGAAAAACAAAAATCATGGGTACATTATCCGCTCACCTGGATCGTAAGCGGCTTGCTGGTTTATTTTGGCAGTTCTCTTTTTTATTTTGCATTTCTGAATGTACTCATCGATAAGGTGAGCTCTGCTGTGGCTTATCTTTTTGTTACCATACACGCTACCCTTGTGATGGTGATGTACCTTTTATTTACCGCCGGCTTTTTATATGCAAAAAACGAGCGATAATATTTTTATACTGTTGCTGCTAAGCATCGGCGGGGTATTCATGCTGGTTGTTTCATTTGTTCTGATTTTCATCAGGCACCAAAAAAAGCTGCTTCGGCAGCAAAGGCAAATGCAACAGGCCGAAATTGCCCATCAAAAAGAACTGCTGCAAACGGTTATCGAATCAGGGGAGACTGAGCGCAAACGAATAGGACAGGATCTGCACGACGATGTGGGCACCGCACTCTCTAATCTGCGAATCACTATCGAAATGTTTAACCGCAGCACATCTGCAGACCTCGGCAGTTTTAAAGACTCCTGTAAATCTATTATTGATAAGGTGATTTTGGATGTGCGTCATATTTCGCACAACCTGTCCCCGGCAGGTATCTTGCTTTATGGTTTTATTGGCGCGCTTGAAGAATTAAGCGAATTTGTAACATTAAACAGCGGTTTACAGGTAAGTATCAGCAATAAAGCCGAAGACCTCCCTGATCGCCTTAATGAAGCTACAGCTATTTCATTGTACAGGGTAATGGAAGAGTTGCTAAATAATACGATTAAACACGCAAGGGCTAACCGGGCATACATCAGCTTTGAAACCGAGGGCGGTTATATGGGCGTGAACTACCTGGATGATGGGCGCGGAATGTCAGGTAATACCAAAACAAAAAAGGGGATTGGTCTGCAGAATATTGAAAGCAGGCTCGGAATTATAGGCGCTGATTTTACTATGGATCACAACCAGCTTAGCGGGTTTAGTATGTCGATTAAAATAAAAATAATACCTGGCATTTAATATGGAAAATATCAGAATAGCCATTGTGGATGATCAAAATATTTTCAGGCAGAGTTTGGGAATGCTGATTAATAGTATACCTGGCTTTGAATTGGTTACCGATGCGCATAGTGGTCAGGACTTTCTGGAAAAATTAAAGGGTATGCGCATACTGCCCGATATCGCCCTGATAGATATGAGCATGCCAGGGATGAATGGTATTGAGCTGAATGAAATGTTACAGAAACAATATCCGCAAATAAAGATTGTGGTATTATCAGTTCTGGTACAGGAAAGGCTTATCTCAAAAATGATAGCCGCCGGTGCCGATGCCTATCTTGAAAAAAACTGCAATAAGGACGAATTAATAACTGCTATCAATACAGTGCACACGACCGGATTTTACATCAATCAGCAAACCATGGAGGCTATACAGCATACAGCAAATTTCAAAAATAAAAAAAATAGGGAATTGGCTGATATAACAGCAGATATTACAAAGCGTGAAAGGGAAGTACTTGAGATGATATGCAATGAACTAAGCGCTGCTGAAATTGCCGGAAAATTATGTTTAAGCGTACGTACGGTTGAAGGGCACCGCAATAACCTTCTTCTTAAAACCGGGTGTCGCAATACCGCCGGCCTTGTGTTGTTTGCTGTAAAAGCAGGTATATTTAGCCTGGGTATATAATTATTGCAAAACAAAAGTTTTCAATAATTATAAAAGGATAAGTTTGAATTCAGATTAGGGTACGCCATCGAAAATATTTAATGCTGATATAGCTACTTCAAGGTAAATTTGCGTACTGAGATGGTTTTGACGCAAATCGCTTTGAAAAAACAATAATTGTTTTCATTCATTTGCCTGAAATTGCGATTAAACAGTTGCTGTTTCAAGTTTCCGCACAGAACCTTCTCAAATAAAAACAGCAATTTTCTACCTGAAAATTGCTGTTTGAATTATAGTTTTTACTTTCGATACAGTCTCTTTGTTTTATCATAATGCAGTCCTGATTCTTATCGATCAGCATCTATTTATTCTCTAGTGACTTTTCATTTTTCCAGCCACTTTTTCCAGAGCACTTTTCAGCTTGGTTAAAGCGCCTGTAATGGCCAAATCGTAGGTATTGCCCATATTGGTAACGGCTAAAGGTTCTTTTCCAGTTATTCTGGCCTCCAACAAACATCTTTTATCGTCTAAACCATCTTTACTGCCGTTTTCATCAGATAGATGAACTTCTAAACGTGTAATTAAATCGCTGTATCTGCTCAAGCCTTCATTTAACTGGGTTTGGATTTTTTCATCATATTCCTGATGAATAGTTAAATTTTTGTCGGTATTCAGTTGGATCGTCATAATTAAAATATTAGGTTAAATTATATAAACGTAACACACAACTATAAGAAACGTTTTTAATTAGTGTTGATTTATACAATTGGGTTATAACGGACCATTGTACCTAAACCTGGTAGGAGCGAACACGAGTATAACGATTAAAGCGGATAACAGGACTGTATAACCCGAAATGCGCAGAACCCTTGATTTCCAAATGATGGTTAACTGTTTAAATTGTATAAACTGGTTAACTGTTGAAAACAGAAAACTATTATACAACTGGTTTATAACAGGCCATTGTACCTAAACCTGGTAGAAGCGAACACGAGTGTAACGATTAAAGCGGATAACAGGACTGTTTAACCCGAAATGCACAGAACCCTTCATTTACAAATCATGATTAACTGTAAATTGGTCAATTGTTGATGAAGTAAAATAATATACAACTGGGTTATAGCATTTATATATAAATTGGTTAACTGTAAAATCCTACGATTAACCGGTTAAACAACCAATTTTTTTTTAACTTTTCAACAAAACAGTTGTAAAATGCTTATTCGTGTTATCTTTATGGCTTTTGTAAATTAATTTCAGTTTTGGCTAAAGACACGAATAAAGAAACCCCGTTAATGCAGCAATACAACGCAATTAAAGCGAAGTATCCGGGCGCACTTTTACTATTTAGGGTTGGCGATTTTTATGAAACCTTTGGCGAAGATGCCATTAAAACGGCACAGATTTTAGGCATTGTACTCACCAGAAGGGGTACAGGACCCAATGGCGGTGCATTGGAACTGGCTGGTTTTCCACACCACTCGTTAGATAATTACCTTTCTAAACTGGTTAGGGCTGGTCAGCGTGTTGCGATATGCGATCAGCTTGAGGATCCTAAAACCACAAAAACCATTGTTAAACGTGGTGTAACCGAGTTGGTTACCCCTGGTGTAGCTTATGGCGATAATATTGTAAACCAAAAATCGAATAATTTCCTTGCCTGCGTTTTCTTTGATAAAACACAATTGGGCGTTTCATTTTTAGATATTTCAACAGGTGAATTCTTAATCGCTCAAGGTAACAGCGATTATATTGATAAACTTTTACAAGGCTTTAAACCGACAGAGGTTATTTTTCAGAAATCTAAAAGACAGGTTTTTACCGAAAACTTCGGCGACCATTTTTACACTTTTGGTTTAGATGAATGGCCTTTTACTACTGATTTCGGGAACGAAACCCTGATGAAACACTTTGAGGTTGCATCATTAAAAGGTTTTGGGGTGGAGCGTTTGCAGAGCGGAATCGTTGCCGCTGGTGTGATTTTACACTATCTGGGCGAGACTGAACACCGGAATCTACAACATATCAGTTCGATTGGCCGTATCGAGGAAGACCGCTACATGTGGTTAGATCGTTTTACCATTCGTAACCTGGAATTGGTGAACTCACCTAATGATAATGCGGTAACCCTTTTCGATATTCTGGATCATACCTGTACACCAATGGGTGCGCGTTTGTTGCAGAAATGGATCATTATGCCGTTAAAAGAATTGAAGCCAATCCAGGAACGACTTGGAATGGTGGAATATTTTGTAAAACATGAGGAACTACAAGGCGAATTTCTAAACAACATTAAACAGATTGGCGATTTAGAACGACTCATTTCTAAAGTGGGCCTGCAACGTGTTGGTCCAAGAGAACTGGTTGCCTTAAAACGTGCACTTTACCATATTGAAGCGGTTAAAAAACTGGCCGCTGATTCTAAAAACCCTTTCCTGATTAAAATAGCAGATCAGTTAAATCCGTGTTTGGCCATCCGCGAAAGGATCGAAAGGGAATTACAGCCCGAGCCACCTGCATTGCTGATTAAAGGAAATGTAATTGCGGACGGTATTGACGAAGACTTAGACCGTTTGCGTAAAATTGCCTTTGGTGGTAAAGATTACCTTGTGCAGATCCAGAAGCGTGAAGCAGAGGCAACAGGTATTCCATCCTTAAAAATTGCCTTTAATAATGTTTTTGGTTACTATTTAGAAGTTACCCATACCCATAAAGATAAAGTACCAGAAGGCTGGATCCGTAAACAAACACTTGTTAATGCGGAGCGATACATTACACCGGAGCTTAAAGAATACGAAGATCAGATTTTAGGTGCGGAAGAAAAGATACAGGCTATAGAAATCCGTTTATATAACGAACTGATGTACGAAACAGCCAGTTACATTAAACCGATCCAACTTGATTCATTTTTAATTGCACAGCTTGATTGTTTATTGTGTTTCGCACAGCTGGCTGTTAAAAACCACTATAACAAACCCAAAGTTACCGAGAATAAGGTGCTTGATATTAAGGGAGGCCGTCACCCGGTAATTGAAAAACAATTGCCTGTGGGGCAGGAATACATTACGAATGATGTATACCTCGATACCGAGAGTCAGCAGATTATTATGATTACAGGTCCCAACATGGCGGGTAAGTCGGCCATTTTAAGGCAAACCGCGCTGATTGTACTGATGGCGCAAATGGGTTCCTTCGTTCCTGCCAAGGATGCAGAAGTGGGTATTGTAGATAAAATTTTTACCCGGGTAGGGGCATCTGATAATATCTCTTCAGGAGAAAGTACATTCATGGTCGAAATGAATGAAACGGCCAGTATCCTGAACAATATTTCGGATGATAGTTTGATCTTACTTGATGAAATTGGCCGCGGAACGAGTACCTATGATGGTATTTCAATTGCCTGGGCAATTGCTGAGTTTTTGCATCAGCACCCAACAGCGCGACCAAAAACCTTATTTGCTACGCACTACCATGAACTAAACGAATTGGCCAATACCATGCCGCGCATTAAAAACTTTAATGTATCGGTAAAAGAAATGACCAATAAGGTGATCTTTTTAAGGAAACTGATTCCTGGTGGCAGTGAACATAGTTTTGGGATACACGTGGCAAAAATGGCCGGTATGCCAACAAAATTAATCGGTCGGGCCAATGAGATCCTGAAGAAACTGGAAATAGACAGGACCGAAGGGCAAAGTATAAAAGACAGCATTAAAAAAGTACAGAACCAGGCTTACCAGTTACAGATGTTCGCGATTGATGATCCTGTTCTGGTGAAAATCCGCGATACACTCAATAATTTGGATGTAAATGCGTTAACACCTGTTGAGGCGCTGTTAAAATTAGATGAAATACAGCGGTTAATAAAAAATTAGGAAAGGTTAGAGGTTTAGGGTGTAAGGTTTAAGGACAAAACATCTTTAATCTCTAATACATTAATATATTATTTATGCAGCTTACCTTAAACCTTATACCTTTTAACTTCCACCTGAAAAGGAATATATTATTTTTAATAGCAATCATATTTTTTCTTTCGTCATGCGGTACCCGAAAGTATACTGTTAAAAGTGACACCAAAGCTTCTAAGGCTGCTGATGCTATGGCGAATTTAAAAAGCAAACCACTTTATCGTTTCATCACCGATTGGACAGGGGTGAGGTACCGATTTGGCGGATTGGATAAAAATGGTGTTGATTGTTCTGGTTTTGCTTTTTTATTGGAGAAAGAAATATATGGGGTTACACTTCCCCGTATTTCACGCGAGCAGGCCAATGTGGTGAAGCGTAAAAATATAGATAATTTAAAGGAAGGAGATTTGGTGTTTTTCTCATTTGGCGGAAATGATGTAGATCATGTTGGGGTTTACCTCAATAATGGTTTTTTTGTGCACGCCAGTACTACCAGGGGAATAGTTGTTGATGATATAACTCTTCCTGCTTATCAGAAGGTATTGGTTAAATCGGGATCGGTTAATTAATTCTTACTGTCATTCTGAATGCAATGAAGAATCTTTAACAGATGAGCACTAACCAGTGATTTGTGATACTACAATAAAGATTCTTCGCTTTGCTCAGAATGACAATCTGTTATTAAAACAAACTTTATTATCTAATGTGAAATCGACTTTATGATACACTCTCTTTGTTTAAACATACCTTAACCACCACTGTTTGTGCTTTTCTTTGTATCGTTTAAACCATTTACATGGTAAATACAAGGCTGCTACTACACAAAACCATATTAAATACACTATTGGTAAACTAAAACCAAATGTAGCCGGCCTAAACCAGAACGGAATTTGTACAATCTCCTTACTTGTGTACCCTGAGGCAAAAAATACAATTACAAGTAGGGTATGAAGCAGATAAAAGTGTAGTATATAATAGAAGAAAGGTACAGCACCATACACAGCAGTTATCCTGGTAAACCAGTTATTCAGGTTTTCGGTGAAAGCCAAAAATAACATGGCCGGACCTAAAGTCATGGCGGTATACTGTAACGATGGTGGATATTTGCTCACATTAAAAAAAGCAAGCAAATTCTTAAACAGGTCGTGATATTCTTTTCGCGGAACAGGGTCGCCATATATATTGATCAATCTCAAAGAGATAAACACAAATATAGTGAGCAAACCTACAATTAATAAATTGCGCTTTCTGCGCTCGGCAGCGTAGCCTTTTTTATACCATGCACCAACTCCATAACCCACAAACATCACACCTGTCCAAGGCAGGATGGCATAAAATACACCAACAAGATGAGTACTTGAAACCGGCAAAATAGTTCCCGACGCCGTGAAAAATATTTTCAAGATCAAGCCACCATTTGTGTCTGTAGGCGCAGGAAATAAATCGAAAAGGTTATGTCCGAAAACCAATATTAAACCAATTATGAGCACAGTTTTATAAGAAATGCGGCTGAATAGCGCTAAAAAAATCATGCTAAAGCCAATTGCCCATATTACCTGAAGGATGATGAAATTGTAAAATGGGTTAAAGGTTAAACCGAGTGTAATTAATGTAATTTCAATTACAATTAACCATAAACCTCTTTTCAGCAGAAAAGAACTCGCCTGAGCAGGAGTTTTGCGCTGTGCAGATAAATAAGCCGATAATCCAGACAAAAAAACAAAGGTTGGTGCACAGAAATGGGTAATCCAACGGGTAAAAAATAACATTCCCGTAGTGGTTTCAGGATTTAGCGGATCGCCTGTCATGGCACTGATATGAAAGAAATCTCTCGTATGATCAAGCGCCATAATGATCATCACTAACCCACGTAATATATCGATGGATAAAATTCGCTTTGATAGGGTCATGTGATCAGCATTCATAACAATAGGTTTGGTTGTTTAAATATAGGCATTCAGAATTATTTTTACAGATATACTTGATTATCTTAGGACATTAGAATGTGAACTGAATCTATTTCAATATACTGTATAAGAAAATCGATTTAGGAATGGTTTAATTGACCATCATGATTTTGATGTTCGAAAAATTATCATAATATTTGTTAAGGACTAACCGAATAATATGCTATCATTACCATTTATAGGATTGATAATAGAATGCGTTCCGTTCCATAAAAATTAAACCAAAATATCATAATACATCATAATGAAAAGAAGAACATTTATACAAAACACAGGCTTGTTAGGGGCAGGAGTTGTTGCATCGAAATTTTCTTTTGCTGCCGATCTTGCACCAGAATTTCCTGTGGTACGTGTAGCTGCCGCAAAACGACATTTTCAAAGTAAAGCTGTAGATACTGCCATTAAAACTTTCCAGGCAAATGTTAAAAATCCTGAATTGGCCTGGCTGTTCGAAAACTGTTTCCCGAATACGTTAGATACAACGGTTTATCATTCAGAAAAAAATGGCAGACCAGATACTTATGTAATTACTGGCGACATCGATGCCATGTGGCTACGAGATAGTTCTGCTCAGGTTTGGCCTTACCTTCAATTTGTAAATGAAGACGAGCCGCTAAAAAAACTGATTGCCGGTGTAATTATCCACCAGACTAAATGTATTTTAAAAGATCCTTATGCAAATGCATTTTATGGCGATGCCAACAAAGTTGGTGAGTGGAAAACTGATGAAACCGCTATGCAGCCGGGTGTACACGAACGCAAGTGGGAAATCGACTCATTGTGTTATCCTATCCGTTTAGCTTACCATTACTGGAAAAAAACAGGTGATAAAACACCATTCGATGCCGACTGGAAAAAAGGAATTGAGGCCACTTTAAAAACTTTTAAAGAGCAACAGCGCAAAGCTGATAAAGGCCCATACCATTTCCAAAGGGAAACCACAAAACCTACAGATTCGTTACCAATGGCGGGTTATGGTTTTCCTGTAAATCCGGTTGGATTGATCTGTTCGGCCTTTCGTCCGAGTGATGACGCCACCATTTTTCCATTCCTGATTCCTTCTAATTTCTTTGCCGTATCAAGCTTAAAGCAGGCAGCAGAAATGATTAAGGCCCTAAACAGCGATAAAACATTAGAAAGTAACTTATTAAATCTTGCGGATGAGGTAAATGCTGCACTTCAAAAACATGCTGTTGTAAATCACCCGAAATACGGCAAAATTTACGCCTTCGAAGTTGATGGTTTTGGTAGTTCGTATTTAATGGACGATTCGAACGTGCCAAGTTTATTGGGTTTACCTTATCTGGGTGCCATGAAAATTGAAGATCCGATTTATCAAAATACAAGAAAATTTGCGCTTTCAAAAGATAATCCTTACTTCTTTAAAGGTACTGCTGGAGAAGGCATTGGTGGTCCGCATGTTGGTCAGGACATGATCTGGCCGATGAGCATTACCATGCGCGCCTTAACATCTAAAGATGATGCAGAGATTAAATATTGTATAGATACTTTGCGTAAAACGCATGCTGGCAAAGGTTTCATGCACGAAGCCTTTAATAAAGACAATCCTGCAAACTTTACCAGGGCCTGGTTTGCCTGGTCTAACACCTTATTTGGTGAGCTGCTTTGGAAAACTTATCATGAGAAACCAGCTTTATTAAAAGCTTAATATAATCAACCGTATTGATTGGTGTTATTGACTGAGTTTGATATTCTGTTCAATTCTAATCAATACGGTTTTGTTTTATCTTTAAATTTGATATTAATCCTGGACTTTATACGCAAATTAGGAATAAAGCATTCAATCTATGTAAAAGCTGTGTTAAAACACCGGTTACTGTTTTTTGCATCACGTAAATATTTGTAAATTGCTTGAAAATTATAGCCTTTAGTATTGCAAAATTCTAGTAAAACCATCCTTAACGATATCGAATCTATAAGTAAGATTCCTGCAGTTGCACATATTTTAGAAATTGTTTGTAGAACCACAGGAATGGGCTTTTCGGCAGTGGCCAGGGTAACATCAGATACATGGACTATTTGTGCTGTTCGTGATGAAATAAATTTCGGGTTAGCTGTGGGAGGTGAACTTAAACTTGAAACGACCATCTGTAACGAGATCAGGCAGCATAAACAGGCCGTTATCATTGACCACGTGGCAGAAGATCCCGATTTTGCACATCACCATACGCCGTTAATGTATGGTTTTCAGAGTTACATTTCAGTACCCATCAAGTTAAAAAATGGTATGTTTTTCGGCACACTTTGTGCCATTGATCCTAAACCTGCTAAACTGAAAAATCCAACGGTTACAGGTATGTTTACCATGTTTGCCGACTTAATTGCTTTTCATTTAGACGCACTGGAAGAACTTGCGAAAACAGAGAGAGAATTAAAAAAAGAACAAGAGATAGCTGTTTTAAGAGATCAGTTTATTGCTATTTTGGGTCACGATTTACGAAATCCACTAAACGCAATTTCAAACAGTGCACAGCTTTTATCGCGTTTGAATGTAGATGAACGCAGTGGCCGTATCACTAAAATTATAAAAGATTCTTCTTTTAGGATGAATGGTTTGATTGAGAACATGCTCGATTTTGCCAGCGGAAGATTAGGCGAGGGTATTACGATTACTAAAACACCAGACGAAGATTTAGAAAAGTTGCTGCTCCAGGTGGTCGAAGAGTTACAGGCCATTTGGCCATCAAGAGCTATTAAGGTAAACTTTAATTTTGATCATCCTGTTCATGCGGACGGGAAACGACTAGCACAGCTTTTTTCTAATTTGCTTGCAAACGCTTTAAATTATTCCCCATCAGATTCTACCGTAGAAATTACCGCATTTAGCAATACCGAAGAGTTTAATCTTTGCGTAGCGAATAAGGGCAAACAAATACCAGCCGCTGCTATGGAGCGCCTATTTCAGCCTTTTTCGAGAGGTGAGGTAGAACCCAATCAAAAAGGCCTGGGTTTAGGTCTTTACATTGCCTCAGAAATTGCCAATGCGCATGATGGTACCCTTGATGTATCTTCCACGCCTGAACAAACCTGTTTTACTTTGCGCTTACCTTCACAAAAATGATAACTGTTAATGATAGTTTGCCAACATCAACCCTTTTAGAAATTAAGGTGGGAGAGGTTATAACGGATGAAAAGATCCAATCTGGCACCGTTAAAAGTATTGAAATCAGTGAAACGGATGAGTTTTTAATGTTTCTTTTTCAATTGGAAGATAGCCACATTATTATTAAAAAGCTTAAGCAGGTTTGTTAACGCTTGTTACAATCGGTCATCTCGATTCGATAGCTATCGGATGTAGCGAAGCGAAATGGAGAGAGCTTTGTACCGCCTTATTGATATCAAGTTTAAAAGATTTCTCCACTGCGGTCGAAATGACGATACGGTCATATTGATTTTATAAAATAAATTATCCCTCTGTATGACAGTTACATAGATTAATTAATCTTATAAAATTGGTCTTGGATCAAATATTACCTGGAACGATTTAATCTTCTCGTCTTCGAGTTTGTACCAGCCGCTTGAAAAGATTGTTTTTTCACCCATGTTGATATCGTACCAAAGGCAAACTTCTTCCTGATCTACAAATACCTTTTTAACATCGTATTTGAATTTCATTTTCTTCATGTCTTCGATGTAAATATCAGCGCCATTTCTTTCTCCCATCACACCTTTAAAAGTCATATCATCCTGCAATTGTGCTCTGGCCATTTCAAAGTTTTCGGCGTTTAAGGCATTGATAAAATCAAGTACCACAGCTTTGGCATTGTGTTCGGTTATTATCTTATTGGATGTACTCATGGATTTCTTTTATGATAAAACGGAAATTTGCAAAGGAATGTTTGGGATGAAGAGACTTAATGATTAACTAAGCAGATTTTAATAGATTCTGCGCAGGCGCTATCGTGTGGACACATTTCTGTTAGCTGCATTTATTTTTTATAGTACATATTCCTAAGGCGATCGTCATGCTGAATTTATTTAGCATCTTTCCCGCCATTAACAGGTACTGATTTCTTAAGAAGCAATAGTTTTGGGAACAAATGTTGATTTTTTCCGCTCTTTGCCGCGGGGGCATGGTACTTTGGAGCGCCAAAGTACCCAAAGCGCTTTGTCAATCCAGCAATGTGGCTTCTCACTGCCCACGCTCATCAAAAAAATAGTGGCACTTCGTTTTGTGTTCAATTTATATTAAATTTTGAATTCAATGCGAATGAACACAAAACCACTGCGTTTCAGGTTTGGCAATGCTATTTGGACCATTATGCACCTATTTTTTTGATTCTCCTGCCACTTGGGATTGACGACGTCCTTCGATAAAGACTGTGGTCTATAAAAGCCAGCTAGCATGATGCCCAAAACCATTCTTAAAAAAGATGTGTTCACACGGTGGGCTCAGGTGGGGATCTTAATACAAGTGCTTTAAGATCCCCAATCGAATTGAGGATGACGATCTCCCGCGAACCTGGTATTCGCAAAAAAAAATGCCATTAAAATTAATTCAATCCTATAAATCATCACCAGATCTCCATACTATCCTTCAAAACGATACACTTTCCCAACCTGCGTTTTAAAACTGTATGTAAAGTCCTTTCCCGATTTTTCTTCATCGATACCCTTAACTGTATGTTTTAACGCATTGGGAGACCTCACAATACAATTCTCGCCCGATAAGGATTTGATTGATAGTTTAACAACTTTACCATCCTTCCATTGCAAATTGGTAATTTCGAAATTACCGCGGGCCCTTAAACCCTGAATACTTCCTGCTGCTGCCCACTGATCAGGTAAAGCTGGTAAAAACTGTAATTCGCCAGTTTGGCTTTGCAGCAACATTTCCGAAATACCTGCAGTATAGCCAAAGTTTCCATCAATTTGAAAGGGTGGATGTGCGCAGAACAGATTGGTATAAATGCCACCGCCTTTGTTATAATCGGTACCTGAACCACCAACCGGTGTGATAAAGTTTTGTAAGATTTTATAAGCATGGTTTCCATCCTGTAAACGTGCCCAGAAATTCATTTTCCAGGCCATCGACCAGCCTGTTGATTCATCCCCCCGGGCAGTTAAAGTTACCCGCGCTGCTTTTGCGAGTTCGGGCGTTTTAATGGTACTGATCTCTCTCCCCGGATGTAAACCAAAAAGATGGGAGATATGTCTGTGCTGATCCTTTGGATCATCGCGGTCGGTTTCCCATTCCTGCAGCTGACCCCATTTTCCGATTTTAGGTTTTAATAGATGTGCTTTAAGGTCTGCAATGTAAGTTTTGTAATCTTGATCAATACCTAATATTTCGGCTGCTTCGATATAGTTGGTGAATAAATCGTACACAATCTGTTGATCATGTGTTACCCCGTCTTCCGTTGGTCCATGTTCCGGCGACCAGCCCAATGGCGAAACCAAAGTACCGTCAGGTCTTCTTTTTAAATGATCGTCCCAAAATTCAGCGATTTCTTTTATAATTGGGTAAGCAAAATTCTTTAAATAATTTTTGTCTTTTGTAAAGGCATAATGCTCCCACAGTGCTTGTGCATACCAGGCACTTCCGGGGGTGTTCCATAGAAAACTCATGCCGCCAAAAATATTGTTCTCTGTTTTTACCGTCCAGCCCCTCGTATTGGGATATTGCTTGCGGGTGGCCATAGCACTAACTTCTCTCATGCTATTAATATAATCCAGGTACGGAATCTGGCACTCAGAAAGATTGGTCGGCTCAGCCAGCCAATAATTCATCTGGATGTTGATGTTCGAGTGGTAATCGCTGCCCCATGGTGGGGTATTACTTTCGTTCCAGAGACCTTGCAAATTAGCCGGTAAGCCACCTGGTCTTGACGAACTGATTAACAGATACCGGCCATATTGAAAAATTAAAGCTTCAAGTGCAGGGTCGGCTACCTTTTTATAATTGATCAGCCGCTGATAGTTAGGTAGCTTTTGGGTGTCGGCATTACTCGTTCCAAGATTTATAGCCAGACGGTTATATAAATGGTCGTAATCCTGGGTATGATTTTTTAAAAGTTTATTGTAACTTTTGGTTTTAACCGCATTTAATACGCGTACAATTTTAGGCGCAGGTTCTTCACCTTTCCAGTTTTGCTCACGTTTGTTGATGTAATTGGTGGCTGCAGTAAAAATCAGGGTAATCGCATCTGCATTGGTTATTTTTAATTTTTCGCTGTCACCATCTTTAACAGCCTCAAGTTTCCCATTTTCTACTTTAACTACAGCAGTAGCCTGGTAAGTCATGCCGTTTGGTAGTTTACCCCTGATTTGAATGGTATTTCCGCTGGCCGTTATCGTACCGTCATGCGCATCTTTTAAACTAATGATGGCAGAGTAAGCTTTCTTTTGGTTAGCGGTGAAATGGAACACCATCACTTTATCCGGAAAGCTGCAAAAATACTCACGTTTAAATTGGGTGTCGTTTTGTGTGTAATTAATAGTATGTACTGCATGATCAATATCCAGTTTGCGGCTGTAGCTGGTAAATGGCTGGTCTTTATTATTGAAATCAATAAACAGATCGCCAAAGGCCTGATACATGCCCCGGTCATTTTCGTCACCGGTCCACAATGTGTTATCGTTAAACTGAATGTGTTCCTGATCAACACCGCCAAAAATCATCCCGCCAATGCGGCCGTTGCCAATAGGATAAGCCTCGGTCATCCATTTTTGTGCTGGTTTATTATCCCACATTGTAAAAGCAGCATTTTCTTTGTTTTGGGCCAATAGCCTGTTAGTGAAGCAGAGGAGTAGTAAGCACGATAATACTGTGCAAACCATATATTGCCTGTAATTTAAAAGCATGTTGGTTATTTGATTAGTGTGTAAATCAAAGATATATAAAATAGAATAGGAGGCACGGAAAGCCAGGTAATAAAGCATCCCGATATTTGGCAAATTATTCAACTATTTAAGCATCTTATATTGCTGCGTTTCTTAACTTAAATTGGTAACTATTATGATATTTTGTGGATAGGACTGATAGATTTTATATATTTGATATTATACTAAAACGTTTTATTTAAATGAAGTTGCTAACCAAATCCTTAACCATTCTCCTAATGGTAGTTGTTGTGAGCCTGCACCAATCTCATGCCCAAACCAAATTAACCCAATACGTAAACACTTTTATTGGCACGGCGCCTTTAACCGATCCGAAAATTTTAGGCTATGAATTACCAGAGGGCTGGCGATCGTGGGCAGGTTTAACTTTTCCGGGTAGCTCGTTGCCTAATGCGATGGTACAATTAAGTCCGGTTACGGAATTTGGCTCTGGCGCCGGCTACGAGTACGAAGACGATACCATTTATGGCTTTGCACACACCAATAAAGGGCACTGGAACCTGTGTAATATTCCTGTTTTACCGCTATCAAACCCACAAGGTAAATTTGGATCAAAGTTTTCGCACAAAAAGGAAAGTGCTGCACCAGGGTTTTATCAGGTTTATTTGGATGATTACCAGGTAAACGTCAGGCTTACTTCAACCTTAAGATGTGGTTTTCATGAATATACCTACAAAAACAATTCCGACAAACAAATCCTATTGAGTATGGGTAAAGCCAATAGCAGCGTTAATACCTGGAATATCGCACAAGATGGTCCATCGGCCATACAAGGTTTTCAAGGGGGCGAAAACGTATACTTTTATGCAGTGGTGAACGGAAAGATAGATAAACTTGATATTACCGATGCCGGCAAACGCTCAGGTTATGCCATTCTTCATCTTGCAGATGGAAATAAAGGACCTGTAGAACTTAAGATCGGCTTATCGTTTGTGAGTATAGCCAATGCTAAGGAAAATCTGGCAAAAGAAATCGGCAATAAAACATTTACGCAGATCCGCCGTGAGGCTACAGAGAAATGGGAGGCGCTTTTATCAAACATTCAGGTTAAGGGTGGAACTGAGAAACAAAAACAAATGTTATACTCTTGCTTGTACCGGTCTTTTTTATGGCCAGCTTTAAGGAGTGATGTTAATGGTGAATTCAGAGATGCAAAGCACAATGTGGTAAAAGGAAATTTCAATTATTATACTGAACCATCGCTTTGGGATACCTACCGCAATAAAGATGTGCTTTTAGGTCTGATTACACCTAAAGTAACCTTGGATGTAATTAAATCAATGAAAGATGTTGGCGATAAAACGGGTTTTATTCCGACTTTTTTTCATGGCGACCATGGGGCGTCTTCTATTGCGGGAGCGTATTTGAGGGGAATAGATGATTTCGATATCAAAGGGACCTACCAGATTTTGTTGCGTAATGCCAATGTGGATGGTGGTGCCCGCCCGTTCGTGAAAGAATATATCGAGAAAGGGTATATTTCAGACCCTGATGTTAAAAATCCACATGTAGAAACCAAAGCCAGGGCAGGGGTTTCTAAAACGCTGGAATATGCCTATGATGATTATTCGCTGGCCCAAATCGCTAAAAAATTAGGCGATAGCAGTAATTATCATGTCCTGATGAGGAGATCGAAAAATTATAAAAATGTGTTCGATCCGGCTACGCGCTTTATGAGGGGCAGATTGGAAAATGGTGATTGGATTAAACCTTTTAATCCGCAATATCCTTATTACGAATATATGTACAGAGAAGCCAATGCCTGGCAGGTTTCGTTTTATGCTCCCCATGATATGAAAGGTTTAATTGAGTTATATGGTGGTGCAAAAGGCTTCGAATCCAAACTGGATTCCTTATTTACTGTACCCTGGAACCCAAAATATATTGCCCGTAATGTTGAAACCATGATTGGTCAGTACTGTCAGGGCAACCAGCCAGATCATGAAGCTCCTTTTGCTTACACCTTTATCGGCAAGCCGGAAAAATCACAAAAAATTATTGATAAAATACTAAATGAACTATATGGCATAGGAAGCGATGGTTTGGCGCTTTCGGGAATGGATGATGCCGGCGAAATGTCTGCCTGGTATGTGTTTTCTTCGTTGGGATTATATCCATTCTCAGCAACCGATCCAACTTACGTCGTTACTGCGCCGCTTTTTGACGAGGTAAAATGGAAAACCAGTAGTGGTAAAGTATTAACCATCAGCAAGCCTGGTAAAGGAAGGGGCATTACAGAGATTAAAGTAGATGGAAAAATAAACCAGGGTTATTTTATTTCTCACGATCTGTTTAAAAATGGGGGTAGGGTAGAAATCGGTACTAAATAAAGCCTGAATACTAATAGGAAATGAAAAAAGACGGGTAATTTAGAAGAATAATGTGCTAATTTATACTGTTCATTAAGGTCAAAAGATAGGGATTAAGCCAAGTTTTAGCGTTTATTTTTGAGGTGATATCTAATGCTTCAACTGCTTTTACCCTTAATTGCTACACCTTAAACATTTTATCAATTACGTTGTTCTACCTGATAATAACTTCTTGATTGATATTAAATACATTAAGAAATGCGCTATTTTTTCGTCTCTTACTCCATAACCTAAAAAATGAAACTAAGTATTAATAAGCGTGTCGGAAAAACGGCATTCATTGTTTTATTAATTTTTATCATAACATTTTCGATATCTATTCTTTTTTCAGAAACCAGGGGGCCGGATAGTAATGTAATATATAATAAAGGACAGAAAATAGGTGGGATATTTACCCTGTATCAGAAACAGGTATATGCATCTGTGCCTAGTAATGGAGACTATTTAGTTAAGGAAGCTGATGCCAATAGTTTCAGACTGGTTGATGACAGCTACCAAAATCGACAGTTTGGCATAGATAAAAATCATGCATACTGCGGCAACCTGATTGTTAAAGATTTCAATCCGGCTACAGCCAGGGCAATCGGCAATGATTATTTTACCGATGGAAAGCAAACCTGTTACTGTGCTTCAATGAGTGTGAGAAATGAGGATTTATCATTTTTCTCAGAATTAGGTCAGATGAGTTTATATGGGCTTGGGATAGGAGACAAGCCCCAGACCTATATTTACCCGCTCACTACACTTAAAACCAGCTCAGTTCCTTATCGTGCCATCCTGAAAACGGAAGTTGCGACTAACGGAAACTTAGCTTACTACCAGGGTAAAATTCTTCCTCAGGCACATGCTACGGGCCTCAGACAAATCTCAGAATGGTACAATGATGGAGATATTCGTGAAAATAAAAACTATCTGGCAGATGGCCAATATGTGTATTACAAAAATACCCGATTGCCACTTCAAGACCATCCTGATTTATATGCCATAGTGATTGACGCCCAAAACCAGGAGGATTATCTTGTAGATCCTAAACAAGGTATGGTTTATGTTAATGATATAGCCTTCGACAAGCAGCACAGCCCTTATCGGGTATTGTCTCTAAATGGGGCGCATGTTTATCATTCTTTATTCCTAAGCAAGGATGGGATTTTTTACTTTGATAAGAAAGAAAAGAAAGTTTTGAGAACCAGGGATAATCCCTTCAATAAAGGCAATTTCAAAGAAATTGCACCGCTGATTTTCTCAGATGGTCATCAAATTCTTTACACTGAGGCCAGTCAAGTCTGGGGCAGAAATAAAAGTCCTGGACTTAAATCCGAGTCAACCCATATTTACAGGTTGGATGAACCCACTAAAGGAAGCTGGCAAAAAATAGGCATGGTTGGCGGCAGTTATGGCTCCGTATGGAAAAATGAAAACACTTATTATTACTTCGACCAGCTTGGTGATTCTCAACTGATCCCTCAGACCATTTACCGTATTAATGATCAGTCTACAGTTGCCGCCCTGTTTGCCCCGCAAATCCGCACAGACGACATTCGTAATCTTATTGATACGGATCACATGATTAAAGTGAAACGCACAGAATTGGTTGAAATTAAGACGAAATTTTCAAGCAGGTTTGGAGGGATATTATGGATTATTGTAGCTTCTTTTATCGGTATTCAACTATTATTATGGGTACTTAGGAAATTGGGTGTAAATATGAAGCCTCTTAGTATCAAAAATCAGGAATTAAAGGAGGGAGAGAGGTACTTTATATAAAAACCTAATCCGGCCTGGTAAGGGCAGGGGATTAATTTATAAGCTTATAGTTTTATCTTCAAGGCCGTCAGGGTGGCTGGGGCTGCCTGGTTATAGCGCAGACAATCTAAGTTTAGCTCTGGTTAGCAGGCCAGGTAGCTACTAAAGACTAAGTTTCCCCGGTATGTGCTATCGTGTGGACACATTTCTATTAGCTTCATTTGTTTTTTATAGCACATATTCTTAAGGCTATCGTCATGCTGAATTCATTTCAGCATCTTTTCCGCCATTAACTGGTCCTCATTCCTTAAGGAGCAATAGTTTTGGGGATAAATGTTGATTTTTTCCGCTCTTTGCCGCTGGGGCATGGTAGTTTTTCGCAGTTAATGTTGTTTTAGCTGTACTCAAGAATGCTGCGCATTTTGGAGCGCCAAAGTACCCAAAGCGCTTTGTCAATCCAGCAATGTGGCTTCTCACCGCCCACGCTCATCAAAAAACAGTGGCACTTCGTTTAATCAGTTTTTGTTTGTGTTTTCTTTGGGCTGATTGAGCCCTTCGGGGTTTGTGTTCAATTTATATTAAATTTTGAATTCAATACCTAATGAACACAAAACCACTGCGTTTCAGGTTTGGCAATGCTATTTTGGGCCATTGTGCACCTGTTTTTTTGATTCTCCCGCCACTTGGGATTGACGGCGTCCTTCGGTAAAGACTGTGGTTTATTAAAGTCAGCTAGCATGATGCCCAAACCATTCTTAAAAAAGATGTGTCCACACGATAGGGTATGGGAGATGCTATGTTTGCCAGTATCTGTTTTTTTGACTTTCCGGTTTAGGGCAATTGCCCATTTTCCATCTTTCCAATTTAAACCCTGCACAAAAATGGTATTCATTCATTTTAGCAACCAAGTAGTTCTACCTGTTTTTACTTTCACGTATTTTCCCGGTTAAACCGATGTTTTTTATCGTGTTAATTTGAAAAGTCAAGCAGAGGACGAATCGGCTTAATAAAAAACGTGATGAAAAAATCTAAAATCTAACATTTAATAATCTTCAAAAATATTTCACAATGGCTAACAAAATTATCATTATCGAACCTGATGGAACACCTAAGTCACCGTCAATGAACCAGCGAGAGGCAGAAATTTATTTGGGTGGGTTTATATATGCTAACAGAATACCCTATCTCAAGCAATCATTAAACGATGTGACAAACGGAAAAAAGAAGGCGACAGGAAAATACACTTTTAATGGCCAACCTGTGTTACATGCATCTTCAGGCAAGCTTAACGTAATTAGCCTCTCTCTGTTTTTCTATAAAAAAGAAGACGATTACTACATTTTTGCCATGGGTGAACATATTAAACACACTAAAACTGACTATAAACTAAGCGATTATGGTCAGCGAACCGGGGAATTTAAGAAAAACGCGACCATCTCTATCTAACGCTAACATCAAATTACATACATATTCATCCAAACAAACTAAAACAACAAATTTATGACAACCACAGACACCAAAATGCTCAGAGAGCAGATTGAACAATCAAAGCCGAAGGATCTAATCTTGCGATCTTTCAATGCATTTAATCCTATCATTGCAAAGAACCCGGATTTATTACTCAGCCAGCTTCATGATCATTTACGTACGCCATTAAGTGATAGTGATATAAACAATCAAACGGCTCAGGAGATGTACTCTTCCACATTCAAAGAATATCAATCTTCCCAATCTTCCAATAGCGAATTTGCTGTGTCATTGGGTATTGAAGGTAGTTATGGTTTTTACAGCGGTTCAGTAAAAGCAAGTCAGCACTCTGAAACCTACAAGGCTTCTACTTTTTTTAGCAGCAGCTATAATGCTTTCATTAACTGCGGAACCGTAAGTTTAAATCAATCATCAGGCGATTACAAAGCAATAAGAGCATACTTGAGTATAGAACTTTGCAAGAGACTTGATAATATTACCTCACTTAAAGAAGCAGTCGATTTTATACAAGAATATGGTACACATCTTGTACTTGGTATAAACCTTGGCGGCTGCATCCGATTTAAAACGGAATCGCAAACAACGGATTATAAAAGCAAACAAGAAACGACCCTCGAAGTAGAAGCTGCGTATAAAGGCGTTAGCAATATAAGTGTAGCAGCCAAGGTTTCTCAAAAATTATCAACAGCGTCATCTTCGTCAAGCCTTATGCAGACCATTGAAGCTTCTGGTGGAAAGAGTAGCTTAGTGGCAGTGTTAGACCCAAATAAGCCGGAAACTAGTGTGGAATGGGCTAATAGTTGTACCAGCGAAACTTGTTATGGTATTACAAGTTCTTTAGAAATATGGAGACTTGCGGAAAATGATATAGCAAAAGACAAGCTGAAAGAATATATTTATCTCATAATATTGGCACAAAGCATCAATTACCCAACAATATTCACAGCAGAAACAGCATTAAGCCCTTATAATTTGGTATCTGTAACTGCTGTAACAGGTGATTCCCACTTCAGGATTATTGGTGGTGGTGCCTCTGTGGAAAAAGACAAAAGCAGTTTTTTAGTAAACTCCTACCCCCAGACAGATACAACGGGCAAACATATAAACGGATGGATAGCAGGATCGCATGATATTGCACAACCGGCCTCAAATGATGAATATTTAACCTCTTATGCTATTGCTATATACGACCCAAGTTATGTTGCAGGCAGCGAAAAAAATTTATTGGAAGTACAACTGCAAACCAAGCAAGGCGGTAACCCAAATATAGGGGCCGATGCCGCTGTTGCCAGGATAGATCAAGACTACTTAATTTCAGGCGGTGGTATTCAATCATATACATCAAGAGCTATACAAAAATTCATCATGCGTAGTTATCCATCTAGGGAAGGTACGTGGACTGCCTACAATCGCGATTATCAAACTGCAGCATCCGATGTAACGTTAACAGCTTATGCAATTGGCATCAGGAGTAAAAGAACTGAACTAACTATTCATCAAGAATTTGTCAATCCCCCCGGAGTCCGTGCTGAATATGGTGAGCAAATCGCAACTCTGGGTGATGGTTTTGCTATTGCTGGCGGTGGTGTATCTGTAAAGGATGCCACCGAAGAGGGTAACCTTGTGCAACAAAGTTTTCCGGCATCTTACAATAGCTGGAAAGAATATAATAAAGACCATGATGGTCGTGTATCATCTGCAGTTAGTGCCGCTTATGCGATAGGATTTAAAGCTTCGCTTGATTTCAGCAAATAAAAAAACTTTATACAAGAAATGCTCCCTGACGAAATGTTTGGGGCATTTCTTATTTGTATTGAACTTTACGATAACTCCTTAAGCCTTCTCTTATGTTTCAAGTCAGATTATATAATTAAAGAATGCTTTAGAATAGTCATTGATTCATATATCAATTGGTAGAATTGTTGGACGTGTGTTACATTTTTGCCCAAAAGGGTTGAAAAGATAAATAGAACTTTTTAATAGTGGCCAGATCACATTTATTTAAAACTAGACGATTATTTAGGAAATGAATTATATGCCAGTCATATTGCAACGTTGCTACTTATTGGAGGTACTATCTTAAAAAGATTCATTTTTTATAACTCTTAGCGAGAATATCTATTCACAAAGCGGCTTCATAAATGGGGAGCCGCTTTTTTGTTAATTTTAATTTCGCATTGATAAAGAATTATTATAGTAAATTCAAGATATACTGCAACACAAAGAAGCAGATACCCCCTTGTTTTTATTGAGATAGCTGGCATCTCGATATTTTCGGCTTATTGGCTGTGTAAACAGTATGGCTGGGATTGGATTATGGGCATTGCTATTTTCCTGACTTGTATTGTCGCTATTGGGATGCTGTTTTTTCGGTTCAGAATTTTCCGTTACATTTTTTCGATTGTGTTTTCATTGGCCTGGGGGTTTTTGGCTTTTACATTCGCTTCCAGTGCAAGCAAGTCTAACTTGAGCCATTGGATAGCCCTTATCTTAGTGTTCATTATAAGCCTTTTTATCCATCGTAGCTATTTTTATATCGAAACCAACAGTAAAAGGATAGACTTTAGGGCTTAATTAAAAATACACTCAGGATTTTAAGAATTAAGCGGGCAAGGATATTAAATCAATTCATAAAATATATTTATTTTGATGTTGAATCGCTAAACTTCCTTTTCAGATGATAATACCGAAATAACAGGCGGTCATACCATAGGGCAACCAGCAGCATTACAACAGGCAGTAATAATATTTTTAGCTGAAAATGCTGATATCCCAATCCACCCAACATTCCGCCTAAAAAAAATCCGCTTATGATCATGGTTTTAAGGAAAATACTCATGCGTATTGATTTATGCACAGCGTTTTCTTTATAAAACAATAATTGAGAAAGTTCTATACCTAAATCTGTGAAAAGTCCCGTCAGGTGGGTGGTTCTCACAACAGACTGCGAAACTTTGGTCACCAATGCATTTTGCAGTCCCATCGAAAATAATAAGGCCGAAGCGATAACAGATGGATACGTCTGATCCCATGTAGGAGCTAAAAAGCAGGTCAAACTTATGGAAAGCATGATGCCGATTTCCACAGAGATGGGGATAATATAAGAATTGTGCGATCTGTATTTTGATGCCCATTCCATAATCAGCCCTGATACAAACGCACCGGATAAAAAAAGCAGTATATAATACAGATAGGTAAGAGCCATATTATAGTTCTTCAGGAAAAGCTGTTCAGAGAAAAACGCAAAATGTCCGGTTACATTCGTTGTTAAGGTATGTACCGACAAAACCCCGGAGATATTCACAATCCCCGCCACAGCAGATAAGATCGAGGCTAGTTTTAGATTATGGGAATAGGTGCGGCCTTTCCCTTTGTGTCTGAACATCTGTAGATTCTTTACCCGCTAATTTACAAAATTCAATTGCAATCCCATTTAATAATGGTCTCCGTTTATATTTTGTATGCAGGAATCCGGATTCTGTGAAAAACTTAAGATACTACACATTTAAACATCTTGGCAAACAAATGCTGATAAAATGAACAGTATTGAAATTCGATATGCTGTTTTTAATTTTCCATTAAGCTTTGCATATTTACATATATCAATTATTCACACTAATTTTTAAATTATGATTAGATTCTGTTCAATACTTACCCTAATATTTTTCATGAGTTGTGGAAACGCCCAGGAAAATTTGATTCTCAAAAAAAAGTGGCGCATGGTAAAAGAGGTTGTTATTACCCAGGATAAAAACAAAACCAATATCACTGAGAAAGTCAAAAATTTTAGCTTGATAGACAATCTGTATTTTAATGATGCTTCTAAGCTCTCTATTTCCAGTCATGGAGCTACTGTTCAATACCCATATGAAATAATAGACAGTGCCCTTTCTTATGGGGTGAATGAGGCGTCGAAAAAACTAAATGAATACCGCATAAAGGTTTCAACAAAAGACAGTTTAGTACTCAAACGCGCCGAGACATGGGGTAAAGAAAGTCCGGTAAAAATTACCGTAATTTATCACCTTGCGGCCATAGATAAATAATATGCAAGATTAATGATAATAAGGATAATCCTTTACTAAAGGTCAGTTTGAAAATTTTAATGTATCGACTATTCTGTTATTTAAGGTTAATTAAATTTACTTATATTTACGAAGAGAATGGATGCTTTCTTATTGTTTTTCTGCTATCCACATTATATCTGATTTTCTAAATTTAAGCCATCCGGTTATTCATTACCGATAACATGATAATAAACGCAGACGAACCTCAATATTCAATTACTAATCCTTACCCATGGTATAAATGGGTTCAACAGGAAAAACCCGTTTATAGGACGCCAGAAGGTATGTGGATGATCACAGGCTATGAGGATTCAATGATGTTATTAAGCGATCCCCGTTGTTCGCATTGGGGGCAGGACAGCAGAACTTTTCAGTATTTGAGTCCGGTTGAAAAAGCCATTGCGCAAACATTACATGCGCTGGCACCTGGTAGTACACCCGCATTTCGCAAGCAGATCATGCACCAGCTTGCT
Source organism: Pedobacter sp. MR2016-19 (assembly GCF_014947265.1). Classification (NCBI taxonomy): domain Bacteria; kingdom Pseudomonadati; phylum Bacteroidota; class Sphingobacteriia; order Sphingobacteriales; family Sphingobacteriaceae; genus Pedobacter; species Pedobacter sp. MR2016-19. Next base: position 275,716 of record NZ_JADCNK010000003.1, read on the forward strand.
GCCAGAACGCTCCAGGTTGATGAAGATGACATGAAGCGACAGGCAGATGAAATTTTAGATGGGCTTCGTTTTTCCTCCCGTATGGAATTTATGAATGATTATGCCCACCCATTTACATTCGGAACGATTTGCCGGGTTATGGGGGTGCCGCAAGAAGAGGTGGATGCATTTTCCAAAATAGTGAGTCGCTTACAAGGGGGATACCTGAGTTTTATTGATGAAAAATCATGGGCAAATGGTGAGGACGAACAAAAAAAAATATTCATCGATACGCTGCGAAGGCTGATTGGGTTGAAACGGCAAACACCTGGTAATGATTTGTGTAGTGCTATCCTCGCCGTTGTGCCAGCTGATAACCAGAATGATTCTTTTGTAATTTCACTAATGGTATTGCTTTTTTATGCCGGCCATCAGAATATGATGAATTTTATGGGAAATGCTTTGGTGGCATTACAAGACAGAACTGAAGACCAGTTAATGCTTCGCGAAAGCCTTCCGTTTGCGATCGCTAGCGTGGATGAGTTGATCCGTTATGATTCTCCGCTGCAATCCGTTTTGCTCATTACTCAGGAACCGATAAATCTTCACGGCACTACTATTTCTGCCGGTAGCCAATTGCTCATTAGTATAGGTGCGGCAAACAGGGATCCTGCAAAATTCGACAACCCGGATCAATTAATATTAGCGAGAAGGCCAAACCACCTTGGTTTTGGCGCGGGTGCTTTCAGGTGTATAGGCGCAAGACTTGCACAAATTCAGGGCGGTATTGGCTTGCATCGTTTTTTTGCGCATGTGAGCAATTACGCTCCTGTTGCTGATCATATAAGCTGGAGTCATTTCAGCGTTCAAAGAGGACCGTCTTCTATTTTATTGGATATAAACTGGAATCATGGAAAATGAATTGGCCACTGCGGGTGGTTTTATTGAGAGGTACGATCACATGATCCTGTCTGAAGCCATGAAAGCCATGTATGGCAATTCAGGTTTTTATAATGTAGGCGATTGGACCAACAATCCTGCAACCCTGGAAGCTGCATGCGAGGCGCTCGTCATAAAACATCTCGATCAGGTAGCAATGCAGCCGGATCCCATTAGGATATTGGATGCGGGATGCGGACTGGGAACGGGCTCTGGTGTCATTGCCCAACGATTTGGCAACGCGCACGTTGTTGGTATCAATATTTCTGAAAAGCAGATTTCGTTTGCACAGGAAGTTCATGCTGGTATTGATTTCCGGGTGATGGATGCTACACGAATGGAATTCCCGGACGAATATTTTGATTTAATCGTCAGTGTTGAAGCTGCATTTCATTTTGATACCCGAAAAGATTTTCTTGATTGCGCCTACCGAAAACTTCGTCCAGGCGGTCAGCTTATTTTTTCGGACATGTTGTTGAACAATACCGATTGGGTTGGAAACTGGTCTGTGCCGGCTGCAAACCTGATTACTGATATAAATAATTATACGAAACTATGCACCGACACCGGCTTTCAGCTACTCCAATGCATTGATATCAAGCATTTTTCCATAAAGGGATTTTGCAATTATCTCCGTACTTCAATGCAGCTGACAGATCTCGCCAATGGGCTTGAAAACTCGGTTATTGCCTACCTGCTAACGAGTTTGAAGAAACAATAATCATAAAAAATGATGGTCGTTTATAGGTACAATTAAAAGACCAATAGTTTGATATTCCGGCCACGCATTCATCAACCGGGATACCAAACTATTTAAGAATGTCTGGCTGCCTGGGTTATCTAAGCATAGCCCGTACATAGTCGTTCAGGAAGAGATTGTTGGGGTCCTGTTTGGCCCTAAAGCTTTCGAATGCGTTTACCCGGTCATTTTGTTGGTTTCTGCGCTTTGCGAGCGCCTTCAGAAAGCCAGCGTTGAATGGGGGAGAGTAAGACCCCGCGCCCGCAGCCGGATCATAAAATCCAAACATCTTTCCATTATGTGTGATACCGCCCATCGCTACCCATTCACGTTCAATACCGGCAAAAAACTGTAACATTGGAGTGGGATAGGCAGACGCTACTGTAGGTTCAATAAAGGCTATAAGATCAAGGTTCACAAACGTCGAATTTGGATTGTCGGTATAAGTTCCTGCCAATGCTGCATTCCCTCCTTTTATAAACCGGAACTCCATAGGTGCAACGACCAGGAAATCCTTTGATTTTTTCAAATGGTCCGTCACTACATTCAGGCCTTTCCACACCAATTGCATGCCTGCATCACTGAGATCCGGCAATTCCACAAAATAAGACATAAACATTACCCTTGCTGCTTTACTGAGCCAAAGGTCGGAGTATTTTGCTGCCGCAGCGTCAAAGAGTTTTTCTATTTCACCATAGGCGAGATCCATCACTACTGATGCCGCAAATGTACTTCCGGAAGCCTGAGCCAATAACCCAGCAGCCTGTCCAAAAGGTTCGGCTATACCTTCCAGCGGTGCGCCATACTCATCACTTTTGGCCATTTCACAGGCATTGGGAACTGTAGATGAAATGTTTGGCGTTTTTGTAACAGGATTCGAATCTACATCCCACCTTAAAGACAGATACTTGCTGGAGTAGGGGTTGTAAAAAGTCTCCATGCGTGTATGCTGCGCTACCAGTGCCTTGAATTTTGTAACAAACGAATTCTGATCGCTGACTACGAATGTTTCCCTTTCAGGTTTTATGGTAGTGGCCCATGGGCGATCCATCACATCTACTGTAACTGATGTAACAATACCCAATGCGCCCATAGAAACTCTGGCGAATTGTATGGGCTGCCAGCCGTTAATCGCCGGGGTATCTGAATCGATAGTGGTCACACTACCATCCGCGGCCATAATGGTAAAAGCTGAAGTTGTTTCCGAAAAGATGGGGGCGGCTATGGTAGCGCCATGTACATCTACAGCTGTCATCCCTCCCAGACTGAAAAAACCTCCGGCAGTGGCAGTAATCAGCATTTTGTTATTTGATGTAAGAAATGCATCAAGTTCATCTTCGCGGACACCAGTGTTTAGCGTCACCTTCTGGCCAGATGGGTCCATCATGATATGCTGGCTGCCTGCCGGACCAAGATCGGCATAGCAGGACATGTCGATCAGCCAGCTTACTTTATTGGAAGTATTACCGTTTCGGTTGTCGTCTGTAACAAGCGGTGGCTGCGAGTGCCGCTGGCCGGAAACGCGCACCTGGACACCTTGAGTAGAAGCACTCTGCACAATGGCCTGCAAATCGGTACGGTTTTTTGGGTAATAATAAGTCTCCGAATTTGCAGGAGCATTGTATACAATATTCCTGCTCCAGTTATGCCAAGGAAGTAATACAAGAACCGGATCCCAGGCGACGCTGCTTACATTGTACCTTACATTCAGGCTATTGCCTTTCTGGTACTGAAATATTTGCGGCGCTTCGATATCCTTGCCCCACATTACGTATACATACAGCTGCACTGTGGCGCCATCCGGTACCCCTAACTGCGCAGGATCTACCGTTTTTGAAGTAAGCCCGGTGATATCGCCGGTTTGGATGGATAATTTTTTGGGGTCGCTTCCAATCTGGTACCTGATCTGGATTCTTGCAACGAATGCCCCCGAGTTTTCCAGGGTGATCATTCCGATTTTTTGTAGTGACATAACAGTTGTTTTTGCGTGTTTTTAATGTTTACAAACACCTTATTGCTTAATAAGATATTTTTGTGAAATGGCTATACGATGATAATGTTGAAACTTAGCGCAATGCGCTCGCTTGATGAAAGATTCTGGCCTACTGAATGCGGAACTTTGCTGTTAAACAAAATAAGACGCCGATCCTTCGGTACATACCTTACCGTATTGAAGTTTTCGGGCTTTGTACGGGCTGATGCCCATAAATTGTCAGATAGCTCTTCAAATGAAAGATCACCACAACCCGGGGCCGTCCTGATGTAATAAACACCACTGATGTAAGATCCGTCATGTGTGTGCATACGTTCATAATTTCCAGGGGAGGAAATACTGACCCATGAATCAGAGATGGCGTACTTGTTGCCCGGCCGGGTTTCCAGGATATCAAGATATTGGCTGATCTCATTAATCAGTGCATGGTGCAAAACATCAAATTCGCTGCGCGCAAAAATGTCTGGGACAGATCCGTATGTAGTGTACAGGTTGGACCTTGTAGACAATGGAAACTCCCGCCTTAGCGAATGAGCGGCTTCGACCAGCCGCTCGTTCGCTTCGTTACTAATGAGGTCATCCTTATAATAAAATGCTTTTGGAAAGAAATATTCTACAGGCATATACCAGCCGATTAAATTATTGGTTCATTGATAAAAAATAGCGTCATGCCACCTGTTAAATCTTCAAAGGCAGCTTTCAATAATGTGCTCAATATCTGATCCGGTTTGAAACCTGTAATCCTCCAATTGATCCGCTGAGCGCCGAGCTAAATACAACCTGGCTAAGACCAGCATCCCAGTTATTGCCAAGTGCCAGGTTCTTGCCCGTATTGATGGAAATTCCAATTGCCTCGCTCTTGATGATCCCTGTTCCAATTCCCTTGGCCAAAGCTCCCCATCCGGATGCTACAGGCCCGTTTACAGCCAAGCCTGCAAGCGCTGCGCCTTTCTCGGTAACCCATGCTCCTGCTTTTAAAGCTGTGGCTGTTCCAGTCTGACCGAAAACTTCTAGTACTCCTGAAACAGCGCGCGCTGTAGCCGTAAATTCTGTAAGTGCTACCTGGGCTGATTTTGCTGCCATACTCAAACCAGCTCCAAAACCTCCGCTTAATGCGCCGGTAAGCGCACCAATGCCCATCTGGATACCATAATCTTTCCAGCTAAAATCATCGAAGTGAAAAGCCGAATAAGTAATCGAACTCACACCGGCTCCGTAGAAAACGCCGGAAAGTGCCGCCATTCCAATTGACACGGGTGTGCCCAATCCAACGGTAAGTACATCGATAACTGCAGCCACCACGTCGATAACAACACCGATCAGGATTTCTACAGCACCTATAAATATTCCTCCGATGGCACTGAAGAAACTACCGATAGAGAACATGCCGGTTGGATCAATAAACAACACCGGATTGTTGGATGCGTAGATATAAGGGCTGAAATACTGGCGACCAGGGTCGGTTGCGATAAACCTTCCGATGGCAGCACTGTAGAAACGGGCCCTGTAGTTGTACAATCCTATTTCCGAATCAAATTCCTGACCGGTGTACAGGTAAGGCAGGAACCCGGAACTCGGCTCATTGACATTCGACAAAGCGCCAAATGTGAGGTATTCGTATGAGGCAACCACATTTCCAGTGAGATCGATAACCGCCCGCGCAGACCCAAGATGATCTTTTAGGATATGATACAGATCAAGAGTAGCACCGTCAAACTTTCGCATAGCGATAAGTCCACCCGGACCATAGACATAGTTCACAGAGGACCTTGTTTTTCCATCTGCACTGATAAAGATCTCCTGTAGCGGCATTGCGCTCGTACCCCGGACGTATAATTTTGTACCGGCAGGCGTAGATCCTCCCGTAACGGTTTTTAGCAATCGTTCGTTACGGCAGCCGTAAGTAAAATTCAGCGTGGCACCACCTGGTGTGGTATCTGTAATATTTACAGCCAGCATAGAAGCAGGGTCGTAAGTAAAGCCCAGGGCAAATGGTTTGCTGATCTTTGAATCAGCTGTGTTCATGGAAATGGCGTTCCCGTTGTGGTTATAGCCAAACTGTGCGACCACCTGTGCGCTATTGATGTCACTAATGGTGTTTACCTGTTGGCTACCCTGGTTATAGGCGTAGGCACACGAGATACTGCTGCCAGAAAAGTTCTGTATATTACCGTTTGGATCATAATTCACATCCGGTGCCGCTCCCGGGCCGGCTGGTGGGTTTGTAGGGGCTTTCGCGTTCTGTAGCTGGCCAATGGAGTCGTAGGCATACTGTAACTCGTCATTGGCCTGGCCACTAACCTGGGCTGCAGAAGAGGCAATGGTGCCATCAAAATATGCTGCGCCGCCATAGCCTCCTGATGTATAAGTAAGGTTTTCCTGGAAAAGGCTTGAGCCGGCCTGGTTCTGATTGTTGATGTTCAGCAACCAATTTGGTGCATTGAAACCATAGGTCTGTTTAATAGTTGCATTTGTGAGCACCAGATGATTTTTCAATGGTGTACCCGCTGCATCATAGCTAAAATTTCCGATCGTACTGGTTCCCGATTGGCCCGGTATCTGGGATGATATCTCGTCTGTAATGCCGGTAATCTGGTTCAATGAATTTAGCTGATAAAATATAGAGTAGTCATAGGTTTCATTCGGATATTGAATTTGGGTAATGGTGCCAAAATCATTGTATTCGTAATTAACAACCCGGTCGTTACCGCTATCAAAAGAATTCACGGCCAGGGTATCGGAAATTGCATTGCCAAAAATATCGTAAGTGAGGCTTTCTGTTACATCTGCGGTTCCGGTAGTACCATTATTGGCTTGCATGGAAGAAATCCTGCCGATTGCATTTGAACCGGTACCACCTCCATCATACACGTTCTTTTGTCTCCACGTAGGCGTATTCTGTGGCCAGAGTGGGTTAGTATCGGCATATTGCTGCAACTGCTGCTGGTTCCAGGTCCCCGCGATATAGCCGGTTTCAACCGGGCGTGAGAGGAGATCATATTTTATATAAATGAAGTTTCCGTCTGCTGCCCCCTGCGGATCCTGTTTGAAGCGAATATTCCCAGCCTGGTCATAGATAAATGTAGCTGGTGCATTCGTCCCTTGCTTCAGTGTGAGCAGCTGGTTTAAATAATCAAAAGTCTGTAGTGTTACCCAATCGTTCTGCACAGAATTGGCAGGCGGGTTGAAATAGTTTGGAGAGCGGACGATTGTTGGGTTGCCGGCATCATCAAAGCCGGTTTCATTTCTGATTTCGGTGCCGTTGGCAGACACATTTTGGATCACCTGATCCAGCAATGTGCTTACCTCGTAAAAGACGTTGCCATTGGGATTCGTTGTTGTTTTTTTCGAATAAACCATAACTCCCGGCTGGCCGGCTACAGCACTATAACCCGTATAGGTGCATTTGCCACCATTTACCCTGAAATCTTCGCCAGGCACACTTTCCTGTACTACCCGGGCAAGTGGCGATGTTTCAAATGTTTGCCTTGCAAATGGATAACCATGATCAGCAGGGTAGGCCGTGCTCACCAGACCTGTCATGGTTCCCGCAGTCCAGTTCATGGCGGCAAAATCACTGCAGTAGCTAAACATCGGGTTTTGTTGAGGAGAAATGTATGCTTGTTTTGTTCTTACTGCCATTCTGCCCAGATTGTCGGATACCAGCTGACCAACCACCATTTGTGAGCCGGCATATTGCTGCGCCTGGATATTCATGCCATTTGCATCGTCGAATGAGATGGCAGCCATTGGTGTTACTGCTGTAGCAATTTGTGAAATGGCTACCTTGTTGCCAAAGAAAATGGTGGGTACACCAGAAAAATTAGCAGATGCGGTATAGCTGAAGATCATTTTTCCATCTGCCCAGAAAACAGCGGTTGACTGGCCGGCAAGTAATGTCCACTGCCTGTTCATGGTATACACTGCTATGTTAGCCCCATCCAGTTTCAGCGCATAGCGATAAGCGTTGTCTGGACTGGTAATCGTCCAGCCTTTGCCCGTGGCAGCGCCTGTGCTGATGGTAGATGTTGCAGGAAGCAGGAAGCCGGCATTATTAAATGCACTGCAAAGAGCGGCGGACAAGGTACCTGCATCAAGCTGGGCTGCAAACGGATTCTGGGGAAGGTTAAATGCACGTGCATCTACAGCAGGCAACACGTTTGCTCCGGTCGAATCCAGCAATTGCCAGGAAGTTAATTGCGGATTCCAAAGAATGGTAAGTGCTGATCCCAGTTGGATTCCCAATGGCGCAGCAGGCGTTTCGAGCAGATTGAATTCAACATCCAATGTATAATCTGAGTTCAAATTACCGTCGGCATAAGTGAGCGAGCCTGCTGTGCCAGCAGATTGCTGCGTAAGGACGGTACCCGTTACACTCCAGTTGCCGGCTCCTTGCTGCCATACAGATGACCACTCTGAGCCACGTGTAAATTCGGTGAGCGCACCGCCATTGGTCCCGGTAATAGTAAGTGAAGAATTAGGGTTTGTGGGCGCAAATGCCCCCAGGTTTCCACTACGGGACAAGTAACCATTTTGAATTTTCGAAGTCCTGTCTGCCGCATTGGTGGATAAAATTTCCTGCTGGAAACTGTCCAATACTTTACGGCTTGTTTCACCATTAGCGCCAAGTACGGCTGTAGGCTGTTCTAAAGTGTCATTATAGCTGTAAGCCTCGAGGATACATGCCAATGGTGTGAACCGCAGATTATCTATAAGCACGTTGCAGGAGGTGTTCGCATTTTCACATGTTATTGTAATCTGCGCAGTGCCCTCAGGGTTGGGAAGATCAATTAATTGAGATACGTATACCCACTGACCAACGGTATCAGGGAAGTTGAGAACAGAAGGGGTTCCGCCGGCAACCGATAGTTGCCAGGAGGCATTACCGGCGCTATTGTTAAATGTTGAAGGTTTTTTAACCCAGGCAGAAAATATATATTGCTGATCCTGACGGATCGGGGTAAATGAGCCTTGCACGCCTGCTGCGCCGTGGCTGCCTGCTGCAATGCTTAGGCTGTTAGTGCCTGTATGGGCATCCACCGCGGTATTTTGGCTATTAGGAACAATAGTTCCACCAGATCCGATTACCCAGCCAACTGGCGTTTCGTAAGTTTCAAAACCATAATAGCTCACTTCATTGCCCGATAAACTTCCATTTGGAAATTTGGCAACTAATGACTGCTGGTTTTTATCGTAAATAAATGACGAAACAAGTCCATTGCCATCTGCCTGCTCTGTTATGAGGTTGCCGGTACCCGATCTGGAAATGATTTTAGTCTTTAATTGCCAAGCAGCTGTCGGAGTGTCGGATGGAAATTGTGGTGCCACAGTGCCCGGCGTCGTCCAGTCAAAAATTTGATAAGCAGCCAGCCTGCACAAACCGGTACCGGTACAATCGGTATTCACTGTATTGTTCGCCCAGTTACGGAAAATGGTGGCCTGGCTCTTCACATAATTCCTGGAACTATTATCTGCCGGCGCTACACTTTGCGTTGTCATGGCCACTGTAGAGAACATATGCAGCTTGTTGAACGAAGCAGCATATGCCGGAACCTGGTAAGCGTATAAGGTTTCTACGCGGAGATTTTTCTGGACACCGTCTGCATCATAATAAGATTTCTCCTGAGATAATAATACGCCAGTTGTTTTGTCATAAGTGCCTGTTGACCATTGTACGATGCCATCTTTCATATTGGCCGTCTTTTCGCAACGTGCATATCCGCCTAAAAGATATTTACCCGATATATCTTTTGAATAGACCGTCCAGTAATTCAGCTGCGACGATACGAGGCTGCCGTCGTTTGCAAAATCTTTTTGGCCCAGTTGAATTCCATTAAGAATATTCTGAAAATTCTGGAGCCCACCGGAAGGATAAAGCGTCGATTGCTGAGCCAGTCCGTTGGAATAGTAAAACTGACTGCTTCCTTCTGGTGTGGATGTTGGCAAGGCAGCTTTCTCTTTAACGCCGGGAACCACAATTACCTGTGGATACTGCGCCACGCCCATTAAGGCATTGTAGACAATCTGCGATTCGGGGGAGTTAGCATAATAGTAGGATTGTGTAAAACTTTGTGTGGTGTCGTACTGATCCTCAATCACAAGGTATGCCACAGGTGTATCCGTCACCGACTGGTTGAAATTAACTTCATCCAGGTTCCATAAATCCATTGTCGGGCTCGCATCGAAAGAAGCGGCAGACGAAGGGTAAGTAACCAGGAAGCGGCCGGCAACCAACATTGTTCCGGCGGTGCCATTGGGTACGTATGATTTTACATTATTAAGCTTCTGCGGCACTTGGGTAGTCCCGTTTTTTAAGGCTGCGACGTAAGTGGAAGCGGTGTTGTCGCCGGCATCCTGGTAGCTAATAAATCTCGGGCCCCGGTTTTGGAGACTTTGGGGATAATTGAAACTGCCGAGTTGTGTTGGCAATGCCCGCCATGTGCCGTCTGTGCCGCGGAAATAAATGGTTTTTCCAACCGTCATATAATTCCCCGAAATACTCGGGTTATTTCCGGAGGGTGCATTTGATAATACAGACCAGGAGCCGACATTGGGATTGAACGCTGCCCATTGATTTGCTGCAGAACCACTGGCAGGAGAAAGCATGGATATATCCTCACCAGTGGCCATGTTCAGACCAATTGTAGCGCCGGGAGACGAAAAGCTTTTCTGATTCCAAACTGAGCCATAACGCTGATCGCCGCCGGCATCCCGCAACAGTGCGAGATTATTATTTACGGTGGATCCAACAATGGATGTCTGGAATATTTTATAGAGTAGATTTCCGCTTACTATTGGAGAAGACAAATCAACAGCGCCTGGTGATGAGGTGTTCAGGACAAAGAAATTCTCATCCCAGTTAAATAATCTAAGGCTATAATTAATAGCCGTATTGGTAGTAGTTGTAGCAAATGTAAGTACCAATGAGCTTGGCGTAGGGCTTACGGCGAGGTAGGCCATATTGGTTGGCTGATCCACTACTACATCGATATTGTTTAAAGTCCACGTGCTGCCGGCTTTCCATGTGCCATCTAAAGCGCGGTAAAACAGATAATTTTTCAGTTGCCGGGAACCCGGGAGATAACAGGACACGGCATAAAAATTCTGAGCTGCGGTAATGGCAGCCAGTACACAATCAGAAGAATTTGGCAACAGCGGAGATCCGTTCCCGTTCCACATTCCATCCTGCCAGTTATACGAGAATCCTTGTACCCGGTTGGTGGTATAATCGGTGTTATAAGCCATTACAAAACTGTCTCCTGCAACAAAAACGGACTGAGCTTTTGAATTGGCCTTTACGGTAAGCACGAAAGGCTGGTTATTGTACATCACCCAGTTTCCGAATTTTAAGTCCTGTCCTGCGTCATCGTTACGGAACAGGTACAATTCATCATTGCCGGTGGAACTATTGCGGAGGGAAAGCGCGAAGAAATTCTCTGTTGTTTGTACCATCAGGCTACCGGTTGCTACTGTCTTGCTAATGCTGACGGTTTGGTTAACCCACTGTCCGTTCCACGACTGTATTTTTACCTGTACCTGGTTGCTGCTCTGGTAAGTGAATACAACGTAATTGGAACCAAACCAAACCCGGGGAATACTGCCGGTGATCGGATTTTGTAGCTGTACTTTTTTTGATGAATTAGCAGATGTTATAGTTTGTGCCTTGTATTGAAAGGACGCTTTGCCGCCTTCGGGATATATAACTGCACTTAGGGCGCCAGGGTTGATGCTGGACGAATTTGTTGGGAAATATTCAAAATTCATTGCCGGAAGCGTTTCGCCGTTATGGGTGTACTGAAACACCGACTGGAGACACCGTTTGTACATCAACGAATAATTGCTGTCTGATGGTGCAGCATTATTCATGAATTCGTAGGTGAACTTCATACCCGAGAGTGGGTTACCATCTGCATCTGCCACGTCAACAGCATCTAAAAAATAGGTTTCATACCTGTCCTGATAGGCGTTGGGAGAGGGGGGCGCTATTTGGGTGTGCAGTGGCTGGTATTCAATGATCGGAGTGCCATCACTTGCACTGCCGGGATTAAGGATACCAAATTTCTTTCCATAATTCAAGGTAATGACCCGGCCATAACTGTCAATTACCTTTCCAAGGTAAGATGCCTGGGTATACGCAAGTCCGGAGGAAATTAATTTCTGTGCTACATTGATGTATTGATAGTTAACTGAACTGCCCATTGGGGTTACAATGGATGCGAGATTCCAGGATGTGGGATAGCGCACCTGCGTTGCACCCACATTACTGGAACCGATCCAGTTTCCCCAGCTTATACCCCATTGGGTTGCATTGGAAGCAGTATCGTTTCCCTCGCCATAAGTGTAGGTGAACCCGTCTTCTTTTATGATGATCCAAACCTTTAGTGCAGGATTATACTGTACTGACCAAAACTGGAAATTCCGCAGTTGAAATATCCAGTTGCCGCTTACGGTTTCCCCGGTTTTTACCATTGGGTTGGCGCTACCCCCGGAAATCAGGTAGTAGGTGTCAGACGTTACCGATGCACTTCCTCCTTTGTCTACTGTAATCATTTCAATAGGCATTTGCCAGCCCAACCCAAGAATGCTTGTAGGAGCCTCTGTATTCCAGGTATTTAAATTGTTTTTTATATTGCTGGAATAAAGAACAGATAGCTTTACATCAAGGCCTTCGAGCCCCGGTAAAGTCATCAGGTCCAATGGCATAGATACACAGCCACGAAATTTGTTGACACTACTCTTAATGTTGCCTATTGCCGTTTTATCAAACTCAAAAGAGTGTAATGCAGGTACTTCAGATTGCGCAGCACCGCTGCCATTATTTGATGGTTTAGTAGACATAACAGGATGGGTTTTATTTGAGAACTTTTAGTGATTGAAGTTGGAGATGCGTTATTTGGCTAAAAAATGTAGGCTTAGTATTTTAATTCAAAACAGTAAACTGTTTCTCTATCTTTTCTGGGGAAAGTTGTTCTATTTGTCTTGGAAGGGTTTTAAAACAGGTTCCTTCTTTAGGAAGGGTAGTCATTATATGCCTCAGATAGAAGTCATCAGGAACATGGAATACACTTGTTTGTGCAGGTTCTGCCTCTTCATCTACATGGCAGCAAAGCAGTGGTAAATGGGCTGGTATGGCTACACCTGCAGCAACGGGTCTCATAGCCGTGCTTAAATTGGGCGGTGAACCATGTATTGCTCTCGTATTCATGAATAACACTTGTCCAGCCTTCATAGGAATATAATGCATGTGTCCGGCTTCAATAGTGTCTACCCATTCGGGATAAGGCAGCATGGTAGGTGGACGGTAAAGATTTTTTAAGCGATGGCTTCCAGGCAAAATGCCAAGGCAGCCATTGGTTTTATCCACGTCAACGAGCGGGCACCAGATACTAAGCCCAATGTGGTTTTCTTCTTCTACAAAAGTGGGGTCCTGATGCAGCGGGAACTTACCATATTCTGAGTCTGCGCGCTTGGCCACGAAACTCCCTAAAACAAATTTATATTCATTTAGTGCAGGTAGCAGGCTCCGTTCAAAAACCGGTAAGATGTTTTGATGGATGAAACGCCGCATTTCAATATCCTGAAGTACCACCGAAGCGACAATATCGAACGTATGTTGCGCCTCCACAGCTGTAAAAACTGACTTTAATTCTGCTATATCTTTTGTGCTAAGAAGGTCCATAACCAAATATCCCTGCTCCTGGAAAGTTGCATCATATTTTTGGTCAGCGAATACGTTTTGTGCCATAATTTGTTGAATTAAAAAAAATGGAAATCACATCCAGTTATACATAATATCGCTGTTGTGTGGTGCTTTTGAGGAAATAATTTTTGAAAGTACCCGCATGATAGTTGCAGTCGTAATGATGGATTTTTTGTCTTCGTAGTATTTTCCCGAAGGGTTGTTCCAGGGCTCGTAACAGAAGTTATCTGTCACACGGAGATTTGCCGAACCATACCACTGCCCATTCCCCGCCTGCCAGTTGAGTAAGGCCCGGAGATGTGCACCTATTTTTTCATCAGCATAACCTCTGATGCATTCAATGCCGATATAACAGGCAAGATCAAAAGCATTGTCGATCTGGATGGAGGATGTATCATATTCATAAGTATCCAGCGGTTCCTGTAGGCCCAAACGGTCCAGTACTTCCAGTGTAATAAATGTGCTGTAATAGGGATTTCGCCACCAGTAAGAGCGCCAAAAGCCGTTGTCCATCCGGTGGGTGTGTAAAGCCTTTTGAAACGGATCAAGAAATGTGGTCCTGTCTTCTGTCGACATGCCGTGATAACCCCAGGGAGTAACATCCCAATGACCTTTTGCCCATGCATCAGGTTCGGTATAGGTGGCAATACAATCATCTTCCCGCCAGTGTTCCCTGAAAAATAAACGATCAGCTGCATCAACAGGCATGCCAAGTTCATCGAATAATGCAACAGCCATTGCGGTTGAGTCTGCATCAGGTCCTGTTCTGTTATTGAATCCCCATCCTGAATGATAACTTCGTTGTTCTGTCAGCCAGCTGGCAGCTTTGGTTGCCGCATCAATAGCTTCGTTATTGCCGCTTTTTTTGCCATACTGCGCCAACGCCTGTGCTGCGTATGCAGTAACCCATTGGTCTGATGTACCTACAGGCAAGTGATAATCGTCCCAGCTGCCATTTTCGTTTTGAACCGATAGGAGGTACCGCATCGAATCTTTGAGCGCTCCCCATATTTCATCTGATTCCGGCATGCCGTTTTGTACATCATGCTTAAGGTATAGATTGAGCCTTGGTTTTTGATCCGTGGTTAGTCCAAACCCAATGAAAGCTATCTGGTATTCCTGACAGTTGAGCATCATGCCGGTATCTACAGGCGTAAGTGAAAATCGCGTTGTTAATTGGCTAATAATCGAGGACCATTCTTGAGAAGTATATCTGAGGCAATGGCCACACAAGTCTGCTTTTACATCGGCATGCGCTCCGGTTTGGAGATTAAAGCCAATACTCATCACCAACCCATTCAAATCTGTTTTATATTTTTCTGTTGCAATGGCCAGGAAATCTTTCATTTCCTGAGATGAAAACAGTTCGATTCCTAAATGCTGAAAGTCTGTAGTCTCGCGCATCCGGAAGTAGATCTTCGCCCTTGAATTTTCAAGCGTGCTCCCTTCCAATCCCGCACTTGCAACAATACAGTGTTCCTTTAATTTATTTATTATGGTTATTGCATCATTGGCCGAAGGTAAAATTGCTTTAAGCCAGTTGGTTACCGTATTCCATCCTTTTTCTTGGCTAAGGGGTGCCATTTCCAGGTAGAAAGCAATTCCAGCCTGTTGCGGGCTCGTGCCAATCCATACAAATCCTTGTTTGTAAATGTTGCGGTCATCCTTGTTTTTTGGTAACAGCATTTCAATCGTCTTTTCAGCAACTGCTTTCAGGTCACTGCTTCCGCTGCTGTCAATAGCATGCCGAAGTGTTTTGATAGATGAATGATAACGTGATTCAGTGGCAGTATGAAATGCGCCTGGATCGCCAATAACGCGGAGTGATGTTCCCTTGGCGGAAGTTGTAAGACAAAGCTGCAATGGTGAACCGTCGTTGTTCAGGCATGAAGCGCCGGTAATAAAATCTTCAGAACAAGAATCAGAATCAAGAAGCTGGTAACAGCTATCTGTTAAAGAGTTAGCCGTAGGTTGGAGCCGCTCAGCAAGCGAAATAAGCCGTTGAACTTTTTGGCCGAGGCGTACACTACGAATCATATCAGTATTAAGGTTGAGCGGACAGGATAAATTAGATTTTGGTTTAGGAGCTTATAAACCCCACGGTTGATTTGAACATCAGCCGCGGGGCTTGAATAGTTTAAATTGCGATTGCAATCGAAGAATGTTACAATCGTAAATTATGCATTAACTACCTGGTTGAATATTGATCTGTGGAGTCTGACCCGTATTGCTGCCTGTTGAACCGGATGTGCCATTTGAACCAGTATTTCCTGGTGTTCCGTTTGCGCCACCTGATGAGCCGCCAGCACCCGCTGTGCCGCCTGTACCGCCAACACCGCCGCTGCCTCCATTACCAGGAAGACCAGCTATAGGATGGCCAATAAGCTGAGAGCCAGCATCCAGACTTCCGTAAGTGATATTGATCACATTACCATTGCCACCATTGCCACCATTGGCTCCGCTGCCTCCCGCTCCGCCGTTGCCACCGTTACCGCCGCTATAGCCATTACGGGAATAAGCTCCTGAACTGTCGCCGTTGCCACCTTTACCACCATTACCACCGTTACCGCCATTACCGCCGATACCGCCATCGCCACCATTGCCGCCTCCGCCTACAACAGAGAAAGTACCGGTAACTTTGCCAATGTACATGGTAGTAGCGGGAGAATCGCCGCCGTTGCCGCCACTACTGGCATTACCACCATTACCAGCAATGGCACCACTGGTACCATTGGAACCGTCATTACATCCGGAAGCCCAGTTGCAACTTGCGTTCTGACCAGCAACGCCATTCTGGCCGTTTCCACCTGCCTGGCCATTTGTGCCTGCCTTACCTGGCGCACCAAGAATGTTGATATCTCCGGTGGCTTGTTGTGCGGCTAATACTTTCGCAGCGTTAGCAGTTGATTTGATTAGGGCAGCAATAGAAATTTTACCTGTTGTCTGGACAAAAATTTGTCCGCCAGGTAAAACGGTTACTGTTCCGAACTGATTGTTAGTATCCGTGATGTACAGCGGATTTGACGGACTTACTGTCACGTCTACTGGTGTAGAATTTGATGAGGTTGACATAGAAGGTTTTTTAGAGGGTTAAAAATTTAGTAGAAAAGAATTGTAAGATAATATTTGAAAAAAAAGTAATATTAATGTATATACGAATTGTATTCCTAGAATTATTTGGTTGTATAAAATTAATGTATTTATATTTTAATTTCCTAATATTTAATTGTTTTTTTTTAATTAAGGCTGACGATTTCGATGATAATTAGTGAAAACAGCCCATTAAACGAATCCTGGGCAGTATTTCTATGAAAAATAATTATCGATTTTTCTTTCCATCAACCTTTTGTGGGTAGATTTTGTTAAACTATATTCTCTTTCCTTCGGGCGTTAGCTCTTGCTAACCTGTTAATGGTAAGGATTATATAACTTGAACTCGATTAATCATTAGCGCTATTCTTTAGGTATTTTAGTATTAGTGTCGTCAACCTGACCTGTAGCGTAGCGGAAAGCTACGAAGTAAACCGAGCCTTAAGCAATTTCACCGATGGTAATTCATTTCAGGGGCTTAATAGCAGGAAAGATGCTGACCACGTAGTAGTTATTAGATCTTTAAAATAATGAAAACTGCTAATAAAATAAATCCGATAGCTATCGGTTCAGCATGACGATCGCGTGAGGTAAAGCAGCTGTAAACACTCACTATTCTTCGGGCCTTTATATATCTGTTCAAAAGTTGATTTTCTGTTATTGAACGACAATTCTTAGCATATTAATCATAGAAATGTCATTGTGGCCGGGGATTTGCAGGGTGACAGCTGAATTAATAATCTTCCTGATATGATCAAAAATGTCCTGTTTATGCTTCTAACCATCTCCCTCACATCAACAATTTTCATTTCCTGTACAAAGTCAGTTGACGAAAAGCTGGAAGATCTCAAAAAAGAAAAGCTTGCTTTTGAAAAGAAAGTAGCGGCAATTAAAAACGATAGTCTTAGACAACAAGCCAAAAAATTTGGAGGAATGCTTTTCTGGCTCCAGGAGATTGACCTTGAGAACGAACGTCCGCCAAAGGATACGGTATATGACGAAAATCCATTCGTCATTCTAAACGATTATGGATCTACAAGCGACCTGGCAAATAATTATTTAGATGGCATAGTAGTAGAAAAGGACGAATCTCGTGGCGATAAGATTGAACTCAAACTTCATTATCCCTACGCGCTTCCATTTGCCCAAAAGGCATCCTGGAAAAGTGTGAAATTTAATGACAATTCCAGCACAGACATTATTGAGGATGAAAATGACTCCCTCATCAACAGACAAGTGGTAAGAACCAATTGGAATAACGAGGAAGGATTCGACATCCTTTATCCCGATGAAAAATCCTATTCAGCAAAACCAGCTTTCCTAAACGGTTCTGTTGAAGCACAAGTCCCTAAAGCCGTCTTAAAGTTTACTTTCGCAAGCAATGAAACAGGTGACACCAAAGAACAGAATGGCATTAAAGTGAAACTAGCAAAAGTTAAAGGGCATGCGGTAAGTATAGAGGTTGAAAATCCTAATAAAACAGACCCTGCGGTAGATACCGAGAAAATGGATTTAGTAACCATTTTGGCAACTGACGAAACGAAAAAGTTTTTGCACCAAAGCGGATCTTCCAGCGGTTCAGGCGAAATGTTTGATTTTTACAAAAAACTTTTAAATGAGGTTGTAGAAAATCCTGAAAGGGTAACGAATTTAGAAAAGGATCTGGACAAAGAGCAACATAAGTATGATGAAAAGCACAAAAATATGTCGTACTATTCCGCTTACTTTAAAGGCACGGTAGATGATGTGGTAGTTTATGTGATGGATTATTCAAAAGCTACCATTCGGAAAAAGAACTTTTCGTTGCCGGTCTATTCATTTAAGGCAGAGGAAAGAGCTTACAACAGCACCGCACCTTACCAGGAAGTATTTGATATTCCTATTTTTGCCACAGCTTACGACCCTGCAGTGAGCAAGCTTTTAAGTGCTAAAATGGAGTTGTCTGCTGGTGAACTCCCTGGTAAAATCAAGATTGATCAAACTTCCATAACATCTTCCTCATCAACAGGTGATAAAGAAAAATGGCAGGTAAGTTTTGAATATCCGGAGATGATCAGCTCCCTTTTTATTGATAATATGTTCCGGTATGATGGGGTTAAAGAGGCCGCCTTTTTTGAGGAGAAGGACGGAAAACAGATAGCTGTTCCTAAAGACTCTATCGACTACAATAATGGCGAGTTTAATGGCACCAACCCAATAGTTGACTTTGGCAGTTCCAGCGTAAATTATGATCCTGCCCGTTTGCCTGCCAAAGCGAAATATTTAAAGGGATTGATCCGGGTTAATCTTGCAGATATCACCAGGTCAAGTTATCCGGTTAATAAACTTCCTGCGGGCATCACTGTTTCCGGAAACAAAGTGATGGTAAACGAAGCGATTGTGAAAGATAAGATCTTTGTGTTTGCTAAGAATGCAGCTGGAAAGTATCTAAAAAAAATCACCTCGGTGAGTTTTAAAAGAGATGACAATCCGGGACGGGAAATCAATGTAGACTATTATTATGGAAAACCGTATTTAATAGAATGTTATACAAAAAAAGGAGATCACCTGGCTGATTATAAATTTGAAGTGAAACTAACCTATGATGAACATCAAAAAGAGGAAAAAGCAAAAGCAAAATAATGATAAGTGGCTAGATGAGCAGGCTAGCCACTATTATTGCAACTGCAAGTCCTGAATCTTTACTGAAATGCTCCTTTAAGAACTTGCTGGCCTGGAATAAGTGACTGTTTATCGTTTTTGGACCAATGCCCATAATCTGCTCTACTTCTTTGTAGGATTTACCTTCCAGTTTGCATAAAGTGAATACTTGTCGGCGCTGTGGTGGCATCATTGCCACAGCTGCCCTGAGCAAGTCAGAATTTTCTTTAATCAGCAAATCTTCTTCAATATAAGAATAGAGTTCTGTGCTGGTTTGGATGATATTGAGCTGCATTTTGGTATCCCGGGCTGCTTTACGGTAATAATCGTAGACCATGTGCTCGGCGATACGGAAGAGATAGGCCCGAAATGATTTTTCCGGATCAATTTTTTCACGGTTTTCCCATATTTTCAGGAAAAGATCCTGAAGTAGATCTAAAGTGAGTGCTTCTGATTTGAGTAATTTGAATAAATTAGCAGTGAGTGGCTTTTTGTAGCGTTCATAAAGCTGAGCAAAGGCATTTTTGTCTCCTTTCTTTAATAAAAGACTGAGATCTCCCTCTGTAAGCTCATTGTTTGTCATTTTCGTTGCCTTTTTTTATCATTATGACGTCTTAATAATCGCCTTAGAGGATAATGGTTCTTCAATTATAGGGATTAAAAATTAATTATTGATTTTTTTTCATTTCAGACTAAGTACTTTTTCCTTTTCAGACGTATTGGTTAAAAAGAGATCTTGAAAAATTTTAACCATATCACCAAACTTTATCAAAAATACCTTGACAATGCCTGTAACCCGCAGGAGTTGCAGGAATTGTTGCATCATTTTGAGGATGATGAGCCAAATGCGGAATTGGTTCAAATGATCAGAACTGAACTTGAAATAGATGATGAACGTTATGTCGCTCTTCCTCAGGTACAGGCCATCCTTTCGAAGTTAGATGAATCGATGCAGGTAAATGTAATCAATCCAATAGCAAAGCGCAGATCTTTGTTTACCACCAGCATGCGGTATTGGTCGGCTGCGGCCTTACTGTTCCTGTCGCTACTGTTGTATTACGGCAATGAGCGCCTGAATTTTTTCGGTACTTATACTTCAACCTATAAAAATGATATCCCGGCTGGAGGCGATAAAGCCTACTTAATCCTGGCCGATGGTAAACGAATTGCATTAACAGATTCGATGGTAGGTACGATCACCCCGGCGCCAGGATTTCGCATCAGCAAGACTGCAAAAGGTCAATTGCGTTATGAACTCGCTAAAGGTGCTTCAGGTAATGGCTATAACACCATTACTACACCTAAAGGTGGCAAATACGAGGTCATCCTTGCCGATGGTACGCATGTTTATTTGAATGCGGCTTCATCACTTCGCTTTCCGGCTAGTTTTACTGGTGTTGCTGAACGGCGGGTGACTTTGACCGGCGAAGGTTACTTTGAGGTATCCCATCGTAATGGGCAGCCTTTTTATGTGCAGAGCGGCAAGCAATTGTTGCGTGTATTGGGTACGCATTTTAACCTCAAAGCTTATCCCGATGAACAGTCGGTAAAGACCACCTTGCTACAGGGGTCAGTTGAAGTTAGCAGTTCCGAAGGCAGCAATGCCGTGTTAAAACCTGGTCAGCAATCTCAGCTGGACCAGGGGAAGCTGAAACTGGCGGAAGTAGATGTTATGGCTGCTACCGATTGGCAGCGTGCTGAAATAAATTTGAAAGCTGAAGACTTTCAGTCGACCATGAGAAAGATTGCGCGCTGGTATGATGTGGAAATTGTTTTTGATGAAACCGCACCCAGCGACCTGACCCTTGGCGGTTTGGTATCACGCGATAAAAGCCTTGTCGCAGTTTTAAAAGTAATGGAATTAACAGGTAAGGTCCATTTTAAAGTGGAAGGGAGGAGGGTGACTGTGATGAGATAACTACTTCTTTCACAGGCCTTAATTGAAAAGGCCAGAAGTGCGCTAACACCTCTGGCTTAATTATTATGGTCTGCCTTTGCCAACAAATTTCTGAACATATCAACTGAACAAACCACAAACAAATGTATAAATTTTATACCACACGAACCGGTATGCATTCCGGTTGGATACATAAATTTCTGCTGATTATGCGAATAACCACCGTATTATTAATCACTGCCATTATGCAGGTTAGCGCAGCTACCTACGCCCAACGGATTACACTGAACCAAAATAACGTTCCTCTCGAACGTGTATTTATAGAGATACGAAAGCAGAGTGGCTACGATTTCGTATTCGATATTAAACTGATGAAAAAGGCAAATCCGGTGAACATTCGCGTGAGCAATGCCTCCATAGACCAAACGCTAAAACTCTGTTTTGCAGACCAGCCTTTTGAATATACCCTGAATGAAAAGACCATCATTGTGAAGGAAAAAGAGAGATCTGCAATAGACAAGATCGCCGCTTTTTTCAATACCATAACAGTGACAGGTCAGGTAACCGACACTTACGGAAATGTCCTGCCCGGTGTGACGGTCCGGGTGAAGGGTACCGATAAGGCCACCAGCACCAACCGGGTCGGAAGTTTTATCCTGCCCAACCTGGATGAAAATGCAACGCTCATATTCAGTTATCTTACCAAGGAAACCTTTGAGTTGAAATTGAACGGAAAAACCAACGTCAAGGTTGTGATGAAAGAGAAAACTGTGGAGTTGCAGGAGGTGGTAGTTAATACCGGTTACCAGATCTTAAAGAAAAATAGCATGACCGGGGCATCAAGTTCAATAAATGCAAAAGATTTGTACCTGAATGGTTTTACCACTATAGAACAGGCGCTTCAAGGCAAGCTTCCCGGTGTCGTTGTTACCAATACAAGCGGATTGATCGGAGCACGCCAGAAAACCAGGGTTCGCGGTACTTCTACGCTTTTGGGTACGCAGGAGCCGGTATGGGTAGTTGACGGCGTGATACAGGAAGACCCGCTACCCTTCAAAGCCGATGTGCTGAATAGCGTTGGTACAATTACCAGGGATAATTTCGATTACATCCGCGACTTTGTTGGAAATTCGATTTCCTGGTTAAACCCGAGCGATATTGAAGACATTACGGTATTAAAAGATGCGGCTGCAACGGCTATTTATGGCGTACGTGCAGCAAATGGAGTAATCGTAATCACGACCAAGAAAGGACAAAATGCGCCAGCTACCATCAGCTATTCATTCGGCTTAAATGTAGCTGACCGCGTAGATTATCAAACCTTAGAACTTATGAATTCCAGTCAAAGGGTCGATGTTTCAAGAGAAATCTTCAACCGTGGACTCACAGGGGCTTATGTGAACTCAGAAATAGGTTATGCCGGTGCAATGTCACAATACCTGAACAAAAGTATTAGTTATGAAGCGTTTAATTCCAGGGTGCATGCTATGGAAACCCAGAACACCGATTGGTTCGACCTTTTGTTTAGGAAACCACTAAGCACCAATCATGCCTTAAGTGTATCAGGTGGCAATACAGATACAAGGTATTATGCCTCCTTTGGCTATAATGCTACTAACGGAACTGCCATAGGAAATGATGGTAAAGGATATACTGGTAATATGAGTGTGAGCTTCAAAGTCGGTCCTAAACTAAGTATCTCGGCAAGGCTTTCAGGGTCTCAAAAGACCACGAATGGTTTTTACCTGGTGAATCCTTATGGATATGCTTCAACTGCGAGTAGGGTAATTCCTGCCTACAATCAGGATGGAAGTCCGTTCTTTTATCAAAATCCAAAGAGTAGCTATTTGTACAATATGATTAATGAGCGCGACCAGACGGGTTTGATCAGCAAAGTACTTAGTGCAAACACGAGTATTGATGCCAATTACGATATCCTGAAAGGACTGAGGTTCCAGACGATTTTCAGTTACAATACAAGCAGTACTACGGGTACTTCGTACGCTACTGACCAAACGGAATACATTACCCGGAATTTCAGGTTTTTCGAATATGGAACGGCGAAGCCGAATTCTGCTGCTTACCTGAATGCTAAATTGCCTCTGGGTGGAGAATATAATGAAGACAACAATAGGAATGAGAACTGGAGCTGGAGGAATAGTATCTCGTACAATACTTTACTAAATAATAAGCATGCCATTTCTGCCATGTTTGGTCAGGATCTGAATAGTACGAAGTATGTGGGTTTCTCTTCTACTAATTATGGTTATATGAAAGGCCGGGGCAATACTTTCGCCCCAATACCCCTAACCTACGGTTCGCAATTTCCTACTCCAAACGTATTGTTAACGGAGAATCAAAGACGCAATATCATTGATAGGACGACAAATACCATGGGCTTGTACCTTACCGGAAGCTATTCTTATGATAACAAGTATGTGGCTAGTTTTAGCGTTCGTACAGATGCGTCCAACCGGTTCGGTCAATTCAGTAATGAGCGTTTCAATCCGGTTTGGGCTGGGGGCCTCCGCTGGAATATGGCCAGGGAAAAATGGTTTGAAAAAAGTTATTGGATGTCTGAAATCAGTTTCAGGCTTTCTTATGGTTACCAGCGGAACATCCTCACGAGTGTAAGTCCGGAATTGATACTCAAAATACCGAGTGGAAGACAAACAGCGTCTGTAGATGAGTTAACTGGTGAGGAAATTCTGGCCATCAGTTCCTTGCCCTATGCAGATCTGAGGTGGGAAAAAAACTCCAGTATCAATGCAGGCGTTGATATGAGCCTTTTTGACGGAAAAATTCAGGCTTCATTTGATTATTACGACAAACGAGGGAAGGATTTGATTTCCTTATTAGACGTACCTGCCGAATATGGAATCCCATCTATGCCGGTAAATGGCGGATCAATGAGAAACAATGGATGGGAGATTTCTACGAGCTTCGTACCTGTCCGCACGAAGAATTTCACTTTTTCTATGTCCTTAAGTTCAGCGAAGAACTATAATAAAGTAACTAAGACGGGTATTCAGAATGTGAGCTGGCAAACCGCTGCCGGAGGCACATTGACGAAAGCGGGGTACCCTGTCTCTGCCTTCTGGGTTTTTGATTTTCAGGGAATTAACCAAAGTAATGGCTATCCTATTATTGGTCTGAATGTGGCTGAAGGAACAGATCCATCTGCTGACCCGACTGCATATATGAAGTATATGGGGAAGCTGGATCCGGATTTTACCGGGAGTATGGGACTGAATTTCCGTTACAAAAAGTTAACCCTGAATACTTCTGTATACCTGCAATTGGGAGGAAAGAAATTCCTGTCTCCGGCATATCCGCTTTCTGCTACGCTGCCTACCGAGTATGAGAATCTGTCGGCAGAATTATTGAACAGGTGGGTTCCGGGCAGTACCGGTGCTTTATTACCTGGCTTGCCAGATAGCCGGGTACCGATCATCTCATTACCGAGTTCAGATGTAAACAGTTCAGGTAACCAACGTTATGTTTCCCTTTACGAGATGTATAATTATAGCAGTGACAGGGTGGTGAGTGCCTCAACGTTGCGTATGAACAATCTTTCCGTTAATTATTCTTTACCAGATCAATTGGCTAAAGCAATAGGTTGCAGAACAATTAACGCCGGTGCAAGTGCGTCCAACATCTTTTCTGTCAATAGTAAGGGTTTTAGAGGACGTGATGCCGAGGTAGCAACGGGTGCGCAGCCACGCACAAGGGCTTATACGCTAAATATTAACGTGAGTTTTTAATCTTAAATCATAGAAACATGATAAAATATACGATATATGGATTGCTTCTTTTGCTCAGCTCCCTGACTTTTTCCTCCTGTAAAAAGTTTCTGGAAGAAAGAAGCCCGGATGAAATTAAGCCAGAGACGGTTGCCGATCTGCAATCCCTGATGAATGGAGAAGCTTATCCTTATCAGATTGTAACAGACACCTATGTTGATTTACTGACAGATGATATACAATCGAATGGATTGGGAAGAACTTTTGATGGGAATCCGGATGATGTTTATCTTCCTTACCTGCAGAACGGTACACGTGTATTTAAATGGGATGCCAGGATGTTCGATGGCGACCCCATACTTTCGTTGGGTACTGATTCCTGGAGTATTTACTACACTAAAATCAAAGGTTGTAATACGGTTATTGACAACCTCGTGAAAGTTTCCGGCTCAACAGAGCAAAAGAACGCACTGTTAGGGCAGGTACTTTTCTTACGTGCTTACTATTATCTGAAACTGGTAACGTTATATGGACAACCTTATAGTGGTGCAGGCATTGATCCTAATGTGAGCCTCGGCGTTCCTCTGATCCTGAATAGTGTGGTTACCGACCAATACCCCGTACGGAATACGTTGAAAGAAGTATACGGACAGATTGAAAAAGATCTGCTGGAGGCAGCAGGCTTACTGAAAGCCAATTTTACAGAAGCCTCGACTTTTCGTGTGGGACATATCGCTGCTTATAGTCTTTTAACCAGGCTCTATCTTTATATGGGAAGGGCGGAAGATATGGATAAAGTAATTCAGTACGCAAATCTGGTACTGACTGAAAGACCCGTTCTAACGCAAATGAAATCATTTTTTGATGCAGGTGGTTTTTCAGGCGGAAAAATATACGATGTTACGGTAAGTCCGGAGGTAGTATGGGTGTACGGAATTAATCCAAATGCCCCAAATGGTTATTTCCCGGAACAACGGAATGATCGTCCTCCATATACCGTATCCGGATCTCTTGCTGCACTTTATGAAACCAGTACAGCGAGTGATGACAGGAAAGACCTGAGGTATCCTGGATATTTCAGAATGGGATTTGTCAACAACGCAGGTTATCTGCTGGGCAACGGGAAAATTGGCTCTATACCTAAATACGGCACTGATGGGATCAGAATTGCGGAAGTTTACCTCAACAGAGCGGAGGCTTATGCGAAGAAATTTCTGAATGGAGATGTGAGTTCGGCAGCGAAAGCAAACGCAGATCTGAATACCTTGCGCGCCAGTAGGTATGATACACGAAATGTCGCCTATCAACCGGTTAACTATAGCAACGCAAATGACCTTTTTAAATTTTGCCAGGATGAGCGCCGTCGTGAGCTTTGTTTGGAAAGCGGACACCGCTGGATGGACATCAAAAGGTGGGGATTGAGCATTAGCCATCGTTTCATTGATGCTGACGGTACTACGACTGACTACACATTGCGTTCAGGTAGTTTAATTTATGCCCTGCCTATTCCATTTACCGCGACATTGAAAAATGGCAGGCTGGCTCAAAATCCACGATAATCAAACCAAAACGAAGAGAACCATGAAAAGATATTTGATATATGCCATAAGCCTGCTTTTACTGTCGGTGATTTGGTCTGGCTGCAGTAAAAAGGAGGCTCCTTTGTTGCCAACAGAAGGAAATGAAGGATATACGCTGCCACAGGGTAATCATGATTATGATACCAGAATTCTGAATTATTATAAGAAGTACGGCACCTATTTTTTATACCAATTTTCAGAAAAGGATGCTTACTGGACCCCAACAGGCTACAAAAATGCGATAAAGCAAGGACAATATTGGTCAGACGGATTTGAAATGAAGGCTGCAGATCAGACATTCATTAACCAGCAGCTGGATCTTTTTGAAAGCCAGTGCCTGAATTTCTATTCTGAAAAATTCCTGAAAGCATTTTTGCCTTCGAAGATCTTACTGTGCAGTGAAGTGGATTCTATTTATAATGAATTTGACTTTTCTACTAGTCCGGCTACAGTAGTGAAGGGTGTAAGATCCGTGGCTGCCTGGTACAACTATAACAATTTACTGCTAAACTACGGGAATGCTAATGTTTTAACCATTACACCAGAGGAGAAAAGAACATATCTGGCTAAGGTGAACTTAAATTTGATCAACAGCATTACGGAAGCAAAAAAAACAGCTCCTACAACTGCATTTTCAGGTTCAGCAAATTATACCATCGCTCCTACAAGTGATGCTGATGCTTATGCGAAAGGGATGTTGACACCCTATTACAATGGACCTACTGCTACTTCAGATTGGTACCTCTATATACAAGCCATGGTCAGCTTTTCCGAAGACAACCTGAACAGGCTGCCTGATAGCTGGGATACATCTTTTACGGGAATACTGAATCCGGCTAAGGACAGCAATGGCATAATCAAACGAAGATATGATCTGGTAAGGAACTACTTCAAAGAGAATTATAATGTAGACCTGCAACTCATAGGTAATGCAGCACAAGCAAACTGATACAAAAGATAATTAAACAAACAATTATGAAATTCATTTTTCCGATTCTGCTTTTGATGCTGTTTTCCTCAGTATCAAAAGCACAGGATCAGCACGCAACAACCATTAAAAAATTCATTAAGGCAGAAGCGAAAATGCAAAAAGGCATGTTCAACGTGTATGTTCAGGATGATAAATACCTGTTGGAGATACCAGACAGGTTGTTGGGAAGAGACATCTTAACCAGTATCAGCATCATTAGAGGCTCTGCCCAGCGTAAACGAAATCCATCGATGCGTTATGGTTTCGCTGGCGATGCGATCAACGACCGGGTAATTCGATTCAACAAAGGGATAAATGGCAAGATCAACATTGTGGATCCGGATTTTGTACAAGCTACAGATACCACCAGTTATTATTTTAACAGCTATAGGTTACAATTGAAACCCGCTTTATTGGCTTTTGATATTGTGGCTACCGGCGATTCGAGTTCCTTAATTGATGTCACTAATCTGTTTAATGGTGACAGTGATCTGTTTTCCTTAAAAGGAGCGGCAACCGAGTTGAAGCTCGGTGCCTTTGAGCCGGAGAAATCAAAGATTCTGGGCGTAAGTGCCTACGATAATAACCTGGTATTCCGCTCTGTAAAAAGTTATGCAGCAGGTGATCCTCCCCAAATGCCACCTGCTGATCCGACCTCAGCGCCTGTAAAGGCACCCGAGATGAACCCCACTATGTGGGAGGTTGGTGCATCGTGGTTTTTGCTGCCAGAGGTACCTATGGCGCAACGCTATGCCGACACCAGAGTGGGTTACTTTTCTACAGGGCTAAGGAACTATGATAATCCTGAGAAAAGCGAGTTCACGGTTATGGCCAACAGGTGGCGCGTGGAACCAAAACCTGAGGATTTGGAAAAGTACCTGAAGGGAGAACTGGTAGAGCCAGCTAAGCCTATCGTCTTTTATATCGACCGGAATACTCCAGCCTTTCTGGTTCCATACATCATTGACGGGGTAAATGCCTGGAGAAAAAGCTTTGAAAAAATTGGCTTTAAGAATGCCATTACAGGTAAACTATCGCCGACGAAAGAAGAGGATCCTGACTACAGTATGGAGGATGCCAGGTATGCTTATATTTCTTACAAGCCTTCAGAGGTTCCAAATGCCTATGGTCCACAAGTGGTAGACCCACGTTCGGGAGAAATTCTGACCTCTCATATCGCCGTGTTTCACAACATCATGGAGCTCTTGCAACGCTGGTATTTTTCAATGTCTGCGGCCAATGATCCCGCTGCGAGAAAGTTCCCTGTTAATACCGCATTAATGGGTACTTTACTGAGAAATGTGATTACCCATGAGGTAGGACACACGCTGGGATTGCGTCATAATTTTGCGGGAAGTTCTTCCTATTCAGTAGATAGCATCCGTAACCGCGATTACGTACGGGCGCATGGTTTTGGGCCATCTGTAATGGACTATATGCGTTTTAATTATGCTGCCCAGCCTCAGGACAAAATGGATCCGAAGGATTTGCTGCCAGTGGTTGGGGTTTACGATGATTATGCCATAGAATGGGGGTATCGTTATTTTCCACTGTCTAAAGATGCCAGTGTTATAGCAGATCAGTTGAAACAATGGGTATCTGAAAAAAGAAAAGACCCTAAATATTTTTATTCTGACGAAGCTGATATGTACGATCCAAGGGTACAGAGTGAGGATGTGGGCGACAATAATATGAAAGCAAATGCACTTGGGGTAGAGAACCTGAAAAAGATCATGGCGAACATCGAACAGTGGAGCTCCGTTGATGATGGATATGGAACGTTGCGGTCGATGTACAGAGCTGTCGAAGGTCGTTACCACAACTATCTCCAGCACGTAGTGAAAAATATAGGGAGCGTTTTCAGCGATAAACCATTGCGTGAGGAGCAGAAGTCAAGCTATGTTCCGGTGAGCCGGGCGCAGCAGAAAGAAGCGATGGATTATCTGTCAAAGTTCATGTTTACTGAACCGAAATGGCTCTATCCTGAAGACGTGATGGCCAGGACCGGATTCAGTTTCGACACAGATGTAGAAGATACTTATGGCGACCTGATGGGTCGTTTGATGGGGAAATATTATGCTATGGCTAACATAGAGAATATTTCCGGCAATGCAACTTACCCGGCGGCTGAGTTTTTAACTGACCTGGAGCACATCGTCTTCAAAGATCTGGATCGGCCGATTTCCCGGTATAACCGCATGTTTCAGCGCAAGTTTATCACCAGCCTTTTGATGAATGCTGATAGCCGGGAAGTTTTAAATAATGACGTATGGTTCACCATGAACAAAATGGTGTTGCGTATTGAAGAACAAAGCAGGGCTGCAGCCGAAAAGCAAAAGGACTTTATTTCCAAAACCCATTTAATGGCGATTGCGGATATGGTTGAAATGTGGCGTACAGATAATGATGCAGCTTACCTGAGTAGATAATTTAGTATAAATAATTAAACATAGAAATGAAGTATATCTTATCAATCTTTTTTGCAGTAGTGCTGAGCCTTCAGGCGAAGGCGCTACCGCTGGATGAACCAACACCTTTTGAAAAATTCTATAAAAAACAGATGAAAGTGACGCCTGGTTTATTTACCGTATACCAGGATGGTTCCAATTATTTCCTGGAGATCCCAGCCAGCACTTTAAATACCGATCTTCTGGTCATTGGCGACATCGCCCGTGGTTTTGCCAACAATATTGCCCAGTCATCTGGCGTAATCCGTTTTGGTGTGGGAAACGGAAATGTGCTCAATGTAACTAAAGAAGTATATAAAGAAGAAACCTCAGCCGACTTCAATCAGGGTTTTGAAGAGCTGGTGCAAAAATCTAACCTTACTCCGGTAAGTTATGTAATTCCCGTAGTGGCCAGAGGGAAAGACAAGAAAAGTTATATTATTGAGCTGACCCGCGAATTGATAGAAGGTGGCAATTTATTTTCTTTCAAGGATTTTAGTGACTTGAGTAGTTCTGATCCTGCCCGCTCCGGTGTACAGGAAGTAAAAGCTTCGGGAGAAGGTGTGGTATTTTCCGTGTTACGTACGCAAACTGTTCCGGGAAACAGCGTAAATGGGAACAAAGCCGTAGATAAGGCTGTAGCTTTTGTACTCAATCTGGGGCTCCAGCGCCTTCCTGTCTCAAAAATGAAAGTCCGGGAGTCTGATCCAAGAATAGGATTTGCTACAGTGGCCTACAATGATTTTGGAAAGTATCCATACGGGGTGAGAAACGTTAAGGTAATTACCAAATGGAACCTTAATGTACGCCCGGCAGACCAGCAAAAGTACAATGCGGGTGTATTGGTTACGCCGGCAAAGGCAATTACAGTTTATATTGACAAGAATACCCCCGCTTTATTTCTGCCTTATGTGAAACAAGGCATTGCCCAGTGGAATGCTGCCTTCGAAAAAGCGGGATTTAAGGATGTGTTGGTGATTGCCAAAGCTGAGAATGAGAACTGGCTATCTGCAGGAAAGATCCAGATCAAATGGGGAGGAGGCGCTAGTGATGTGCCGGTAAATTTGCTGAGCGACCCACGCACCGGGGAAATTTATACGGCCAAGATGAGCATTTCAGACCAGGTGGTGAATGATCTGCTTCCCTCTTATTTTACCAAGTGCAGTATGAAAGACCCCAGGGTTTTGAAAGACTTGTATAACCCTGAAGTGCGTGGGGAAATGATGCGGTGGAAAGTTGCCCAGGCCATGGGAGAGGTTTTGGGAATGGTGCCCAACCTGCATGGAAGTGCGGCTTATACGCCTGCTCAACTCCGTTCTGGTAATTGGTTAAAGCAACATAGTTTCTCTTCGTCTGTAACTGATGATACACAGTTTAACTTTCTGGTTCAGCCTGAAGATGATGTTGCGGTAACAGATTTAATGCCCAGGGTTTCCGCTTATGACGAGCTGGCAATTGGTTGGGCTTACCGCGTATTTGCCGATCGCAATGCCGAAAAGAAAAGCCTGGCTTCCCTGAAACCTTCCAACGCTGCACTAATGTTTCTGGAGGAGAATAAAAGTGATCCCTTTACCCGTAAAGGCGATGTTTCTGCTGATCAGCTGGAAGCTGCAGAAC
This sequence comes from Pedobacter sp. MR2016-19, assembly GCF_014947265.1. Lineage (NCBI taxonomy): Bacteria > Pseudomonadati > Bacteroidota > Sphingobacteriia > Sphingobacteriales > Sphingobacteriaceae > Pedobacter > Pedobacter sp. MR2016-19. The sequence goes on from NZ_JADCNK010000003.1 coordinate 307,050, forward strand.
TGGCAATGAATAACTTAATGCGCTACTATCCGCAAGTAGAAAAGGTTTCTGAGGAGATGAAAGGAGGCGATGATGACTGGAGAAAATTCAAATTGCTTTCTTCCGCCTATCAGAAAAATTTCCAACTCTATACAGACAACGTGGCGAGCTATATCGGAGGGATATCCTTACGGCCGGTATTGCGGAATTATAATGAGGTACCTGTAATATATACCACTAAGAAAGAACAGAAAAAGGCAATGGCCTTATTGAATAACTGGTTTTTCAGCGGAGTTCCTTCCTGGATGCAGAACAAAAGAATGAACCTGGAGAACAATGAGTCTGAGGATACCAAAATGCAAAACAGCATGCAGGATTTATTGCGCAAATTAATTAGTCCCGAAGTATTGAACAATCTGATTACAGCAGAGCATGAGATGGGAAATCAGGCCTATACCAGTCTTGATCTTTTTGAAGACCTGGATCGTTATGTGTTCAAAGATTTTGATTCGGTGAATCCATTGAATGAACATACCAGGCTGATGCAGAGCAAGTTTATATTCGACCTGGCTGATGCAACAGTAAAAAACAATTTTGCTGCGGGCTTGAGTGATTCAAGTGAAGTTATTCATTTTTATTTCGTCAGGACCATGAAACATATTAAGGAACTGTCAGAACAACACCAGGACCCAAAAGCGAAAGCGCTTTATCAGATGCTCAGGGAAAAAGTTGAAAAAGGAATGAACCAAAAGAAAAGCTAGAGATGAAAAAAATATTCTTATTCCTTTTGTTCCTGACAGGTGCATCAGTCTATGCGCAAAACAGAGAGATTACTTTTGAAAAAGGAAGTCTGCAGTTGGCTCTTAACAAAGCAAAGGCAGGTAATAAATTGGTTTTTGTCGATTGCTTTACCGAGTGGTGCGTACCCTGTAAACACATGGCGAAGAACATTTTTACAATTGATTCTGTGGCCGACTTTTTCAATCAGAATTTCGTAAATGTGGGTCTGGATATGGAAAAGGGAGATGGTATTCCTGCTTTGAAAACCTATAAAGTGGGTGCATTTCCCTCGTTTTTGCTCCTGAATGGTAACGGTGATCTGGTTTATAAGTTTGTGGGTGCAATGGATGCAGATGAATTCATATCAAAGGTGAAAGAGGGGATGAATCCTGAAAACAAAATAGCCAGGATGAACCGGGAATATGCAGCCGGCAACAGGGATCATGCCTTCATTAGGGATTACATCAAAGAGAAGATCAATATGATGGAGATCAATCCCGCGAAGGAAATTGCCACTACTTATTTCAACAGTCTTACAGACCAGGAGAAAGTGATGCCCGAAAACTGGTTTCTTTTCGGCGCCAACCGGTATGACATGTACTTGTCTAATGTACACAGCAAAAACTTTGATTATCTGGCAAGCAACTGGAAGGCCTTTGTGAAACACAATGGGAAGGATACGGTAGAAAAGCGAATGGGAGATATGTTCAGAAAGGTAGCCGGTTATGCGTTAAACGGTTTTTATTTTCAAGAACATCCTTATGTTAAAACTGAATTTGCACATTACCGCAAGCAGCTCATCGCAACAAATCTGAAAGACAAAGATCAGTTGATCCTGATGATGAACATGGCCGAAGCTGCGGGAGAAAAAAACTGGCTGAAGGTATCCAATATCCTGGCCGATCACATTCAGGATTTCAGTCCGCAAAACCAGCGGATCGCTTATGATTTTTGGTCGGGATATGGCGTGTCCAAACGGGAGAAGCTGCCAAGGATGAAAGAGATTTCCGAAAAGATTATCCGTACTTCGAAAGACCCATTTATCATTTCTACTGCAAAAATGTATGAGAATTACTAAGGTAAATATGTTCCGGTTTAAGAAATATGTATTTATTGCGCTCTGCAGTGTCTCCATCTGTCTGCCAGCCTTTGCTCAACAAAAGCTGGCAGATACGGCGGGGCATTTTAGTCCAGCTAATTTGCTAAAACAGGTAGGGACAATGCAGGTGATTCCGTTTTTTATCAAAGGCACCGGGAAATTCTGGATGATCGACAATCCTCCGGAGGGAGAAAACCAGTCAGTCAGCAACTACTACCTGGTTGATCCTGCCAAAAAAACGAAGCAGCCCTTATTTGACAAAGCGAATATTGAGAAAAGCCTGTACAGTATACTTAAACAGCAAGTAGAGGCATCAAAAATCCAGTATCAGACTAATTTTTCAGCTGATGGACGGACGGTTGAAGTCGGTTATCATGATCAAATCTATGATTATAATTACCTGACAAAAAAGCTAAATAAACGCGCTACAACAAAGCTGGAAACGCCTGTATACCATATTGGAGATCTTTCGCCTGATAAACAATGGTTATTATATGCGAGGCACCACAATCTTTACCTGAAAAGAATAGCCGACAGTACAGAAAAGGTATTGACGACTGATGGCGCGGAGAATTTCTCTTTCTCGATTAATGGAACGGACAATTTTGCGGAGACCAATACGCCCACTGATGCGTATTGGCTGCCCGATTCGAAGCATTTCTATGTATTGCGTAAGGATAACAGAAAGGTAGGGACAATGACGGTGACCAATTCCCTGATGTCGCCCAGGCCTTATGTAAATACGTATGTTTACGAACTGCCAGGAGATAAAGAGGTGGCGCAATATGATTTTTTTATTGGCGATGTAGCGGAGCAGCGCTTGCAAAAAATAGACATAGCCCTATGGCCCGATCAGGAAGTTTCCGTGGTGAGGGCAAGTGGTTTAAAGGACGAAGTTTTTCTCCTGCGCCGGAAGCGGACGCGGGATGAGCTGGATTTGTGTGCGGTTAACCTGCATACCGGGAAAGTTCGTTCTATTATCCATGAGGTGAGTAAGCCATTTATAAATGAAGATCTTTTTAATGTAAGTATTCTTCAAGCGGGAAAAAACATCATTTGGTGGTCTGACCGTTCCGGTTGGGGGCATTATTACCTTTACAACGGTGCTGGTGAGCTGCAACATGCCATAACCAGTGGCAACTGGACTGCTGGGAAAGTCGTGGCGACAGACACGCTGAAGCAGGAGCTGTATTTCTATGGCTACGGCAAAGAGAAAGACCGGAACCCGTATTATGCTTTTTTGTATAAGGCAGATTTTGGGGGCAAAAAGCAGTTGTTATTAAGCCCCGAAAATGCAACGCATCAGGTATTTATGTCTCCGGATCTTCAGTATTTTGTCGACAATTATTCAAGGATTGATCTAAAGCCTAAAGCTGTGGTGAGGGACAATGAAGGCAAGAAAATGCTCGAGGTTTTGGATCCGGACCTAACCAAGCTTTACGCTTACGGTTGGAAGCCGGCTGAACCTTTTACCGTAAAGGCTAAAGATGGCGTGACGAATCTCTATGGCCTGATGTGGAAACCCTTTAATTTTGATCCGAACAAAAAGTATCCGGTGATCTCTCAGGTTTATCCCGGCCCTTTTACAGAAACGGTATGGACACAGTTTACACTAGTAGATCGTTATAACAATACCGAACTGGCGCAGGATGGCTTTGTGGTAGTGGTGATGGGGCACCGTGGGGGTTCGCCTTATCGCAATGCAGCTTATTACAAGTATGGTTATGGGAATATCCGAGATTATGCGCTGGAGGATGATAAGTATGGTTTGGAACAATTAGGCAAACGCTATGCTTTTATGGACATGGACAAGATTGGTATCTATGGACATTCTGGCGGCGGTATGATGGCTGTAGCTGCATTGGGAACTTATCCTGATTTTTATAAAGCCGCAGTTTCATCTTCAGGTAATCACGACAACACCTTATACAACCGCACCTGGGGAGAAAGTTATCAGGGTTTTGATAAGCCCTATGATTTAAATCAAAGCCTTGCAAAGAACATCAAAGGGCCTTTGCTGCTTGTTGCAGCAGAGTCTGATGAAAATGTGAACCCGGCAGCGACGATGCGTATGGTTAATGCATTGATTCTGGCAGATAAAAATTTTGAACTTCTGATGCTTCCAGGGCAGCACCATACGTATGAAGAGCCATATAAAACTTATTATGAGAAAAGGACGCGACAATTTTTTTCAAAGTGCTTTTTTCATGCTTATTGAAAAAGATGAGGTTGTCTCGAAAGTAAAATCTTGCTTTAAGGTCAGAATTTTATTTCGTTTCCCGTCATCCGATAGCTATCGGATCTCGCGCAGGCCTATCGTGTGGACATATATTTTTTAAGGTTTTTTAGGCGTTTTGCTAACCAACTTTAATAAAGCACGGATTTTAACCAAGGACGCTGTCAATCCCAAGAGCCGGGGAAATCAAAAAAACAGGTGCACAACAGTAAAAATGGCACTAACAAACCTGAAACGCAGTGGTTTTGTGTTCATAACCGATGATTTAATTTTAAAAAATATTGAACACAAAACGAAGTGTCACTGTTTTTTTGATGCGCGTGAGATTGCGCAAAAGGCTCATTGCTGGATTGACAAAGCGCTTTGGGTACTTTGGCGCTCCAAAGTACCATGCCTCGCGGCATAGAGCGATAGAAGAATGTTATAATTAATTGTGTCCACACGATAGGCGCAGGCGGGAACCACGAAGTGCTCAGCGAAGCGGTATGTCTCCTTTAAAATTCAGATCGCTTAACCGGAAGTAAAAAAACGGCACTTGTAGTTAGGGAGTCTGTTGTCATTTGATTTAAAGAGAAACCATTTTCCGATTTGTTTAAAATAGCTGAATTTTAACTTTTCAAATACCCACTGTTTTTTTGGGTACTTGAAAAGTTTTGAAATCTAAGAAAATGGCAAATATATCCCATCGTTTAATAACAAATTGTGCGGAAAGGGCAAAACAATATTGTCGTGGAAAATAGGCGTAATACTTAAATAAAGTAGCTGGTATCCACAACATTTTTCTCCACTGTGATTATTTTTTACTGAGTAAGTTCCATTTTAAAGAACAAAAATTACTTACTATATAGGTTTCTTAAAAAATCTGGCAAACTGGTTGTAGCCCTGCCCAGTAGTTGTTTTACATCACTTTTATTAGTATCGAATTCTCCTCTGGCTATCGCTCCGGCGAACCTTGACAGATACGCTGCATCATCTTCAGAAACCCCTTGCTGAACAAGTTGCCCAACATAGACCATTACCTCCGTTGGGTTATAAGTTATCGTTGTCCCTGTGATCTCTGATAGTATGTCAGCAATCTCAGCGAAGGAGAAAGCGGCCTCTGCAGCAATAACATATTCCTTATTTTCGTGGCCCGGAGTAGTCAGTACAACAGCTAAAGCTTCAGCCATTTCTGTTATTGGTAAAAAAGGCACTTTGCCAGCTCCTGCCGGGATGGAGATACCATTCTCCAAAATATTTTTTCCAGAAATTATCGGAATCATATCGGCATAGAGTGTATTATTCATCAATGTATAAGGAACGGCCATTTGTTTTAAATAATCAGTTGTGTATGCATGGTATTGAACATCTTCAGCCATTGAGCTTTGCTGTAAATCTTTCATATCAAAACCCGTGTAGACGATATGGCTGACACCAGCTTCACCGGCTGCATCAATCACATTTTTGTGCTGGTTGAACCTGTTTACGATAGCTGATGAAGAAGATATTAGCAACAGCTTGTCTACACCCTCGAATGCAATCTTCAATGACTCAAAATCCTGATAGTCGCCAGGCTTCACCTGAATTCCATTCGATTTAAATGCTGTCGCCTTAGTTTCATCTCTTACCAATGCAGCAATGTCTTTTGCATCTGTACCATTGTTTAAGAGCGAATTAATGGTGGCTTTACCTAAATTGCCTGTTGCACCAGTTACTAAAATCATAATTTTTGTTTTAAGATTAATAATCAATTACTTTTGTCAGGCAAAGGAAGTAATATTGATTCTGAAAGTAACGCTTGTGATCTGATATCAGAACAAATAGTGGTAACCTTAACGTAACTAATGGAAAATAACTTAGATCATGCTGGATGTCCTGCTATGGAAACCATAGCGCTTATTGGAGGACGGTGGAAAGTGATTATTTTGCACGTGCTTTCCAAGCATGCCAGGCGTTTTGGGGAAATCAATGTCCGGATACCCGCTATATCAAGAAAAGTATTAACTGAACAACTGAGAGAACTTGAAGCGGATGGCTTAATTAGCAGGAAGCAGTACAAGGAGCTTCCACCTAAGGTGGAGTATGCACTCACAGATTTTGGAAGAAGCCTTTGCCCTCTGTTGACCTATATATCAGCCTGGAATAAAAAAGAGGAGGGCAATTCATCTCAAGAGATCATACAACTCCCTGATTGAAAAAATTTTAAATTCAAAATCACATCCCGCCTGGATAACAACCTATTGTCGCAAGCGATAAAAAAGAGCAAGTGTAACTAATAAATCAATATCATCACTAATGGCCAAATCCTGTCGTTAACTGTAACCTGGAGGTGATGATCGACCTTATTTGCCAGTTGGCCGGAAATACCAGTCATGTTGGAATTGGTTCTGATCTGGATGATGCTTTTGGAAAAGAATAATGTCCTTACGACCTGGAGACTATTGCAGACTTACAAAAAATACCGGCTTTATTTAAGAAGAGAGGTTACATCGATACCCGATGTCGAAAACCTGATGCATGGCAAACGGTTAGGTTTTCTAAGAAAGGCCCAGGCATAAATACAACCGCATAAAAAAATAAGCAAAATAAGATTTGTAAAATAACGTCAATGGTAGACGTTAGAATTTTTCAAATACATCGGAGTGTTGATGGCAGGTTTTGGCGGTTCGTCATTCCCAACTTGATTGGGAATCGTAATGCAAGCGCTTTAAGATTCCCGCCTGCGCGGGAAAGACGACCACTCTGTTGATTCTGTCATTGATAGCGTTATCGAAGGGACCTTAATTTCGTATTTGTAAAAAAAAAACAAAATCCAGTTTGCCTATTAATTTTGATCATTCCATTCCGGCTAGCCATAAATTTTGTATCTTAGCATAACCAAAAGGGCTAATCACCCAATTTAATCCATCTGATTAAAAAATCCCCAAAAAAATATCCAAAATTCCACCTTCACGCCACATTTACCCCACGTTTCGGCCGCCTTCCGGCCAGGTTAGCGTATGGCTTGCTTGCACACTACTTCACCCTTACTTCGGTTGAGTTGTAGCCTTGTTGTAGATCAGGTAGGTCAAAGATTTACCTCGCTTTGGGTTGGAGGGTAAACAATAACTCAATAAGAGGTAAGGAGAAAGTTACCGTAAGGTATTATTGGTGTATAGCTGTGTCGGAGTAGCCTGCACAAAAGGGCGATAAACGGCTGTTCGGGATTTTAGCATAGTGAAATCCTTTTTAAATAAAAATCCTCCAACGAAAGTAGGAGGATTTCTGTGACCCGCTGGGATAACATCTGAATATTCCAATCGGTACTAAATGAGTAAGTTATAAATAATAGTTACTGATCATTTTATAGTGGGCACTCGTTACTTTAACATGATTTAACTTCTTTTGTAAGAACAATTTTTTTGCATAACGAAATATAAGTTATTGATTTGATATTTAATAACTTATATTTTTTTTCTGATTTTCAATTAAATTCAGGACAGGTAGCTAGTTTGCCCGGAAACAGAGAGGGAACTTTCACAGTTCTTCGTCACTTTTGGTGAAGGGCGCATATCCCACTTTAAAAAGAATAATTTTTTCAAGCTCAAAAAAGTTCATTGTGCTGCTAAGAATCTATCACATAGAGTATCATTTATAGGTTTTCACTAAAAGTGACGAAGAACACTTTCAACGAAATACACGTCCTTGTAGATCTAACTTAACTAACCAAGCCCATCAATTGCCTGTTTCTATTGTAAAATAGGAGGTAATTATCCTGACTGGAAACCTTACAGGATAAGTGTAAAACTAAATAAGTGAATCGGGAAATAGATGATAAGGCAGCCCAATGAAAATGTCAAATCTTACCGAATTTTTTCTAAATCGTCAATAATATCTATACCTTGTGTAATTCTAAATTACGCAATTACTAATGAGAAAACTCTTTTATCTATTTCCATTGCTCCTTCTACTAGGGTGCAAGGATTCCGCGTTTTATAATGTTGACAAACTATCGCCTGATGGAATTTTGATAAATAAATGGCGGGTCGTAGGCCCTTTCAAAAATGACACTTTAGCCAACAATTTTGAAACCCGCCATTTAGAAAAACTTGGATATGATGAATCTACCCTAGATTATAATGATTTTGAGGATATGAATTCTAAAAGTGACACAAGCTTTAAGAATATTATCGCTATCTCTCCCGATCACAAAATCGATTTTAATAAGATATTCAATAAACCGAAATCGCATCAAATAAAAGGAGTAGCTTATGCCGGGTGTTTAATAAAATCTACTGATAAGCAAAATCTTAAGCTAAATTTTTCAAGCAATGAAGGCATAAAAATATGGTTAAATAATAAATTGGTTTTTTCAGACGAAAAAGGAGAAGCATTGAGGATTTATGAGAATTATATTGACTTAAATTTAAATAAAGGCTCTAATTTTCTGCTTATTCGGGTAAGTAATTTACAAAATCCATGTGAAGTGTTCGCGGCCATCGAAAAAGGGAGCAAGGAAGGACTCATGCGTCATGAACAAAATTTCCTTCTGGATTTTGGTAATAGTTTTTTATATAGAAATGTGATAGAGAACGATAGTATTAAACTCATTTGGGAGATGCCAAAAGGAAAATATAAATTGGATCTTGCTGGTCCTGAAAAAGCATCTTACGAAATAAAAACAGATGAATTTATTAACATCAGTCACTTACCGGACGGTCTTTATACAACAAAATTTTATGCTCATGGCAATACATTCGACAGTCGCTTCTATAAAGGTGATATTATAAGTAAGATAGATCAGCTTATTAAAAGCATCAAGGTGCACCCTTTATATAAAAAGGATAATACCATAAATGCATTGGAATTTCGGTTTAAGCATTTAACGAAGCCAGAGAACATTGGTAAAGAAAGTTACGAAAAACGTGCTTGGGGTAAAAAAATGACATCTTTGCTCATAAACCTAAACATACAATACAATGTATTAAATAAAAGAATTAAGCCTGGTGAAGCCGTCGGAGGATTATTAAGGTCCTACGTTTCTGAAATTGACGATGGAATTCAATATTATCAATTACATGTGCCGGTTAATTACAATCCTGAAAAACCAACTGCAATGGTAATTGAACTTCCTAAATTTATGAAACGGTTTGAATCTCCTTTACAATCATTTCGATTTGCTAATATTGACTTATTTGAACAATTTACAGATTTGGCTAATAAATATAACATGATTGTCCTTGATCCAGGGAGCAGAATTATAGACAAGCAAAATCATAACGGTATTGATGAGGCTGATCTTTGGGAAGCTATAAAAGATGTGAGAAAAGACTTTAATATAGATACTAACAGATTATATTTAAGAGGTGCGTGTTTATCAAGTCATAGTGCTTTAAATTTAGCGGTCCGTTATCCGGATAAATTTGCGGCGATTTCAACTATTGCACCTCAATTTAGCATCCCCGTTGAAAACAATATTTGGCTGCAACAAAATCTTCCATTAAATTTTCTATGTAATATTACCAATCTTCCATTTTATAACATTCATAGCGAAATTGATCCTCACAGCCCAATTAAAGTAAGTAAACAACTGAACATGGATGCGAAAAAAGCTGGATTAACAGGATATCATTATAAAAGATTACCTATGGAGTTTAAAACTTTTTACTCTGAAGAGCATTTGGATGATATTTTTCGGTTCTTTAGCAGCATAAGATCACCTCAGGCCCCGAAAAGTATAAATTTTGCAACTAACCAGTTAAAATATAATAAATCATTTTGGATTACTTTAAATGCAATTTACAATGGTAAAAAGGCATTAATTAACGCACGCATTCAAAATAATGTACTCAAAATTCATAGAGAAAATATAATAAGTTACTCTGTTGATTTAAAAAAACTTCCTTACAATAAAAAAGCCCAACTGACAATTATAGATAATGACACTGTCCTCAAAGTAAGTAGCAATAATTCTGCGAAAATGTTTACTGTAGGTAAAGACCTTTCCGGTAATAGAAAGTTTAAAAATAAGGAGATTGAAGGTCCCTTTGCTCATGTTTTTACAACATCTTTTATTGTGGTACCTGGTACTTCTGGCAATAAAGAAGAAACAGCTAAAATTAAATCCGTTGTGGATTCCTTAAATAGTCAATGGACAGATCGTTATTATACAGGTTTCCATATCAAGTCAGATAAGGATCTAACTGTGGATGATATAAAAAGGTCAAATATCATATTAATAGGGTCACCAAAATCAAACTCAGCATTTAAAAGCCTTCTTAGTAGACTTCCTTTAAAAGTTGATGTTAATTCTGTCATAATTGGCAATAAAAAATTGACGGGAAATAGGTTAAACTATTATTTTGTATACCCCAATCCAAATAACCCGAAAAAATATGTCGCCATTATGGGATATAATAATCATGCTGGATTCTCACTTGCGGCTGAGGGCAACCTAAGCAAGGCGTTTAATGATATTTCAGATTACGGTTGGTATGATTATAAAATTTGGGTTCCTAATTCAACAGGAAAAAATATTCACGGATACTTTAATTATAATTGGAAATAGGTGGTTAATCTAACCAATTAGGTAAAAATTCATTCAAATTAATAAAAATAAAGAAATCACTTCAAAATGAGTCCATTTGTTAATAAATACATATTATACCCTTTTTTAGTACTGATTTGTCTTGTCAGTTGCAAATCGCAAAATACCGATACAGACCTTGAAAAGGCACTCGGTATAGCGGGAGACAATAGAGTTCAACTGGAAAAAGTGCTAAAAAGGTATTCCAAATCTTCCTCTGATAGCCTTAAATACAAAGCTGCTGTATTCTTAATTAAGAATATGCCCGGCTACATATCCTATTCAGGCAAAAATTTAGTTGACTACACATCTTATTTTCGAGCATTGCGGCAAAGTAAAACCGAGCCTGTTAAGATTTTAGATTCTATTAATGCTGTATATGGAGGCTTCAAAAATAACCTAAACCTTACTTTAACGGATATTGAAACACTAGATTCCGCCTACCTCTGCGAAAATATCGATTATGCCTTTAAAGCGTGGACAATTTTCCCTTGGTCGAAAAAATATGATTTTGAGCAATTTTGTGAATATATACTACCTTACAGAACAGATGATGAAATGACTACAAGCTGGCGTCGTACAATTTTCGAAAAATATCTTCCGTTAGTTCGTAACATAAAAACTACCGATGCTATCGAAGTTGCAACCATACTTAGAGATAGTTTGATAAATAGAACAGGTAAACCCATATTTACGATGACACGCCCCAGAGACTATCCTGCACTTGACGCACTCACATCTCAATATTTAGCCGGCTCATGTGATGACCTGGTGCAGTTTACACTCAGTCTTTTCAGAACATTTGGAATTGCATGTTCCAAAGACTACATACCCCTTCAGGGAGCAGAAAATGTTGGTCATAGTTGGGTTTCCTTGACTAACGATGACGGAGATTACCATCTTATTGACTTCTTTGGAGAGATCGTATATGTATCTGAAATGATCGGTAATAGAACAATAATGAAAACGAAAGTTTATAGAAGAAAATTCTCAAAAAACAAAGAAGACTATGAAAGGCTCTTAAGCTTCGGAGAAAGTATTCCCTATGAGTTTTCTGAAAATCGGTACCGCTTTGTAGATGTAACCGGCCTTTACTCAAACAATTTAACAGATTTGACGATAACTAAAAAACACACTTACGAAGGATTTCCTCATGATCGAGCAGTTTTCCTGTGTGCACCCTCTTGGTTAAGTTGGATTCCAATGGACTGGAGTACTTTTGACGAAAATAGTAATATTCATTTCAAAAACATTGACGCTGGCAGCATCTTAAGGCTGGCATACTTTGATGGACAATACATCAAATTCATCACCTCACCTTTTATCGTAAACAAACAGAGCCGACTTCCAATTTTTATTCAGGACACAGGTAAAAGAAATGACCTCACATTATTCAATAAATTCAACGTCGACAAAGATATTTTTTTTAGCAATCGTATGATTGGCGGCATTTTTGAAGCATCAAACAATACCGATTTTAGAGACGCTGATACATTATATAAAATTACAAACAGCCCTAAACGACTTTTTACTGAAATAAACATTACATCCTCAAAAAAATACTGTTTTTTTCGCTACAAAGGCGGAAAGAATAGCTATTGCAACATCGCTGAAGTTGAGTTTATACCTAATAATTCGATGTTAAAAGGGGTCAAAATAGGAAGTTTAGGATCGTACGACAATAATAAACAGTATACTTACCAAGCTGCGACCGATGGGCTGACCGAAACTTCCTTTGACCACTCTAGTTCTGACTCTGGATGGGTAGGGATAAAGTTTGAAAAGCCTTTAGCTCTTAAAAAAATAAGATACACTCCTCGGAACTATGATAACTATGTGAAACCAGGGAATGATTATGAATTGTTCATCTCCTCCGATAAGGGATGGAAAACTCTTGGACGGAAAAAAGCTACGTCCGACTCTCTATTCTATAAAAATGTGCCGATTAACGGATTATTCTATCTTAAAAATCATTCGGCAGGTCAAAACGAAAGGATTTTCACCATTAAAAAAGGTAAAGCTGTTTTTAAATGATTTATTTTGCCTACGGCTTATTTCAAAATTTAACTTTGGATTTATAATATTATACACTTGGCTCAACAAAGAGCAATTTGCCTGTTCTTTAGGAAGCATTTAAGTCGCTGAAATAAGAAAAAATATTGTCGTAAAAAGAAATATGTCAATTTTAATGTTTTAATTTCATTACGCGGAAGCCTATCGCTATTAACGTTATAACCTCACTGCCATAAATCTATCAATAAATCCATGGCTTAGGTGGTGAACCTTTATTTCTATTCAGGAGCTCTGAAGTCACTTAATTAAATTTACTTCAGCCACTTATAAACTTTATACTTACTAGCACTACTATCAAACTTTAGCAAGTCGCCACCATAGTTTACGCTATAAACGTTGATTTGAGAATTGTTTTGATAAGTAGTGGCGACGGCATTAATAATACATTATTTTAACCTTTGAATAATTTAAAAACGTAATCGCTTTTTTAATTTATTTTTTTAAAAAACTTTTATTATTGAAAATAAAATATAGCTTTATAGAAATAAATTAAATGCTATGAAAAATAACAAAAAAGCGATCTTAGGATTTGCATTCTCAATGCTGGCGTCGCTAGCTTTCCTTCAAGGTATGGAAATGAGTGCAAAAAATCCGTCAACAAACCAAGTAGGTGGAGCTGTTGCAGGCTACATGGCTACCGGTGAAGCAAGTGGTGCGGCATTAGGTGCGGTTGCTGGTGCAGCTACCGCAGGAAGCGGATTACTAACTGGTGCTGCATTCGGGGCTGTAATTTGTCCTTGGTGTGCTGTTGGTGCAGTTGCATTAGGCGCTTAAACTGTAAATGAGCCGATTACGGCTCATTTACACCATTTGATTCATGAGAACTTTCAGCATCTTTTTCATTTCATCCATATTGTTATGGTTGATACCTTTCGGTCTCCGTTTCGCATTTCGTGAAAACTTCAGAGTTAAAAATGATAGTCCTAAGAACTTTGTGAACACCCACGATAAGATTGCGGATGCAATTAAAGCAAAAGATTTAGACGCCACTTTTCATTCAATTTTATCTAATAATTTAAAAGTTGGCTTCATCAATATGGCAGGTGCTGTGATTTTTGGAATACCGACCTGTATTAACTTAATGTATAATGGGTTTTCTTTGGCTGATACGGTTATAATTGCTTTAGATAGTGGTATTCCTTTGAAATTTCTATTTCGGTCTTTGCTCGCACCCCATATCATTGAGTTAATTGGAATTTGGTTAACTGCCTCTATGGGTCTTTTTGGTGCTGTAACTTTTATTCGATTCATCGTGTGGGAAAAGGTACCAGAAAGAGGAAAAATTATTTCTTTTATATATTGTGGGGCTGGAGGATTGATTATCATTGCCATTGCAGCATGGCTTGAAACCTACATTACGATAAAAAATTTTTTATAATTAACTTAACGCTTTTATGAACACATCTCTCGTTTCTGGTGTTAAACCAGAAACAACATCAAATATCTTCCCATTTCTGCTAGTCTTAGCATGTGCAATAATGGAACCAATGCTGATCAACAACTTAATGAGCCGGCTAAATTTTGAAAATACTCCGATGTTTATCTGGCTTTCCCACATCATTATCGGACTATGGATCATTGTTATTTGGGTATTACTTGCAATAATACCACATCTATTTTCGTTGCTCTATGACGCTGAAGGAAAATTTAAACTATTTTTATTTAATGTAGGATATGGATTTATACCGATGATTATAGGAATAGGAATTTCTTACTATATTATGAATCATCATCCACTGCCTAACACTACTGACTTGGTGCAATTGAAGAAAGACCCCACTATTAAGCTTATTTCAATGGTTAATATGATTTCAATGACATTAACTATCCCATGGGTTATATATACGATTTATCTATTCAAACGTTTGACATTCGTTCAATCGCTAGTTTGTGTACTGCTACCATTCTCAATACTTTATTTATTGAGTAACCTTATTGCTAGTCTTTTAAGCTGATTAGAGTAGTTAATTTTTCCTCTTCATTGGTAAGACTGAAAAAATGGTTAGAACTATTGATCCCAAAACACATACAAATCCACCGATAGCCAATAAAAAATTTGGCGTACTTGCATTTTTAAGTAAAAAATACAACGATATACAAAACAATGGAAGTGTTACGAGTATAATAGGAAGTATTACAGCGGATTTATTTTTCATAATTTTATAATTTTAACTAAGTTATAAATAAATGTTGACATTTTTTTACCGGACTGACAAAATATGTGACAACATTTTATATGCTGTTTTTACAATTCCCTTTATTGCATATTTTTTAGACGTAGATAAAATTTCCTATTATCTATTTTCAATTATAATGTTCTCAATAGCTCTTATTTGGTCGTCAAATATCTTTAATGCCAAGGAGAACAGATTTCACATGGATTGGGTGACGATTTCCTTGTTAATCCTATTAATTTATATAGCAATTCGAATGTCAATAATCTTACCCCCCTTCAGAATTTGCCAATATATATTGATAGGGATGTCTATATTTGTATTCTTTTTAAGGACTCGTATTCATCAGAACCCAGGTTCTATAGTTCTTGCGATTTTAGTCGCCGGGTTGCTGCAGCAGGCAATAGGATTACTACAGATGATAGGTGTTTTGAATAACGGTCATCCATACTTTAGAATAACAGGTACCTTTGGAAACCCTGGTGTTTTTGCAGGTTATCTGGTATCTCTCCTGCCGTTAGCCTGTTACGTAGTTAAAAGACATATTTTCGAATGGGGGCTACCATTTCCAAACTTTGCCCGATATGGGTGCTATATGTATCTGATTCTTTGTTTTTTTTTACTTCCACTACTTGACTCCAGAGCATCTTGGATTTCAGGGTGTCTGGCAATATTTATAGTTTATAGGAGCGAGATATGGCGTGTGCTTACAACGTTTTTAAATAAAAGGTGGAAAAAGTCTATTTTTTCGATCCTTACAGCTATACTATTCTTAGTAGCCATTTATATAATTCATTTGCATAAAGAGGATTCCTCTTTAGGGCGAGTCCTTGTTTGGAAAATCACTATAGGCATTTTTTCGAAAAATCCAATTTTTGGGATAGGTTTCTCAAATATTCTGAATCATTACAATGACTATCAACAAAATTATTTTGCGACACAGACTTCGGCAACGGCATTAGAGAAGTTGAATGCCGACAATGTGTATGTTTCATTTAATGAAATTATAGAATTCCTGACTGAGGAAGGGCTAGCGGGGATGCTATTGCTGGCTGCATTTGTTTTCGCTGTTTTTAATAGTGCTAAACACTTTTCAACACTTCGGTCAATGTTTGTTGCATGCCTTGCTGTGATCCTTCTATTCGCTTGCTTTTCTTACCCTTTCCATGATCCCGCTATTCTAATAAATATCTGCATTTTTTGCGCTTTGATCGTTGGAAGACCAGTAGTTTTCTATTGCAAGTCTATTTCGTTTGCTTGGATTACTGCCGTACGTGTAACAATATTTGCAGGTATGTTGACCTGCCTTATTGCCTTGTTTTATGTTCTTCCTGATGTTATAAGGTTAAGACAAATTGCTAAAACGGTAAATGTAACCGATCCGGATTTCTCCAGAAGTAATCTGAACAGAATTTCATTGTTACTCAGTCATGACCCAGAATATCAAACCTCTAAAGCCATTATTTTGTACCGGAAAGGTTTATTTGGTGAAAGCTTGGATCTGTTAAACGCTGTTTGCAAAAGTTCCAGTAATAGTGATTTATATCTACTTAAAGGGCAAAATCTTGAAGCATTAAAACAATATCATCTTGCAGAAGCTGCATACTATTATGCCTTAAATATAGTTCCAAATCGCTTGTTACCGAGGTATATGCTGTTTAAACTATATCTTAAACAAGGGGATTTTAATTCTGCTGCATTTGTTTCTTCTCAGGCGGTGAGGCTTAAAGAAAAAGTGCCCTCAACCACTACTAATGCTATCAAATATGAGATGAGTAGTTTTTTAAATAAGTTAAAAAAAAGTCGCTGATCAAAGTATGTTATACGAAATTTTTCATTCTATATATAGTAATAAGACAAGATCTTTACTTACCGGCCTGGGGATAATTTGGGGTATCTTTATTTTAATTATTCTTGTTGGTGTTGGAAAAGGCTTTCAAGATGGGGTTTTGGAACAATTTGATGGCTTTTCAAAAAAAACCCTTTACGTTTTTAGTACACATACTACGGGTTCAGAAATTGACGAAACTGCAAACCGTGAGATATACTTCAATGAAAAAGATGTAGCTAACCTCCATCGTCTTTTGCCGCCGATATCAAATATTTCCCCACAGATCCAGCAGAATCTGACATTGGTTTCTGGAAAGCTACGCGCTTCCTTCGATGTAAAGGCAGTATATCCAACTTTTTTTAGCATCAATATGCTACAAGTAAGTGAAGGCAGGTTGCTCAATCAAAATGATTTTTCATTCAAAAGAAAAGTAGTTTTATTAGGTAAAGATGTTGCTGAGGTGCTGTTTGGGAAATCGAAAACCTGTATAGGTAAATCTGTGAGAATAAGTAATGAATATTTCACAGTAGTAGGAGTAATTAAAACCAACCTGCTAACGGCGCTTGAAAGCCGATCGGTTTATCTACCGTTCTCTAGTTTCAATACATTTATTAACAGTAGCGCAAAAATAAAGTTGTTAATTATTTCATTGTTTCCTGGTACTAGTACAACTGCAGTCGAATCCAAGATCCGACTTTATATGGCGGATCATTATAATTTTCATGCTGGGGATAAAAATGCTTTTATTTTCAATAGTGTGGAGGAGCAGGTTAAGGCATTTAATAGTTTTTTTTCCAGTTTGAAGGGGTTTCTTTGGTTTATTGGAATAAGTTCTCTTTTAAGCGGCATAATAGGAGTTGGAAATATAATGTATACGGTTGCGAAAGAGCGAACTAAAGAAATTGGAATAAGAAAAGCAGTCGGAGCGAGAAATATTCAAATTATGTGGTTATTCATTTCTGAATCGATCATAATTACATCAGTGTCCGGTCTCTTAGGCTTAGGAATGGGAACATTAGTTCTTAAGATGATTAAGTTGGCCATGAATGAGGGAGACGGGCAGGGAACTAATCAGATCTTTAAAAATCCTAGCATTGACTACCCAATTATCATATCTGCTTTAATAATACTTATTATATCAGGAACTTTGGCTGGAATAATCCCGGCTACCTTTGCCGCAAGATTAAAACCAGTAGACGCTTTAAAACAGGAATAGTGAAAAAGAAATTAAATAATATCGTAATATCGCTACTGATTGCAGTGATCGTTTTCGTGGTATATAGCGAATATGCCGCTACCCCACGTGTAAATTATAAGCATACTTTGCCCACAAAGAGAAATATCAGCAAAAAAATTATTGTCCCAGGAAAAATTCGGGCCGCAAGAAATATAGAAGTAAAGTCTATAATTGCAGGAGTAATAGAAAAAGTTTTTGTTCAGGTAGGTGCCCATGTACGAAAAGGTGATCCAATAATTCAAATCCGAACAATTGCGGATCCTGTCGAATTCCAACGTTTAACAAAAAGGATGGAAGCAGCAGCCGCGCAGTTGGAAAATACCACAAAAACTTTCAACGCCTATAAAACATTGTTTGAAAAACAAGTGATTGCGCGTTCAGAATACAATGAAGTAACAAAACAATTAAAGATACATCAGGCAGAATTTCAGTCACTTAAATCCGAATTATCAATCATAAATGGCAGCGCATTAAACAGTGATGGCAATATTATTAGAGCTACCGCAGATGGAACAATATTGAACTTACCAATAAAGATAGGTGGATCTGTCATGGCGAGGGGTGCATTTAGTGAAGGGACAACCATCGCATCCGTTGGAAACCTAGATGAATTAAATTTTGTTGGAACTATCTCAGAAATTGAAGTTGCAAATTTAAATGAGAATATGATTATTAATTTGGCCTTGGTTGCATTGCCCAAAAGGCGCATCACGGCAAAGATTACCATAATTTCTCCAACTGGAACGTCTAATGATGGGGTCACAAATTTCGAAATCACAGCATCATTATTAATTCCCAAGGATTTGCGAAATACTATCCGGGATAGTTATAGTGCTAACGCAGAGATCTTAGTAGATCGAAGGATACAAGTATTGGCCATTGAAGAGGGAAATCTTCAGTTCTCCAACGATTCCATATTTGTAAATGTGTTAACGGATAAAAATGTTGTCGAAAAAAAGCTTGTAAAATCAGGACTATCAGACGGTATATATACTGAAATTGTATCTGGAATTTCGATGAAAACCAAAATAATAAAACCAAACTATAATGAGAAACAATAAAAGCATGTCATTAATGTTGCAATTCTGCTATCGCAGAATTGCCTTACTTACCACCCTATTATTAATAGGAACGTTTTATAGCTTTGCGCAAAAAAAGTATGTAAGTGCTAATCATTATTCATTTTCTTATCCACTTACTTGGAAAGTTATCGATCCACAGGTATTAAATGCTACTGTTAAATCCAATGAATTACAGAATGCAAATTATGAAGTAGGTTTTAAGCTAAGTAACGATACGTCTCAAAAAATTCACTATCCATATTTTCTTATCCAACATCAAGTTGCAAATATTGACTTTGAAAAATTATCTTTTACTGCTACGGCAAATCTTGTTAAAAAGAAATTCGAAAACGAAGTTTTGAGTTATCGCTCATCAGAAGTGGATACAAGTAAGGTTAAATTAGTGAAGTTTGATTCAGTCAAAATAGATTCACTTAATAAAGCTGTTTCTCAGACATTACATATTCGCGTTTCAGGCACAAGAGAAATTATTTATATCAAACATGCGTTTATCGGTAGATTTGGGATCACGGTTCTAAATTATTACCTAGACAATGACAAGGGAAGAACACTAATTCCTGAGCTTGTAAAAATTAATAGTTCGTTCGTTTATGACAAAGGATATGAACCAATTACCCTTATAAAGCCACCAAAAAAACATGGTTTGATTAACTTACTTATTGCAGTTGCTATTGGAACGGTGGTCTTTTTTGCAATAAGATATTTTTCAAAAGGAAAAGCCTAGCTAATATTTTTTAAATTTTATTCCGAGAATACCTCAAGTCTTGCCTCGGGGGTCAAAGCGGAAAGTTTGAAAACGAAGTGTTTTCAAATACATTGGCATGGTGGATGAACATATTTATAAACGTCACAATGAGACCCTTTTGTTATACCATCTGGTATTTCCTCTGAAATATAGACGGGAGCACTTTAATTATATGCTACTGATCAAGGAATAAATCAGTTTTACATTAAGCTGGTAACGCATCTCTCGTTCTAACTTATAGTCCTGTAAAACTACTTCTAGTAAGTCGCTCAATATCAGCAAACCTATAAGTTCCTTGTTTTTATAAACTGGAAGGCTGGATGCTTTTGATTATAGGAAGAGATTTAGTGCATAGTAAACCGTGTCAAGGCGGCACTTTATTGACTATCAATTCGGCAGAGAGTTTTCAACTACAAGGGACTGCGTAACGCAATATTTTCAATAAAATCTTTACTACCAATAGCTCATTGATAAGTTGGCTTAGTGTAAATGTAGGTATATTAAAATTTAGCTTTTATACGCGTTGGTGATCTTTAGGATATTTCAAGTTTTGCACAAAGTAAAATGTGTGCCTTGTAAAACTTTATCTTAGCTAAAAATTAACCTTGAAATATAAATTCAATACCGCTCCCTATATCGGCACGGCCATATTGCTGGCGATACTTTTACTGTTTAAAAATCCTATTGACAAATTGCTGGATGCAATCATTGTCAAACCCTTGTTCGCTTCATTTGAAGCTAGTGTTTTGATCGATTCGGTAGTAATTCTTTGCTTGGCTTTTCTAGTGGCCTGGACGGTTAGGGGGCGTGCCTGTAAATCCGTGCTCAGGTTTGTGCTATTTGCCCTTGCCTTTTACGGTTTTGAAAGGTTGAATGCTCATTGGAATTTTACACCGATGGCGAGTATCCCGAAATTGGCCTATTGGGATTTGGTCGCTATTGCACTTCTTCTCTTGATACCGCTTTGTTTTCTGTTAGCACCTAAGTCAGAGGTTAGTAGTGCCCAGTCATCAAGAAATGGCTTCGTTGAGGATAATACAGTGACCGGTTATGAAGATGATCATTTCAAGCGTAAGGTCGCCGCAACAGAGATTGCCCGTCTAGTATTGGACACGTCCAATAAAAAATCGTTCGCCATTGGTATCCTGGGACAGTACGGAAGCGGTAAGACCTCTTTTCTCAACTTGATCAATCTAGCCCTTGGCGGGGAAAAGGTGCTGAAGGTATCCTTTGACCCCTGGAGTGCCACCAATCCAGAAATGATCCGCAGGGAGTTTTTTGACCTCTTGGCTGATAAGGTGGCCGGAGTGGACATGAAAATGTCTTCGCTTATCTACAGTTATGGACGCAAACTGGCTAGCTTTGATGGAAGGTCACAATCATGGTTTAACTGGTTGGGATTTTTAAGGAGCCACGGCTCCGTGCAAAGTTCTGGTGAATATCAGCAGATTAACAACATGCTTGGAGCGACTGGCCATAAGCTGATTGTGACCATTGATGACCTTGACCGGCTTTATCCTGCCGAAATCATCGAGGTGCTGAAGCTGATCAGAAATACGGCCAGTTTTTCAAACATAGTATATCTTGTTGGTTATGATAGGGAATATGTACAGTCCGCAATAGGGACATTGAACGGCGCTGCTGCGGATTTTTTGGATAAAATCTTTCAACTGGAAATCCCACTGCCCAAACGTGAGCAGGATGATCTTTTGTTCAGTTTGAAAAGTAACTTAAAGGAATTGGTATCTGAAGCGCATTATGCAGTTTTTGAAAATGAAATGATCCCGAACGGTTTTCGAAGTCGTTATGAGAAGGCCTATAGTGGCATACTCAGGCAGGGACGGGATGTGGTACGTTTTCTGAATACCTTCAAGATCGCCTATAATCTGATCGCTGAGGAAGTTGACTTTGAATGCCTGCTGCTGCTGGAACTTATCAAGTTCCGGTTTCCAGCCATCTATGATCTGATCTACACCAAGCGCGATATGTTCCTATATGAAACCCCGCTTCGCGCTACACATGAACAATATTTTTCCCCACGTCTTGCTAAACAGAAGGACTTTAAGAACCATACTGATGAAATCTCGGTATTCAGGACGCACCTCGAAAAACTTGGGCTGAGCACGGAAGACGTTTCGCTGTTGGATGGCCTTTTTATGACCCTTTTCAGGGGCAGCCAGTATCATAGGCCGGATTCTAAGAACTCGATTTCTTACCCGCTATATTTTGAAATCTATTTCCGTTACCGTTTGTCCCAGACTGACCTGTCGGATAAGGATTACCAGGCTGCAAAGTCTTCGGGGAAAATGAGGGAATATATGGAGTACTGCGCCACGCAGGGATTACACAAAGAGTTGATGACACGTTTCATGCAGGAAGATATTACTAAAGACCAGCGCCATTTTGAGCAGGTAATCCGCTGGATTTTTTCTTTCGGACGGACGGTTGTGGAAAAGGATGGCATGTTACACTTTGATTACGAATCACTGGTAAATAAGATAGATAATTACGGCAACAATATTACTGATAAACTCTATCCGAAAAATGTGCATTCCTATAAAGACTTTATCAACCATCTGTTCAGTGTTTCAATGGCGCCTTTTTTGTTCGATAACGAACTGATTTATCATTTGAAGAAAAAAGGCGACGATTTTGTGGTTCCGGTGATAGAACTTACAGCACATCAATATTCCTATTTTACGCAAATGGCCACCAGCGGACATGGCCTGAGTGAAGACACGCTCTGGCTATTTTGGGGTGCAAGGGAACATTACCGAACGCCGGCAGATGAGATGGGCGCATATTATGAACACTGGCGATTCGAGCCTGAAATGGCTGAAAGAATGAAGCTTTACCTGGCAAGTAAGGATCCAACGGAATTTTTGAAATTTAGCATCAAGCGTGACATGCGTGAACGGTCGCGTGCCTTTATCTATCAGCAGGTATTAGATATGTTCGATGATAGGAATGATTATCGTAAACTAGTAGCTGATAACCCTGCTCTGGATGAATTGGTCAGGGCAGAGTACCTTGAACTCTTCGACAAGATAGCTGCTACGGATTTCAAGCAATATGTTGAAATGGAGTTCAAGTCAATACTTTACAAGCCGGAAACATCGTAATTTATCTTTGGTTCAGATAGCTGCCTGTCCTAGAAAATTCTGACCTAACTTGTTTATAATTATGGGAATCAGTAAAAAATATAATTGCTTATGAAAGCAAGCTACTTCAAGCCGCCCAAACTATTCTGATTTGCCGTAAATCAATATGATATAGGAACGTTCATCGGTCTATTGCACGGCCCTGCTGTTTTTTCTCTGGTGTCTACGGAAAAGGTTTGGCGGTTGCCTTACTTTTCCGTTAGGCCGTTCGCTTGGTCGAGACGGAAAATAAAATTTTAATTGCCATCTTTTACGCGCTCACTAATCAGCCATGTAGCTTCGAACAGTTTGACCAATTGTTCGTAAACTGTGATTACTTCAGATTTGGAAAGGCTTTCTTCTATGAAGGAGCTGCTTAGTGCATTGTGAAGCCATGTGTTCAGGATTTTTTTATACCCGTCCAGTTTATAGGTCCTGAACATTTTCTTTAGTACAGATGAAGGCTTTACGATCTCCCGAATACTCAGATTTTCAGGATAGTCCCGTAGCTTTTTCCTTTCCGTTTTGATGTACCATTTTGCGATATCACTTTCCTGTTTGTCATCGAAGTCAAGTCTGCCAAGCTTGTGGCGCTTTAAGAGCCAGGCAGCCTCTATCAGCTTTATGGTTAGTTCGTAATGATAAACAAGGTAGTCCGGGCTACATTTTTTCGATTCTTCGGATTCAAGCGCAGCATCGTTTCGCCAGCGTTTCAACATCTTTAAATGATTGGGCAACCATGAGTGACTAAAAAAATCGTGTACCACTTTTATCGGATCTGTTATTTCATCATGGTCAAGATAAACGATCCTGTTATCTGCTGTTTTTTTTGTTTGCTTTTTCATTGGTATATAATTTGTTTTTTATCGGTAATGAAGCTATCATGAGCAATATTCGTTTCTGTTTGCGAGCGTTTGCTCATGATGGTTTCATAGCCTTACATATTAGTCTGTAAAATTCCTTCAATCTGTACATCATCGGCATTTTTTAAGACTGCGTAATCTGATGCCGATTTGGCCAGCAGTTCTATTTTTTCGCTGCACATCTCCTTGGCCAACAAAAGAAAAGATGCGACCCGTTGATAAAGACGCTCCGCATCCTGCCGGGAAACCATAAAATCATCTTTATAACGCGAACCAGAATAACTCTTTGCCATTATTTCAAATAAGCGCTCATCTTCGGGAGTAGAAAGGAAAAGCTGAAAAGGCTTTTCAGAAAAGCAAGTACACAAACGGAGCAGGCGGTAAAGGTTGTGGAACTCCGAACGGTAGGCGATATGAACCCTCACCAGACAGATACAAGTCTGTTCTACGGCCTGATGGAGCATAAAGGTACAAATCCCGAACTGTTCCTTCTCCAGACATTCGGATGCGCACATCAGAAATCCGTCAGCCAACGGTATGCGATGTTCATAATGTTTGAGCGCCTTGATTGCGCCCTTTGTGGGGATAAACGCAGCTATTGGATCATTGTCTAACAGTCCATCATTACTGTAGAGCAGTTTTCCAGAGGTAAGCACCCCGATAAAAAAGCGGCTGTTTTGCTGTACCGCGTCGATAACGGATTGCCTGCCATGGGAGATCACCGTAATCGTTCCATGCTGATAATAGCTGTTGGCAAAATCCTGCATTTCATAATCTATTCGGGTTGCCGTTTCGGTAACTGCCAATAGGCAATAGTCGCAATTAAAATGACTTTGATTGTCATTAAAGCAGCCCTGGGAATGATGAGTGGAGCTGTTCTGCGAAAAGCTGAAGATCTGGAGTGGTTCGAACTTCTGGGCGAGCCGTTGGATAAACTCCCTGAAATGGACAGCGTGTTCGGCTTCTGGTGATAATTTGGGTTCCATATTGATCTCATTTAAATTTCTTTCAAATGAGTCTTAGGATGAGCAGAATCATAAATGTGGGATCTGCCAACCATGGTTACATAAAAGTTTCTGAAGCCTTACGTCAACATGGATTTACAGCAGATCCCACATCTATGCGGATATACAAATATAGCACATCCAGCCATAGATATGGTATTTTTCTGCTGTCTTGCGTTGACGGCTTCAGATTTTGTAACCGCAAGACTCTTATAATTACTATTGTTATTTCGATACTAATATAAACAAAAAACAATTACCATGCTATGGCACGGCAAATATTTTTTATTTATTCCTTACTTAGCTATTAAATGGCGCAACTTACCGAAATAGAACAATATGTTATTGATAGAGTCAAGGAGAAAAGAATTCAAGCTGGATTAACGCAAGCTGTACTGTCGGTAGCCATGGATCTAAATCCTAAGTTTGTGGGTAACGTCGAACGTTCTAAGACTGATGATAAATATAACATCAACCACTTAAAAAAGATTGCGGAAATTTTGGGCTGTTCAATGAGGGAATTCTTTCCAGAGTAAATTGAATATCCATATAAGAAAAGTGCTACATCAGAATTCAACTAAATTAATCATCTCATAATGATGAAGTATTTCAAAAAAGCACTAGATAACATAATAATAAATGGAGACACGGATATTTTCCCATTTCCATTTGGACGATATCTTTTTGATTCCGAAATTAACTATTTAATGTCTCCCAAAGAGGCGTAAGACTTTAATTAAAAAAACTAATGCTTTCAAAACCAAGTAAACTAACCATTGCGATACTACTAGCATTTTCATTTGTACAGAATGCTTGTTCTCAAGCCAAGGTAACACAAACACTAAACCTAGATTTCGAACAGCACCGAAATGGTTTCCCTTCACAATGGACAACATTTGGAGATAAAGAATATAAATTTTACGTAGACTCGGTGCACAAAAAAAGCGGAAAGTTTTCTGCTGTTGTTGAGAATACTGGTAGCAAAAAGAATTACGGAGCGCTGTCGATAACCCTTCCCGCTAACTATGAGGGCAAATCTATTCGCTTATCTGGTTTCATAAAAACAGAAAACGTAACTGAGGGATATGCTGGCTTATGGATTCGTATAGATCCACAGATCGGTTTTGATAATATGTCTAACAGAGGTGTTACAGGGACTACAGATTGGGCTCCTTTTGAAATAAATTTGCCACTTAATCCAAAAGAAACCAAACAAATAGTTATCGGCGGTCTATTGGTAGGTAAAGGAAAAATGTGGCTAGACGATCTAAAGATAACAATCGATGGAACAGAGTTAGGCGATCCAAAAATAAAGACCTTCCAAAAAGAAATATTTGCTGCCCAAGCAGATAAAGCTTTTGATGATGGTTCGAAAGTTACTTTTCCTACATTAAATCAAGATTTAATTCATAACCTTGAGCTTTTGGGAAAAGTTTGGGGACTAATGAAGTATCATCATCCAGAAATTGCAAAAGGCAAATATAACTGGGACTACGAACTTTTTAGGTTCCTGCCAGATTACATAAAAGTAAAAGACAAACAACAACGAGATAACCTTCTTGCAAACTGGATTAAAAATTATGGTGTGCTGTCGGCGTGTAAAACCTGCAAAGCCACTCCATCCGATGCCGTGTTAAAACCGGACCTATCTTGGATTAATGATGCTGGTTTATCAGCTAACTTAAAAAGCCAACTTACTGATCTATACAATAACCGAAACCAAGGCAAGAACTATTATATAGCACTTGAACCTGGAGTACGAAATCCGAACTTCTCTAATGAGAGACCTTATTTAGAAATGACCAATCCAGATGCTGGCTTTAGGTTATTATCTCTCTATCGATACTGGAACATGATCAATTATTTTTTCCCGTACAGGCATCTTACAGATAAAAAATGGGATACCGTATTGGAGGAGTATATTCCAAAATTCCTGAATGCCCAAGATAAACTCGCGTATGAACTTACCGCCGCACAGCTGATAGGAGAGGTGAACGACACCCACGCAAACTTATGGGGAGGACGCGAGAAAAGCAATGCGCTGAGAGGAACCAAATTTGCAGCCTTCAAGGCAGAATTTGTGGAGAACCAATTGGTGGTTGTAGATTACTTTAATCCAGAATTTTCAGGATTGGCAAAAGTGAAAATCGGTGATGTAATTACACATGTTAATGGAAAGACGATTAATTCACTAGTTGATAGTTTAAAACCTTATTATCCTGCTTCTAATAGCGCGGCCAGGTTTAGAGATATGTCTATTGACCTTTTACGTAGTCCAAACAATACGATTGCTTTGAATTACCTGTCTGAGGGTCAGAAACGACAAGTTAATGTGCCAACCTATGAGCGGAAGGATCTGCGCATGTACCATTGGTACAAAGTAGATAGCAGCCAAAAATGTTATAAGTTATTGCCTGGAAATATTGGCTATATCACACTTGCCAATATTAAACAAGAAGACATTCCAGAAATAAAGAAGGCTTTTAAAGAAACAAAAGGTATTATCATCGACATCCGTAATTATCCAAATACATTCGTTCCATTTTCCCTTGGTTCTTATTTTGTTACCAAACCGACTTCATTTGTAAAATTTACAACTGGAAATCCAGACAATCCTGGAGAATTTGTGTTTCTGGAAGGGCCGAAAATTACCAGCGACAATAACAAATATAAGGGGAAGCTTGTTGTACTTGTCAATGAGAATTCGCAAAGTCAAGCGGAATATACGGCAATGGCTTTTCATTCGGTAAAAAATTCAACCATAGTAGGAAGTACTACAGCAGGCGCCGATGGTAACGTTTCATCTATCTTTTTACCTGGTGGACTTAGAACCATGATCTCTGGCATCGGTGTATACTATCCGAACGGAAAGGAAACACAACGCGTTGGTATCGTTCCTGAAATCGTGGTAAAGCCAACTATAAAAGGGATTCTAAATGGAAAAGACGAAGTGCTTGAACGAGCAATTAAAGTTATCAGCCAATAGTTGTTAAGATCGACATTTGGGTATTTCTGGCAGTAATAATCCAATATTTCATTCAAAGGCATTTCTTTTAGCAGGTAATGCATATCGATACCGTTTTGCCTTAACACCGAATCCCCCTCTGTCCGTAAAGTTAAGCATAGCGTCTCTACGGATATTAGAATAGAATTTAACTTATAAACTCAAATAAAAGCGAGTCACAGACTCTTTTCTATTTACTAATCCGTAAGAGCCCTGCGGAACTCTACGGACAGGCATGGCTTTGGTGATTTTGATAGCAGCTATGCCTTAAACGCTTCTTGTACCGTCTGCGAATGCTTGAGTATCTATCAGATAAAGATAAGAGTCATATTTTTAATATCAGTACTTATATGACTGATACAATAGATTTCAAGTTGGGTGAAGCCGATGCAAATTTGACAAATGAAGAACTAGAGAACCATTCGGATTTAATTAGAGAATGGAAGTATCAACTCAAGCTATTAGAAACTGCCTAATAACCTGAGTTCGATTAATGTTTAAAAATTAATGTACTTTATTAGGACGAATTGCCTAGCCGTTTCGTCATGCTGATCCGATAGCTATCGGATTTATTTCAGCATCTTTCCTGTTAAACCGCCTTGCTATAAAGACCCTGAAACAAGTTCAGGGTGACGACCGTTCATGCAAGGCGCCAAATAACCCAAATGAAAGCACATTATTAATCGAACTCAGGTTAATATAACATTTTTAGACAGTTGGAAAATTTTGTAAGTTGCACAGACATTTTAATCTCAACTATTAATGCTCTCATTATGACTGAAGACACTTACGGAGAAAGACCGAAACTTTATAATCAGGCAACAATCGTAATTTTTTCAATTTTACTTTCAACTATCTTTGGCGGCATCATTTATTCCCAAAATCTTTCGGAAATAGATAATCGAAAGCAAATTGCACCTGTATTAGGGTTCTGTGTAATCTGGAATATTGTTCTTTTTAAATTAGCACATAGATATACTGACAATTTTGTTCTCACATTTCTTCTCCCGAACATGATAGGTGGTCTCGTACTCTCGATTTTTTTCTGGAAACATCATTTTGGAGATCTGAACTTTAATGCTAGAAATGTATGGATTCCGCTGACTATCTTGTTGCTCATATACGGGCTTTTTGCGGGACTTCGTTTTTTGGGTAATTGAAATTTTTAAAGATGAAATACTATCAGTATCTACTCATTTCAATGCTATTCTTACTTTTTCAGAGTTGTGCAGAAAAAGATAATTTACAGGAATATGATTTGGAGACGCTAAGAGCAACCATCAAACTACCTAATACATACAGTCCGGTGAATAAAGAAAGCCTAAATAGAATACTAAACCGTAAAGAAGATCAAGGGTTTAAAGATGAATTATTAGGTCTAATCCAGAGAAAGAAAAATGTTAAAATGCTGATTGATACCATAAATCCATATAAGTATATTCTCATCACAGAAAAGGTTTCGTATGTAAAGATAGATACTATTTTGATGTACATTCAAATTGATGATGAACGAAAAAAATCAAACTCACGAGCTGACGTAAATGATTCCACTTATTTTGTCGGTTCGAGGTTGGACAGCATTGGAAGTTTTAGGTTTATAGAATGCAAATATACAAGGAAGTCTGGAAACAGGCGGCGCATCGGTCATACCTTTATGATTTCAGATGATGCCCATACAAGTGGGATTAGTTTTTTTAGTTCAGAAGAGCAGGACGCCAGAAAATATGTTAAGACGATTTTTAAAAATTAGGCAATCTATAAACCGTATCATTCAGATCTATATTTAAGCCAACAGGAGGTAACGTTGGTAAAGGGATTGTTGATTATTATCATGGAAGATAGATGAAGGCTATGGAAACTTACTTAAATATTATACATTTTTGTTTTTATAAGGCGCATTATAAAATGCATTTACTGGCTAATAAAATAAATCCGTTTCGCCTTATTCATAAGTTGCCGTTTCAGAAAAAAAGATATGAGAAATTGGGCATAGATATTAATAAGGAGATAGACCGGTCCTTTGGAGATAAAAAATTTGGGCTGAGTACAATGGCAGCTGGAGGAATACTCTGGGGAGTTTTGGGTATTTTCTTTTTCTCTCTTCTTATCCTATCTAACTTAATAAGTTATGCAGCCATGCCACATATTGTTATTTGTAGTGTACTGTCGGGTATTGTTTGCTATTTTTTTGTATTTAAAAACGACAAGTATCTTAAATATTTTGATGAATTTGAAAAGTGCTCAAAACTGGAAAAGTGGAAATACGGTTGGCTCACTTTAGGGTCTATTGTTGCCCTCTCTCTCCTTTTTTATATAGGCCTTATCACTTGAAATAATCCCTAAGCTGTTGTAAGTATAGCCAGAATGCTAGTTCGAGTTCTGTTATTCGGAAGAGAATGAACTTATCGAACAATTTTTAAGAAAAGTTAGTCTGGCAGAAAACAGATTGGTAAATTCACTTACGAAATAGATTTTGACCCGAAGTGGAAGCAAGTTAATACGTTGCTTAACATATAACCTATTTTGGTTTTATTGAAGATATCAATAATTGAGCTCGAGTACCTGAAAAGAGGGATCATACTATGAAAAACGAAATCGACATTTTATCTGATAGAGAAGTAGAAATTTGGGATTATGCCGAGTCTCAAAATGGAACGATGGACTTTGTAACCGAAAAACTTTCCGCGGAAGGAATATTTGACCAATATCGGAATATCCATAAATCTTATCTTCAACTCTATTTTCGCATTGATGACGAAGCAGCAAAGCTTGAGATCTTAAAGCGCATGATATTTTTAAATTGGTACGCTCTGGTTGAGCCGAGTTGTTATACAGGAATTGAAGATCTCGACAATGCAACCGTATCTGAATCGTATTCCATTTTAAATCAATATTTAATCGATGGAAAAATCGATACAGAATTTAAGTGGATGTTGTCTTTTTATTCCAGTTGGGACTACACGATACTTCCATTTTCAGAAAATAAACTTGAAGCCTTAACTGCATTTGTAAAAGGGGTAGATACTTCCATTTTAAGCTGTCCTAAAAATCAGTTGCCAAAGGGCGTAATGGATAACAGGGGACAGATGGGGATTTATTGGATAAGTATGTCAGTTGAAAAGAAAAATTAACGAATAGGCAATCCCCTAAAAGTAAAAACCCTGCGAATCGTGCGATTGCAGGGGTTTATATATTTGATAGTCTTTGATGTGATCCCGGAGGGATTTGCACCTAGTGCTAAAATCAGCGTTTAAATAGTATTTGGGGCTGTTTTGTAATTCCACTCATTGAATTACTCACGTTTTTTAGAGCGAAAGATCCGATTTGATTAATGATTTGGAATTACACAAAATATATCTAAAAATACGGAAAAATAATTCTTTATTAACAATAGCTATGCTACTATTAAACTTACCAATGGGGACATTGGCGCAGGCATGTCAGCGTCTTATGCAACCTTGATAAAGAATCGAATCCATCACAGCATTGCTTAGTCAGCGAATTTTAGTATAAAACTTCATGCAAAAACTTAATCTCATCCCCCCGAGAGGTTTTCAATAACAAATAATTGATTTATAATTATTATGTAAAAAACCGGCCAATAACAAGCAATTTAGACCACCGCAATTTGAACTATAGTGCTATATAATTGTCAATTTGCGATAACCTGACTTCTTAAACACTTCTATTTTTGTCTCCAACCATTTATATAAACCGAGTTCAGAAAGATTGAGTAGGAATTAATCAATGACTAATTGCCTTACTTCGAAACCGACTTTTTAAATTTTTTAAAGGCCTTTCATCCGCTGCATTAATCGGTTGGCAAACTGGCCGGGTATGTTTGTAGCCGTACCCGTTTTGAAAGGGTTAGGCAAAGGCGATCTGTGGTACAATAGAAGTGGTTAAATATAAAATCCAATGTTTTACACTTTTAACACAAATGCCTATGTAAATTATCCATGAGACTAAAGCGGATAACTGCGAGAATCCAGCTTGATAAAATGACCACTTTAAAATTAATAGCAAGTTGTTGAAATAGCGACCTGCTACTATTCACCCTAAAACAAAAATTATGAAATTTTATATATTTCCCAGGAATGCGGGGGCTAAATATCACCTATTTAGGCAGCCGATAACCATGGTATTTACCATACTAAACATATTTTTTTTTAACGCCACCGCATTTGCGGATATCCTTTCACCTAAATTACGGGCAGCAAAAAAAATATCCCGGGTCTTTAGCGAAATCGTTATAGAAGCCCGGGAAAATGCGCGATTCGCTGATTGGAATAACGGCATCCACAACACGCAGCTAAAAGCTACCGGAACGGTGCTTAATGAAACGGGGCAGCCGCTTCCAGGCGCTACCGTTAATGTTAAAGGAACGCAAACCAGCACGGTAACAGACAAAAATGGGCGCTTTACCTTAGAGGCGCCTGATAATGCAATATTGATTGTAAAATTTTTAGGATATGTAGCTCAAGAGGTTGCTGTTACGGCCCAGCCTATGACAATACAATTGAAAGCTGCAGGAACTGATTTGGGCGACATTGTTGTAGTGGGTTACGGAACGCAAAAGAAAGTTGACCTGACTTCAGCAATATCAACTGTGAATACCAAGGATCTTGTTAAAGTTCCGGGTGGTTTTCAGGCTGCGTTGCAAGGCACTGTACCCGGTGTGCAGGTTACAAATGGTACCATTCGTATAAGAGGCGTGGGTTCTATCAACAGTACCGATCCGCTATACGTTGTTGATGGTATGATCGGCGGGGCAGTTCCTGATGATAACAACATCGCCAGCATACAAATACTTAAAGACGCTGCATCAGCTGCCATTTACGGTTCAAGGGGGGCTAACGGTGTAATTTTAATTACCACTAAACGCGGGCAAGATGGTCCGGTTAAAATAGACTATTACGGCTTTGCAGGGTTAAAGGATCTCACCCATAAAATTGATGTGCTTAACGGGCAGCAGTTGGCAGAACTAATTAACGAGGAAATGTATAATCAGAACCCTGCCCGTACCGATTATCTTCCGGCTTTATCAAACCCGGCAGCAATAGGCGAGGGGTATAATATGATGGATGCTGTTATGCGTAGAGGTGGCTATCAAAGGCATAACCTTTCTGTTAGCGGTGGGTCGCAAAATGCCAATTTCCGTTTAAACGGCATTTATGGCACAGACAGACCGGTTATTATTAGAGACGGTTCAAAAAACTACGGCTTACAATTTTTATCTGATTTTACAAAAGGCAAGTTAAAGGTTGGCGAAAGCATGAGTCTTAACCTTTCTACACGCAACTGGAGTGACAAGAATGTAATAGATGCGCAGCGCTGGTCATCAACTTTGCCCTTATACGATCCTAACAGCGCTACAGGTTTTGCTGGCGCAGGTAACGGCACAGACGGTGCAAGCCCATTGGCCAACGCTTATCTTAACGAGAATAATAACGAGTCGCTATCCCTTAACGGTAACGTATGGGCATCATACGAATTTATACCTGGATTAAGGTATAAAATCAACGTCGGTATTGATTTGAACAGAACTCGCACGCAAAACTACAACTCTGCCTATTCTGTTGGTCAGTATCAAAATCATGATCCTGATGAGTTAAACATATCATCTACCCAAAATAATCGCTGGTTAATTGAGCACACGGTAAATTACGACAAATCATTAGGTAAGCATAATTTCAGCGCTGTAGCTGGTGTAACCTCAGAAGAATCAAAATATAAAGCACTGAATGCAGGCGCCAGGGCTTTGCCAAGCCCAGACGTTTTGATCCTTGGCTTAACTACATCTCCAAATTCTAAAGTAATAGGCTCGGGAATAGGTCAATCGGCAATGTACTCTATATTGGGCCGTATCAATTACAGTTACGACAGCAAGTACCTTTTAACGTTCAACTTCCGCCGCGATGGTTCAGCCAACTTTAGCGAAAAGTACAGGTATGGCAATTTCCCATCTGTATCAGCCGGATGGAGACTAAGCCAGGAAGACTTTATGAAAGATGTATCTTTTATAAGCGATTTAAAGCTAAGGGCCAGTTATGGTGCATTAGGTAATTCTGATATCGCGCAATACCAGTACCAGAGAACAGTAAGTTTTGATCACGTATGGTATTATTTAAATGGCGTAAAAGTAACGGGGGCATTACCGCTTACCCCATCAAACCCGAGTGTTAAATGGGAGAGCCAATACTCAACGGATTTTGGTTTTGACCTTGCTATGTTTGATAATAAACTCTCATTGACTGTTGATTATTATAACAAGAAAACCGAAGATATGCTGGTAAATGTACCTATCTCCTATACAACAGGTTATATAGATAACTTTCCGGTTTTAAATTCGGGCAGCATACAAAACCGGGGTGTAGATGTATTATTAGGTTACAAAAACAGCTCAGGCAAATTTACCTACGGAGCATCGGCTAACTTCTCGGTGGTAAAAAACAAAGTATTAAGCCTTGGTAACAATAACGAAATTTTGTGGGGCAATGTAAACCCTAGTGGTTCAAACGTTTCAAGAACAGCAGTTGGGCATTCTATAGGTGAATTTTGGGGTTATACAACCGATGGACTTTATAAAACAAGCCAGCAATTAGACGCCGATAAATCATTTGCTCCAAATGCACGTTTAGGAGACATACGCTTTAGGGATATTAATGGCGATAAAGCCTTGAATGATCAGGATAAGGCATTTATTGGTAGCCCTATACCATCTTTTAGCTATGGTTTCAATTTTGATGTTAGCTATGCTGCTTCATTCGGTACGCTTGATATGTCTATGATGTGGCAAGGGGTTCAGGGCAACGAGATCTATAACAATAGTAAATATTGGGGTGAGGGTATGTATCACTACTATAATAACTTTGCTTCAACCCTTAACAGGTTCCGCGAAGCGGATTTAACTTTCGTAAACCCGGTATCAGGAGTAACAACCTTTTATCCTAAAAACACCGAAACCAATATTCCAAGAGCTGTGTTGGGTGATCCTAACCAAAATTTAAGAGCTTCTGACCGTTTTATAGAAAATGGATCTTACCTCCGTTTAAAAACCTTAAATATAGGTTATACCTTGCCTGCAAACACGCTGCAAAGATTAAAAATAGATCGCTTGCGGGTATTTATTGGTGGCAAAAACCTGCTGACATTTACTAAATACAAAGGTTTTGATCCCGAAGTTGGATCAGGCGATAACAGATATAACCTTAGCCGCGGTATTGACGCAATTACACCATGGGGCCTAACATTCTCTAACACCAGGGAAATATTTATAGGAACACAGATCACATTTTAATAGCAACTGAAATAATTATGAAAAATATATTTAAAATAGGGACACTATTCATTGCTACTTTGATAGCGGTGCACTCTTGCAAGCCTGATTTAAATCTGGTAAATCCGCAAGAATTATCAACCGAAACATATTACAAAACAGCAGACCAGTTAGAGGGTGCAATAATACCCGCTTATGAGGCATTAATAGGAAGAGTACAAGGCGGATATGCACGATCATTCTACTATGAATTACTTGCGCCGGGTGATGACTTTAATCATACATTTAAGTGGGAGCCGATGTACTATGATACTTATAACACGCCTTCCAGCGATGGCTTGCTATCAGGAACATGGAAAGACATGTGGAACGGTGTATTTGCATCAAACCTGGCTATTTCTAAAATAAGCGAGTTTACCGGACCAATAGACCCTGCCCGGAAAAGCAGGATGCTAGGCGAAGCTTATTTTTTACGTGGTGTTTTTTATCTGCACCTGGGCATGATGTTTGGCGAAACCATCCCGCTTATTGATAAACCGGTTACTTCTGATGCTGATTACTATTCCAGCAATTCACAAAAAGGCCAGATATATGCTTTGATAACAAGCGATTTAGCTAAAGCAGCAGATTTGCTGCCCCTTAGAAGTGCATTGTATGCTAACGCTGCTTTTAAAGGACGCGCTACAAAGGGCTCTGCTCAGGCTTATTTGGCCAAGGCATACCTATACAGGCCAATACTTGAATTAGGCCAGCCTGCTAATTTTGCCGGTGCTGAAGCTGAATTGAAAAAAGTAATTGATAGCAAAGAATATCAATTGGTAAGTGCTTATAAAGACAATTTTTCTGAAGCGACAGAAAACAATGCTGAATCTGTTTTCGAGGTACAGATGTTTAACGGCCCCGGGTGGTTGGGCGACGATTTGTCATGCTCATGGCGCTGGCAAGAAATAGGCATGTTTGACGGTACTGGTGGAGCATGGTGGAACCTTGCGCCGAACAAAAAAACTTATGATGAGTTTGAGACAGGTGACCCGCGCAAGTTTATGACCCTTTGGTGCGATAACGGTGCTAAGTTTACGCAAATTGATGGTACAGTTACAGATTACGCTTACTGGATGAGCAAACTGGCCACCAACAAAGATCTGTACGGAACACGTAAATACTGCCCTGATGTGCAGGTTTCTGATTTTGATAATGGCATAAACGACAGGTTAATCAGATATGCTGATGTATTGTTGATGTATGCTGAATGTTTGAACGAAAAGAGCGATATAGCCGGCGCAAAACAGTATATAAACATGGTTAGATCACGTGCCAACAACGTGGTGCCATCAGAACAGCCGAGCTTATGGTACCAGCATTCTCCTGGCACCATACCTGATGTTGATGGACTATTGGCGCAAAATATTACTAAAAACGGCGTGCCACTAAACAATATCAAAAGCATAATAGCGCACGAGCGTTTTGTTGAGTTAGCCGGTGAATATCTTCGTTACTTTGACCTTTTACGCTGGGGTATGGCTGATGCAAAATGGCTTGAGCCGCTTAAGACGATAGGTTGGACGCAGCGTGCAATGTACTATCCTTTCCCACAAGCGGAGTTGGATAACAACAAAAATCTGCGTGGCAATGCCATGAATAATTAGAAATTAATTTAAAGGGTTGTTTTCGTCATAGGGAACAACCCTTTTTGCTTGTGTGCATACCCCCAGTATATTTTTTAATCTATTTCTAAATTCTTTAGCAGCATCTACTGTTTTTTGTAAGCTGCTCTTTTATTTTGTTAAATTCAGAAAATGCTGTTTGTTTTGGGTTACTCCATTCATTTAATACGTTTTTAGCGCCTGCTTTAACATCGTTAATATTTGCATCCCTACTATTGGTTCCTGCTTTTATACCTCCCATAATTAAATCCATGGCTATATCGTTACTCATGGCCATCCAATCAGTTAGACTTAGAAATGTTTGAATTATATCTTTATTGGACTTCTTGAACCATCTTTTAATGCGAGCTTAACGCACATTCGTTCTTTTGTTCAAATCAGAATTTCAGTATTCAAATTATATTACCCTCTGTCCTTAAGCGTAGCGTCTTTACGGATACAAGAATAAAATTGAGCTTATAAACTCAATACGAAGGGAGTCAAAGACGCTGTTCTTAACTAATTCGTAGCGTACTTCGGAACTCCATAAACAGGTTTAAAATATCTGCTCTCGGCAAAATCGCCTTTTGTAATCGACTGTATGCCATCAATAATAGACTTAACCGCTTGGTAACTATCTTCTTTACCAAAGTTAGCTAATATTCCTAACATCTTAACCTCCGGATTGTTGGATCTGAGGAATAATTTGTAGTTGGCTTCTGCGATCCTTATCAGCACAAAATCAAATTTAAGGTGTTCGGTTTCTAATGAGGTCGGCATTATAGGATTTGTATCTGCGTCTTCTACGCATAAAGCAGTATGGGCAGCAGTAACGCCCGCTTTCATTTTGTCGAGATAGGAATTTAAGGTTTTGGCATCTTCTTTTGTGCCGGTCATGTGGCCTGCTTTGGTGTTCCACAATTCCGGCTCACATTTTCTGCTGGCGGACATTTCCACAGGTTTTCCGTCAACGGTAATCCTCAGATAAACAGGAACAGCACTTTTAAGATAGTTTTTTGGTTTCTTCAGGTAGAAGAGCAGACTGAAATTAGTTTTCATAATCGACTGATTTAAAGTTAACAATTTAGCCTTGCAGTCTAATCGTATCAAGTCGTTCAATGATTGAACTTTTTGTAAGTCAATAACTTACGTCGTTTTTAGTGAGTATCCCACTCTGTAAAACTACTCACCGAATCACTCAATTTTTTATGCGATTTATTGCATATTTTGGGTTTTCCGGTAAAACAAAAAAAAGCTTGCAATTATTTGATTTGCAAGCTTTTACGTAGTTTTGATGCTGTCTTATGTGATCCCGGAGGGATCATGTATACCTCCTGATCTGCTTAAACTGTAGTGTTAAACTTTGGGTAAACTGTAACCGTTGTGATACGGGGCCAACAGGTATTTATCGTTGATCTTCGGGTCTGTAAACTGATGTTTGGCATTGTCCCATGATAGTTTTTGTCCGCTTCTGAAGGCAAGGTTTCCCATTTGGGCAACGGTAGCTACATGCGCGGCAGCCTGTATGGAGCAGTTTAGTTCTTCTTTTTTTCTGGATCTGACCACACTAAAGAAATTGACCATATGATTGTCCAGTCCATTATCTGAGGATTTAACAAAAGGCTTGCTCACTTTATTGCCGCTTACCTTTTCTTCAATC
Organism: Pedobacter sp. MR2016-19; assembly: GCF_014947265.1. NCBI lineage: Bacteria > Pseudomonadati > Bacteroidota > Sphingobacteriia > Sphingobacteriales > Sphingobacteriaceae > Pedobacter > Pedobacter sp. MR2016-19. The sequence continues at coordinate 345,423 of NZ_JADCNK010000003.1, forward strand.
ACTTCCCAGCCTTGCCTGTTGAGGATCAGCGTGCCGTTGTTACCGATATAGGCAATGCCATGGTTGCGGTTATAAGAGCCGTTATCGATGCCCATGGCAGAATCCCAAACCATGTTAAACTTGTCAAACTCATATAGGGTAGTGAGCGTATCAGGCGTTTCTTCATACAGATCGGGATAGGCGAAGCGGCCACCTAATGCAGATATGGTTTTTGGTACAGGTGAATTCATACCCAGCAAGCCATAATCCAATAAATGCACGCCCCAGTCGGTCATTAAGCCACCGGCATAATCCCAGAACCAGCGGAAATTAAAGTGATACCTGCTGGCGTTGAATGCTCTTTTATTCGCCGGCCCAAGCCACATGGCATAATCAACGCCTGCAGGGGGTAGGGTATCAGGCACTACGGGAGCAGGTTTCATCCAGCCCTGGTAACACCATACTTTTACTGTTCTGATATTTCCTAACTGGCCGCTCTTTACAAAATCAACAGCATCTTTAAAATGTTGCTGACTGCGCTGCCATTGACCTGCCTGCACAACCTTATTGTATTTTTCCTGCGCTTTGACCATGGTACTGCATTCGACAATAGAGTTGCCCACCGGTTTTTCAACATATACATCTTTACCTGCCTGTACTGCATGGATCATCATCAGGGCGTGCCAGTGATCGGGTGTCCCGATAATTACGGCATCGACATCTTTATTATCGAGCAGCGCACGGTAATCTTTATATCTTGTTACTTTTGCGGCGTCAACATTCATCGACTTTAATTCGGCCATTCTTTCATCAAGCACATTGGCATCACTATCGCACAGGGCGATCAGGTTTACGCCTGGTACTTTGAGAGCCGCTTTGAGGTCGGACCATCCCATGCCTTTGATTCCGATTACACCAATATTGATTTGGTCGTTTGCGCCAATAGTCTTACTGAAAAGGGCATAGGCAGGATTATCTAAGGCAGAAAGCAGGGCAGTGGTTCCTACTGCGGTTGCAGCGTAGTTGAGGAAATTTCTACGGTTTAACATTTAATTTGGTCTATGGTTAATACTTAAGGTAAATTACAAAATAATTAGTGGAGCATCCAAGATATGGGTAAAATTAATAAGAATGTTACCCGTATTTTTGTCACTCCATCAGTTTATGGGTTACTTTATTTGATTGGGCAATACAAAAGTTGTAGCATATATTCCTTGGCGATCGTCATGCTGAATTTATTTCAGCATCTTTCCTGCTAAATAACAAGCTTGATATCTTAAAAACTATACTTTGGAGATAAATGTTTTTTTTCGCTCTATGCCGCGGGGCATGGTACTTTGGAGCGCCAAAGTACCCAAAGCGCTTTGTCAATCCAGCAATGAGCCTTTTGCACAATCTCACGCGCATCAAAAAAACAGCGGCACTTCGTTTTGTGTTCAATGTTTTTTTAAATTAAATAATCGGTTATGAACACAAAACCACTGCGTTTCAGGTTTGTTACTACCATTTTTACTGTTGTGCACCTGTTTTTTTGATTCTCCTGGCCCTTGGGATTGACAGCGTTCTTCGGTAAAACCTGTAATTTATTAAAGCAAGCTAGCAAAACGTATAAAAACCCCAAACCAAAAGATGTGTCTACACAATAGGTCTGCGCGGGAATGAAGGCCGTGCTAATAAAGTCTGTCAAAGGTAAGCTTGTCGAAGGGCCTGTTTAAATGTCTTAAGAGACGTTTAAACAGGCTCAACGTGACAAATTCAATCACAATTTATAATACAGCCTCTTCGGATTTAGCTGATCAAAAAGGCAAATTTTGAGCACTACTCAGGATTTTTCTATTTATCCCAAAAAATACGGGTGTCCATATTATCCGGCCCACCATTGTCTGCAACCGCTGCCTGGTAATTCGTTGCATTTGCAGAAAGCTCAAGCGTTGGATAAACAAAGCGGCGAACAAAACCACCGGTTATATTTTGTCCTGCGATGGTATTGGGCGATAAAGCTGGAAAACCGCTCCTCCTGAAGTTAGCAAATGCCTCGGTACCATTGCCCCAGGAAGCTACCCAATATTGCGTATTAATCAGGTTGAGTGCATTTGCAGAATTATAGGCATTAACGGGATTATTAATAAATGCATTTTGCGTAGCTAAAGGAATAATGGCTGCCGGGTTATAGGTTGTCCATTGGTCCATTGCCGCACGTATACCATTGGCGTAATAAACATCGGGTGTACTGCCACCGGTTATCCAGCCTCTAACAGCGGCTTCTGCCAGCAGTAATTGCGTTTGTGCGTGAGTGATAAAAAATTGCGGAGCAGTTAAACTACCGAATATACTATAATTAACCTGAGAATAATTAAAACCCGAGCCGTTAGCCCCTCTAAATCCAGGAGCAGTTGATAAAGTAGCACTGCTATAGCCTACAGGAAGTCCGAACTGGTTTGCAGATATGGTATCTGGCACGGAGGTAGGTGCAGCTAATGGGTTCGCATATTTACCAGATATGAACTTCAATCGCGGATCACCACTATTTTTTAGCTGATCTACAAAGGGAGCCGCTAAATAATACGTATTCGCTATTGCCGTAATCGTCTGGCTTACGGGATTCACATAAGTGGTATTGTATTTCAGGTAACAGTTGTCGGCATTTGATGTCATTACACCACCAGTTACGGCAGCTTGCACAATAGCTTGCGCTTTTCCCGGATCTATTTTACTATACCTCATGCCCAACCGAAGCAATAAGGAATACCCTAATCTTTTCCATTGGGCGATATTGCCACCGTAAAACACATCAGCCTTTACGATATCTTTTGCCGGATCTAAAGCTGCCGTTGCCTCCGTAACCTCTTTAATCAGGTCGGTGTAAATCGCTGCCTGGTTATCGTATTTAGGGGTAAGCACATTTGATAAATAGGCTTGTCCGGCTTCACTATAAGGTACATTTCCGTAACTGTCTACCAGCATCATAAATTGGTAGGCTTTCCAGATTCTGGCTTCATTATATAAATTTGTTCTTGCCGGATTGCCTTTGATCTGGCTTAATATCTGGACCAGTAATTGAACAGGGCCTGAAGAACTTGTTGCGCCAGTATTTGTTCCCGTATACTCAGCATTCCATTTTGACGAAGTATAAGTTTGATTCAGCTGGTTAAAATTAAACGCCGAGGTGATTCCCGAAAACGGATTAACAAATTGCTGCACAATGGTTGGCTCAGTTTCCATCGTAGCTCCATGCGTTCCAAATTGTGCGCTAGTAAACAAGAATGCCGCGTCGAGTTCTGTCGGATTATTTGGATTAATATTCAATTTATCAAACCCTTTATTGCAACTGGAAATTACTGTAACCCAGATGGCGATGGCTATAATTCTGATTAAATTTTTCATATTGTATAAAGCGTTAGAATTTTACATTTAAGTTAAATCCGTAAGTACGTGTTGTTGGTAGTGATGCCTGCTCATAACCTGTTAAGTTATCTCCGCTTGAGGCAATTGCTTCGGGATCAATGTTGGGCGTATATTTTTTGATGATCAATACATTATGGCATACCGCAGAAAGCACTAAGCTTTTCACATATTTTTTATTGATAAATCTGGACAAGTCGTATCCCAGCGAAAGGTTTCTTAATTTAACAAAACTCGAGCTGTAAATAAATGGATCTAAGATATTCGTTGAACGATAATTTGCATAAAAATCTTCTGCATTTACAGCGGTGGTGTTTGGTAATCCGTCAGTAGCGTTTACGCCAGGGAAAATTACGCCACCCACACGGCCAGGTAAAGATTCTTTTGATAAACCTTCTCTTAATAAGTTTAAACTTGTGCTGGAGAGTACTTTACCACCTGCTTTATAATCAATATGGGCGATAAAGGTAAAGCCTTTGTAATTGAACGTATTTAGCCAACCGCCAGTTGCTGTTGGAAGGCCACTACCAAAGTTAACTGGTTTAGCACTTGCTACGGGTTTGCCTCCTGATAATACGATATTTCCGGCAGCATCCCGCTTGTAAGTTGAACCTACAATCTGGTTAAGGGGTAAACCTACCACATCAACAATAGACCCAAAAAACTCAGGGCTGCCCACTACAAGTTGCGATTGGTTGTTTGCTAATGACAATACTTTTGAAGAGTTGAAAGCAGAATTAAAAGCCGTTTTCCAGGTAAAGTTTTTGTTTTGGACAGGGATTAATTCCAGGTTAAATTCTAATCCTTTATTGTCCAAACCACCCAAGTTAACTAACGTGGTGCTGTAACCGCTTGCTGCAGACAGACTTATTGGAACGGCTTGATTAGTCGTTTTTTTATCGTAAGCAGCCATGTCCAGATTTACTCTACTGTTGAACATGCGCAACTCGATACCAATTTCTTTTTCATTTACGCCGAAAGGTTTAATCTGGGTATTTGGTGAAGCTGTTCCGTTAATACTGCCTAATGGAAGCCCGTTGAATGAATTCTGACCAAGCAAAAATGTTAATGCATTATAGGCGCCAACCCCCTGGGCGCTTCCCGTTTCTGCAACAGCAACTCTAAGCTTTCCAAAATTTAACCATTTTGCTTTTGGAAGTAATTCCGAAAAAACGAAACTTCCACTAACTGAAGGATAGAAATAGTGATCTATATCTCTGGCCAGTACCGAATACCAGTCTGTACGGCCGGTAACATTCAGGTATAATAAATTTTTGTAGGAAAATTCTGCAGTACCATACAATGAATTTACGGTTTGCTTAGTGAGATTGTAACTCGAATTTGCCGTAACACCGTTTCCAATGGTATATAAATCTCTGATGTAAAAATTGGTTACCGCCTCGTTAAATGTAGACGTAATTAAGGGAAAGTGATTACCACCTACCGTTGCATTAAATGCAAAATCTTTCCACTTATGCCCGCCACCCAGCAGGAAGTCAAAGTTATTCTGGCGTGTACTTGATGTACTTATTCCATAGCTACCGTTATATAGCCCTGTTGGTGCTGCAGATACAGCCAGCGTGCCCGTCGGCGTGTTCGATTCATAGGTGGTTTGCAAAAGATCCATATTTGCCCTGCCCTGAAGATATAGCCAATCGAAAAACTGATAGCGTACCACAGCAGTACCTAACAAATGATCTTTTGTTTGTCTTTGAAATTGCTTCGCCAATATCCAGTAGGGGTTGGTAACGGTTGCAAACCTTGAAGTAGGTGTTTCGTTTCCGTTGGCATCTATTGCGCCTGCCTCCAGTACATCAAAAGAAATGGAGTTAGCCAACCTGTAAATTGAGGTAGGAATTGAATTTCCCTGTACGCCAACAAGTGGCGGATTGTTATTAAACTGGTGATCGTAGTTAACGTAAAATTGTGCAGATAATTTTTCGGTAAGTTTATAGTTAATGCCAACGTTAAAAATCTTTTTATGAAAATCGTTGTTTGGTACTATGCCTTGAGCATCCTGGTTAGAAAGCGACACCCGAAAACTTCCCTTATCGTTACCGCCAGAAAGTGCAACGGTATTGCTCCACGATGGTGCAAGTCTGAAGAACGTACTTATCCGGTCTTTAACAGGCGCATAAGGACGCTGAACGCCGTCGAATTGAAACGTTGGTACATTATCAAATGGCACACCAAAACTCCAGGCACCAGAACTCTGCGCAGTACCTACTGATGAGGGGCGAATATTATTCTCACCTTGCCCGTATTCATATTGAAAATCTGTAAAATCCAGCGCCTGGTTTAAAGTGAAATTAGAGTTAAAGTCAATCCCTATTCCACTATTCTTAGATCCCGACTTTGTGGTAATAATGATTGCTCCGTTAACGGCACGCGAACCATACAATGCTGCAGCGGTAGATCCTTTCAGAACAGTCATTGATTCGATATCATCCTGATTGATGCCTTGCAAATTATCTCCCTGGTCTACGTTTTGTGTATAACCATTACTACTGCTTGCCCCCTGCGACATTGGCAAGCCATTGATTACGATTAGCGGCGAATTGTCTGCGGTAAAAGAAGATTGTCCACGCAAACGAATCTTTGTACTCCCACCTGGCCCTGCAGCGGGTGGAGAAACGTCCAATCCGGCGATCTGGCCCTCAAGCGCATTGGCAAGGTTAGTTGTGCGGTTGGTTTGCAGTGCCTGTACATCAGCTTTTTGAGCTGAATAACCCAGACTTTTGGCCTCCCGTTTTATACCGAGAGCAGTTACGATAACTTCATTTAAAGCATTTGTAACCGCCACCATAGAAACATTAACAACGGTTTTTGCATTTACCGTTATTTCTACCGGTTTATAACCAATGGATGTGAACACCAACACGGCATTGGTATTGGCAACATTTATCGTATAACTGCCGGATGAACTGGTTATAGTGGCATTTCGCGTTCCCTTTTCAGCAACGCTTACGCCGGGTAAACCAACGCCCTGTTCATCTGTCACTTTACCTGTAATGCCTATCGGAGCTAATTTTAACTTTTTTGCTGGTAAAGATTTGCTAAATATTGCGGTTGTTAGCCCACCAGCTGAAGCGCTTGCGGATTCGAAAAGAATGAATACCGTTAACACAGTACAGGTAAATACCAGTGGAAGTAATTTTTTTTTCATCATTGTAATTTGGTTAGAATTGGTTTTTAATAAACAGCTTAAATAACCGCAGAAGAGGCGGTGCTGTCAGTTCGGAACATACGCAGCGTTTAACGACTACATATGGTGCTTGAATGTGAAGTAAATCTATCTCATATGATTCTATTGGTTTGTTAGTTAATCAATCTCTGTTCTAATCATCCATGGCAAATATGCCTGGGCTAAATAGTTTATCTGAAGAAAATAGTTGCGAAGAATAGAAGCATTACTTTCCTTTTATATTTGGTTTCGAAACAGTTATGTTACACAAGCAAATAAAGACAACTTTAATGAAAAGCAATTTCAGTATTACAGCAAAAAATTGTAACATATTAACATAGCTATTTCTTTGTGATATTGGTTGCTGTATGATAAAGTATTCAAAATATGTCTGTTTATCAATTACTTACGAGATTGTTTTGACGTAAAACTAATCTGCTACCTAAATAATAAACCCTGACGTTGTTAATATACTTACCATCAACAGGTAATAGATATGCATTATATCGTACATAATTTATAATTTCATGCTATAGTTAACCAATTATAAACATGAAGGCTACGTTAAAAAAGGCTACTCCAAACCCAGAGCATTCCTTTAATATCCATAAGGATATAGGGCATGCGATATTAAGCGCCTGGCATTATCACCCCGAGTGCGAACTATTAGTTGTTAAAAGAACCTATGGCACCTGTCTGATAGGCGACCATGTTGGTCCATTTAAAAATGGTGACGTATTTTTATTTGGATCAAACCTCCCACATACTTTCCGGTGTGAACAAAAATACCTGGAAAGCGATACCGAAAAAGTTGGAGAAACCATTGTGATTCTTTTTGAAAACAACATCTGGGGCGATACATTTTTGAACCTTCCTGAAATTAGTCCGATTGTTAAACTGCTAAACACAAGTAAGCTGGGTTTGCGTTTAAAAGGAGCAACCAGACGAAAGGTTGGCAAAATAGCGGAGGAAATGCTTAACGAATCGCCTGCCCGTAAGCTGATCAGTTTATTGTCCGCTTTAGAAATAATAGCGGCTACGAAAGAATATGAAATTATATCATCCAACGGCTTTAACCCGGAAGTAAACAGCATTGACCAAAACCGCATTAACACGATATTCGAATACACGTTTAATAATTACCACAAAAAAGTAGCGCTGGAAGATGTAGCTGAATTAATTAACATGGGAAAACACTCTTTTTGCAGGTACTTTAAATCCAAAACAAAGAAAACATACATTCAGTTTTTAATGGAAGTGAGAATTGGAAATGCATGCCGATTGTTATTAGAAGAGGAATTTAATATGACTGAGGTAGGCTATGCCTGTGGCTACAACAATATCTCTCATTTCTATCATCAGTTTAAAGCGCTTACGAAAAAAAATCCAATGGACTACAGATATAATTATCTTAAAACTGAAGAGAAAAAATTTGCCTAGTAACCTCAGTTCGCTTATTAATATTTCTTTAAATTCTAATACAGATATTTTCATTCATAGCCGTCACCTTGAGGGGTAATTAATTGTTTAAAATCAACATGAACGACAAATTTTTTAGCGAATTATAGGCTTTGAGAGGAATCGTCATTCCCAACTTGATTGGGAATCGTAATGCAAGCGCAGATTCCCGCCTGAGCCTATCGTGTGGATATATCTTTTGGTTTTTTATACGTTTTGCTAGCTTGCTTTAATAAATTACAGGTTTTACCGAAGAACGCAGTCAATCCCAAGGGCCAGAGAAATCAAAAAAAACAGTTGCAGGAAAGAACTAATAGTACTGCCAAACCTAAACGCAGTGGTTTTGTGTTCATAACCGATGATTTAATTTTAAAGAAATATTGAACACAAAACGAAGTGCCGCTGTTTTTTTTGATGTGTGTAGGGCTGTGCAAAAGGCCCATTGCTAGATTGACAAAGCGCTTTGGGTACTTTGGCGCTCCAAAGTACCATGCCCCCGCGGCATAGAGCGGAAAAGACAATATTTATGTATTAACTAGAGTTCGATTAATAAAGTGGCTTTTAGAGCTATTCTTTAGGTGTTTTAGTATTAGTGTCGTCGCCCTGATCTCTATAGCTATCGGATTCATTTCAGGATCTTAATAGCAGGAAAGATGCTGACCACGTAGTAGCTACAAGACAATTGAAAACACAATTTCTACTTGTAAAATAAATTCAGCATGACGACCGACTTAATGAATTTGTACTAAGAAAACAAAGATGGAATTAACAAAGATGTGTCCAAAAGATAGGCCTGAGCGGGATCCGATAGCTATCGGATGACGACCGTGCTAATGGAGTTTGTCAATGATAGGGTTAATTAATTGTTAAAATCAATATGAATGATATATAATTGTCTTTTCTTGTCCTCCGTATGGGGTTGATGACAGATATACAAGGGACGTCATTTCGACCGCAGTTGAGAACCCGAAGGCTCTGCTAAGCAAAATCTTTTAACATAGTTCAAAGATTTCTCCATTTCGCTGCGCTCCATCCGATAGTTATCGGATCGAAATGAGGCGATTTTTTTGATCTGTCAATGATCGGTGTAGCGAAGCGAAAAGCTACAAAGTAATCAAATCAGGCAACGCAAACCAGTAATTTTAGTATTGAAGCATTTTATTGTATTATATTAACATTATGCTGTAAATGTGCTTTAAAAGGACTTATTTGCCTTTCGATTTTACCGCCTGGATACTTAAATAAAGTTCAAACTTAATTTTCGATCCAAAAAACTTAACCAAATAATTATGAGAATTTATAACACCTCCAGCGGGATTATTATCAACCACAATAACCAATATTTTTTAACAGAAGAGAAAAGCTGGGATAAGTTTGTAAACAGGAGCAACCTTTTTAAAGTGGTTAGTAGTGAGTTGCAACAGCTCCAGCCTAACGAAGATTTACAAGCGCTCACCCATTCAGCTGTTTTAACGCCTATAGGTAACCAGGAAGTATGGGCATCGGGCGTAACCTACTTTCGTAGCAGGGAAGCCAGAATAGAGGAATCAAAAGAAGCAAAAGGCGGGGATTTTTATGCCAGGGTATATGATGCAGACCGGCCGGAACTTTTTTTTAAATCGCCGGCTTACCGTACAGTAGGTTCCGGAGGAAACATACGGATCAGGGCAGATTCTAAATGGAATGTACCTGAACCGGAACTGACCTTATTTATTTGCTCAGCAGGTACTATAGAGGGTTATACAATCGGTAATGATGTATCATCGAGGGACATCGAGGGCGAAAATCCGCTTTATTTACCGCAGGCAAAATCATACAATGGGGCTACCGCTTTAGGACCTTGTCTTTTAGTAACAGAGGGCCCGATAGATCCGGATACCGATATCAGCATCGAAATATCCAGAAATTCAGTAGTTCTTTTTAAGGAGAAAATATCCATTAATCAAATGAAACGTAAGCATACGGAATTAGTGGCTTACTTGTTTCGGGAATTGGATTTTCCTCATGGAACCTATTTAATGACAGGTACTGGAATAATCCCTACAGATGATTTCACTTTACAAAGCGGAGACCTGGTTAAAATAACCATTTCAGAGATTGGTTCACTCATAAATACCGTAGCGTGATCAGCAAGGAAAACAAATTATAGGTTTAGCAACCGCTGCCTAAGCAAGTGAAACGATTTTTCAATAAAAAGTCCGCTAGCGAAAAATCTAATTAAAGAAGTAAAAAATAGCGCAACATAGCATATTCTAGATATGAAATCATATAGAAGTTCGACCTGGTTTGGGAAAAAAGATAAAATGGGCCTCATTTATCGAAGCTGGATGAAAAACCAGGGCATGCCCGAAGACATGTTTGACGGCAGACCGGTAATCGGGATTTGTAATACGTGGTCTGAACTTACACCTTGTAATGCCCACCTGCGTGATATTGCCGAAAGTGTTCGTCGCGGGGTATTGGAGGCTGGTGGTTTTCCGCTCGAATTTCCCATCATGTCATTGGGTGAAACGCTCATGAAACCCACCGCCATGTTGTTCCGTAACCTAGCCAGTATGGATGCAGAGGAATCAATAAGAGGCAACCCCATTGATGGTGTCGTATTACTTACGGGTTGCGATAAAACTACGCCTTCTACGCTCATGGGCGCGGCAAGTGTAGATCTGCCAACGATTGTGGTTCCTGGCGGACCCATGTTAAACGGAAAATATCACGGACATGACATCGGCTCAGGAACAAGCGTATGGAAGCTGACAGAGGAATTAAAGAAAGGCGAAATTACTTATGATGAATATGCAGAAGTAGAAAGTTGCATGTCTCGAAGTCCGGGCCACTGTATGACCATGGGCACGGCGTCTACTATGGCTTGCATGGTTGAAGCGTTAGGCATGAGTCTTTCCGGTGGTGCGGCTATACCTGCCGTTGATTCCCGGCGGAAAAGGCTTGCACAGCTATCGGGTAGGAGAATAGTTGAAATGGTTAAAGAAGACCTGAAAATTTCTAAAATATTAACACGGGATGCTTTTGAAAATGCCATTAAGGTAAATGCTGCGGTAGGAGGTTCCTCAAACTTTATTATTCACCTCACCGCTATTGCAGGGCGTATGGGGGTAGCACTAAATTTAGACGATTTTGATGATATTGGCAGTAAAATGCCGCTTCTGGTAAATCTTATGCCTTCAGGGAAATTTTTGATGGAGGATTTTTACTATGCCGGTGGTTTACCTGCTGTTATAAAACAAATGCAATCTGTTTTAAAAATGGATACCCTAACGGTAAGCGGGAAAACGCATGCCGAAAACATTGCCGATAAAGGAATAAATTACAATAAGGAAGTTATTTATGAATTTGAGCAGCCGATTATTCAGGAAGCAGGGATTACGGTACTAAAAGGTAATCTGGCAATTAACGGAGCGGTTATAAAGCCATCAGCAGCTACGCCCGGCTTGATGCAGCATCGGGGTAGGGCAGTAGTGTTTGAAAATATTGAGGATTACCATGCGAGAGTAGACGACCCTGATTTGGATATCGATGAAACTTGTGTTATGGTCTTGAAAACGGTTGGTCCGGTCGGCTATCCGGGGATGCCTGAGGTAGGTAATATGACTTTACCGAAAAAGCTGCTTGACAAGGGCGTAACCGATATGGTGAGGATATCGGATGGCAGGATGAGTGGTACGGCATATGGCACGGTTATACTGCATGTATCGCCGGAGTCTGCTATTGGTGGAAATTTAGCGCTGGTAGAAAACGGCGACATGATTGAGCTGGATGTAGCCAATAAACGTATCCACCTTGAAGTGAGTGATGAAGAGTTAGCCCTGAGGCGAAGCAATTGGGTACCGCCAATTCCTGCTGCAACACGTGGTTATGTAAACTTATATGTGAACCATGTTCAGCAGGCAGATAAAGGTGCTGATCTGGACTTTTTAGTAGGCGGCTCAGGTTCAACCGTAACCAGAGACTCTCATTAAGCAGAAACATGGATGTACTGATTCTTTTTGGCTGTATAGTTACACTTGTATTATTAATTGCCTGGGCGAAGGTTAATACCTTTCTTGCATTTTTAATCGTATCTGTAATGGCAGCTTTATTATTAGGTATGCCCGCCGCCAGTATTCCGCAAACGGTTAATAAAGGATTAGGGGATACCTTAGGATCGCTGGCAATCATCATCGTTTTGGGCGCCATGCTTGGAAAACTCGTCGCTTCAAGTGGTGCCGCTCAAAAAATAGCTTCGGTATTAAAAAAAACATTTGGCCCAAAACACATTGCCTGGGCCATGTCTTTAACAGGTTTTATAGTGGGCATTCCGTTATTTTATAATGTTGGGTTTGTGTTGCTTATTCCAATTATTTTTTCGGTAGCGTACAACTATAAATTACCTCTGGTATATGTAGGCTTGCCTATGCTTGCATCGCTGTCTGTAATGCATGGTTTTTTGCCACCTCATCCATCGCCCATGGCTTTGGTTACTCAGTTTAATGCAGATTTGGTTAAGACCTTTATTTATGGCTTAATAGTGGCCATACCTGCTATAATTATTGCAGGCCCTCTTTTCTCAAGAATATTAATAAATATGCAATCCAGCCCAACAGTTACCTTGCGGGCTGATGAACTGCCCGATAATGAATTGCCGGGGATAACAAATAGTGTGGTTTCTGCATTGTTACCTGTGCTTATCATTTTGGGTACCACGTTGATCACCAGGCTATGTAGTGGCAATATGGTTGTTGTAAATTTTGCCGGATTTATTGGTGATCCAACAATTGCCATGATATTAACCATTTGTATTGCAACATTTACACTAGGAGTAAGGTCAGGTAAAAAGCTGACTGACATTATGGTCATTTATGTTGATGCAACAAAAGATATAGCGATGATCCTTTTAATAATTGGTAGCGCTGGCATTTTGAAGCAAGTATTTGTAGAAACAGGGGTGAGCAACAGCCTTGCCGCAATTTTGCAGGGGCTAACCCTGCCACCTTTGTTACTGGCCTGGTTAATAACGGCGGTGTTAAGGCTTTGTCTGGGTTCGGCTACCGTAGCTGGCCTCACCGCTGCCGGTATCGTTTATCCGCTTGTTGGGCCTCATGGTGCCGATCCAAATTTAATGGTGCTCGCAGTTGGATCAGGAAGCCTGTTTTGTTCGCACGTAAATGACTCCTCTTTCTGGCTATTCAAAGAGTATTTAGGATTATCTATCAAACAAACATTTTTGTCCTGGTCGCTGATGGAAACGCTGGTTTCCGTTATCGGGCTTATTGGAATACTGATCCTGAACCAAGTATTGTTTAGATAGATAATAATCATCACCTTTAATAAAATCGTTTTTAATTTTCCTTATGCGTCAGTTTATTGGCAGGTGTTCTATAATTTGTAAAGCAAAAATATAGCTTTTAATGTACGCCCGAATCACTCACTGAAGTTTTGTGAATTCGAGCGATTTTTGGTGTTTTCCTAAAAGTAAAGACCCTGCTAATCGTGCAATTGCAGGGTTTTTACATTTTGATAGTCTTTTGGTGTGGATGTTGGGATTCGAACCTGAAATGCATCATTTTAAATACTTTGTTAGCTTTTCAGTCAGAGAGTTGCATCTAATGAACCGAAAAAGTCTACAAAATCAATGACTTTTGAAGGATTTTATCCTTTTTTTGAACTATAAAGAATTAAATATCTAAATTTGGATAGGGAATTCACATCCATGGCCAATTACAGTATGTTTTCTGATCACGAATTGGCGAGATTGTTGAAATCTGACGATCGCCTGGCTTTTACTGAGATATTCAACCGGTATAGTTCCCCTTTATTTGTCAATGCCTATAATTAGCAACACACAAAAAAAAGCTTATATCCAGATTATGCCAATCATCAACTGAATTAAAACGAACTATGTCATTGGTAAAAAAATTCCGAGGATTGTTTGAAAATAAAACAGGCAATGAATTGAATGCGTGGATTACTGAAGCTAACCATTCGGTTATTGCAGAGTTGAAGAGTTTCGCCACAGGATTGTTATCTGACCTTCAGTCCATTGAAATGCTATCAATCTACATTGGAGCAATGGTCCCGTCGAAGGCAATGTTAACAAACTGAAGACTATTAAGCGTCAAATGTATGGAAGAGCAAGCTTCGATTTACTCAGGAAAAGATTAGTATTAGCACCGGATTGACCACCAAAATTGGGGAAGAACCACTTTCACTGAATTACACAATTATCACCTCGTCCATTGAAGAGGCAATGGTAAAACACGCAAATCCAAAAATTATGACTGAGCAGGTGTTTGCTAATTTCAATCAGATCGTTTCAGAGCGTGTGGTTTTGTGGCTCGAACATCTGGATGCGCGAAAAAATAGAGTGGACCTTTAAGCTACCAATTGCCCAGTCACCTGTTCCAATAAAAATTGGGTGTTGATATTTTTGCTATGATTCATAGAAAGCCTCGGATCTTTTTTTGATAAATAACAGGAAGTCAGGATGGCCTAATAATGAAAGATGGTTGATATGATTAAACCTGTGTAAAGCTTCCTTTATAAAATCGTCGATTGATTGGTCTGGGGACTTAGACTTTCTACTACTGTTCAGCCCAGAAAGCTTTCCACCAATGACCTGTTTAAATTTTTGCGCACCACTTCCGGGCGCGAGATCCTCGGCAAGTTTATCCAGGATTTCCCGCCAAGTCCTTCCATCTTCAGGGATATTGACCGAAACATCCAAAGTCCACCAGTGGGTTCTGGTGCCTTGATGTTCACAGTTATTGTAGGAGTCATAACTAGGATACGGGTAGGCATTGAATTCGTTCCCCTGCATTTGATGGGAAAATTGGGTGCCATTAGTACATCCAGATTCTATGACTAAATTATCTTCCTCTACACAAAATGCTATTTTTCCTGATAAACAGTTGCACATATGCCATGCGATAGCTAGGGAATCTAAGGAAGTGTGGGTGCGCAGAAGCTTTACCTGAACCAGGTCTAAACGGCCGCTTTGCGCATACATTTTCTGGATAGTGTCTTTAGGTATAAGGTGGTTTAAAATCTCTTCAAATGCTTTCTTTAACCTAATCCTGGCAGCTATTTCGGAGACACGACACCGGGTGCAGGTCCTAGCCACCAGTGATTCAAAATCATTGTCTTTCTGAAATTCAGAGAATATCCAATCAAAGGGCATGAGCAGTTCGGAGGCAAACCTGTTCGCCTCACGCTCATATTCAATGTATTGCGTCTTGCTCTTTCGGCTTTGTTCGATATCGATTTCATCGATGATCGTACCCAGGTGCCATGGGATAATAATGTGCCCCAGTTCATGGGCCAGGGTAAATCGCTGGCGTGTAACGACTGAAGTATCGTTAACTACCACAGTAGGTGTTTTTCCCGGAACCTTTAGGTTCACACATATACCATCGATTCCATCGATAGGTATAGTCTTGTATATTACTTTGGCATATTTTTCGACCAGTTTATCCAGGTCGAATGGAATTTTCAGGGAATGTTTTTGTATGATTTTTCGGGCCATCCGCACTTCGGGACTGGTGATCAATCCCATAGATTTTCATTCTCAAGCCACTTTTGCAGTTTTTTGGCTTTGGTGGGATCATCTGACCTGGCAGCCATTCTTAATTCTGCCAGCATTACCGGTACAATATCAAGGTTTGACCTATGGGCAGTAATAATACTGGCTAGATACATTTCGTCCTCAAGATATAGGGCATATTCCTTCCTGCTCATTCCCAGAAACTCATGCAACGATAAGTCGGAATTGCCATCATGCCAGCTATCGACATAATCGTCAATATCAGTCATTAAAGCATCACCCTGTATGCAATCTGCTATGAAATTAGACATCTATTTTCCTCCCTTTTACTGCTTCCTTTATAAACAAACCATCAGGATCCTTAACCCCCAGGTGTTTTCCTCTAATGTTAAAAACCTCAATTTCTCCATGTAGTGAATCCCATGTATATAGTCTTTTACCGTCGGCTGACTTCCAGCGTTTCTGATTATTAATGGCTCCAAGATATTCACATTCATCAAGGTATGATGGTTTTGGAATCGGCTTACCTCCCAAAATATTAATTTTTTAACAAAGATATAAATTGATAATGAATTATACTATCAAGTATGGCTGGTGGTTTCTTACGCCTATGCAATCATGTGCTCATGGTCTGATTGCTTTCATTTTTCAATTTTTTAAGTGAAACATTTTTTTTCGGACGAATCTGGCACAACGTTCCTTGCTCCAAAGATGGTTTCGACAGGGATTAATTACCAGAACTCTAGCTTCAGATTTTATTGGAAATAAAGATTCTCATGATAATGAATATGTTATGAGCCTTGGAGATTGTAAAGCTTTTTGGCAAGATGTCAAGGATATTGAAGCGTTATTTAAATGCGATGATTGCAATAAATTTGTTAGTATAGACTATTATGCTGCAGATAGTAAGGAAGTCAAGTGCCGTTGTGGCAAATTAAAATATGACTGGCAGAAATAATACTCATTAGACTGATTTTAGTATCAAGGACGGCTTTTATCCATCGTTCTTGTAATGTTTATGATTTTTTGGTTTAAACACAATCTTTTGTCTGTTACTGGGTTCTCCGTTGAAATGCTTGTTGGCAAACAATATATCAGTATTGTTTTTTACCAGCTTGAATAAAATAGGCCTTAGTGTGTACGCGTTGCATCGGTAGTTTGCTACAATTTCATATCTTTGAATAGTGGTTTTTGGGCGAAATTGCAAGGCCAATAGTAACACAGTCCCTAACAGATACTTATTTTTAATGGATAGATCCAAACGACCAGCTAGCCATATTTTGGCCAAGAAATCAGAGAAATTTCTAGAGAATTGTTCACACGGTTATGACCCACAGAAAGAGCATGCTGATTCGGGCGAAAAAATCAAATGCTGCCTCTTTAGTGAGTCTCGCTTTCGTGAAGGAATACTAAGTTAGCATCTAATTTTAACATTTAAATAAGGAATTTCATGTTGTCTGATCTGATATACTAGCTTTTCACCAGTTCAGCCAATAATCTTCAGCAGTTTTTTATGCTTGGATTTGCATATAATTTTAGTTTGCTCAAAAAATAAACTGGTCGTTACGCCTGGGTATTTTAGTAAAGGTCGCCACCTGATTTTATCTCAAAGCGAGCGCCCAATTCCGTTATCCAGATTTTAGAATGACCAATCTTCGCGGAGCGATTTTCAGACCAGTATTTGGGCATCCAAAATATGCTAAAATTAGTGTTAACGGCGTATTCACTTTACGGAAAGCCCGGATTTATCTGGGATTTTGTATTTAATTAGATTAATGTTTGTTAGAAATACTCCTAAAAGTTAGTTGTATCGATAGCCCTTTCATTGCGCGTCGAATTTTCATAAATTAGCTTAATAATTAGTTTTCTTTAGCGCTCATGAAAAATTACCACACTGAAAGGGAGCTTTTGCTCTCTTATCAAGCTCAGCATCATTATTTTTCCACTCGTATGAATCATTTCGAACTCACGGGACCAAACATCGGTGAGCTTTTACCGGCAAGTATGATTGTGCAGGATGTGGGATTAAACTATAACTTATTTATGAATAAGGTAGGCTGCGATTATTTGGGGAAGGATTCAGATGCACTTAGGGAAATGGGACCCGAGTATTTTTTGCGCTTTTTTCCCTTGGAGGAGATGCTGAACTTGAAACGAAACTTAGTGGCTTTTGGCCAGCAGAATGACTTTTCTTTGTCTCATAGTTTTTTTCAAAGGGTTCGCGCGGACTTTAATGCAGACTATAATTGGTACCTCACTAGTTCTCGCTTGACTCCGGAGACAATCTCTTCTGCCGCGACGCTTATTCATGTTTCGGTTCCTTTAAGTGGTATTGATGGACTTTCGCTAGCAATGAGAAATGTCTTGGGAATGGAGGCGCAGTATGCTAAGGATTTTCAAAAGTTCTCAAGCTTAACCAGGCGGGAAAAGGAACTTATTGTGCTCATGGTCAATGGAAAGAGTAGCTTGGAGATTGCTTATCTGCTTCACCGCTCGATTCATACCATCAATAGCCATCGCAAGAACATTTTTAAAAAGCTTTCGTTCTCTTCTCTCGCACAATTAACACGCTTTGCAATTTGTTATCATCTGGTTGAATTCTAGCCAAAAAATCACTACAAGTAGTGATTTTTAATGTTCAGATTTTATTCCAATTTAGAGTAGGTAATCTGTTTGGGAATAGGGTATTTTCCTCAATTCTCATTTAGGCCGCTAAACTCTCTAAATTCGCTCTATGGATATGTTAGATGTTTGTATCTCGCTAGTTATCACGCTCTTCATCTTAAGCATGGTAACTGAAAAGCTTACCCAGCTGATCAAAAATTATAGTCTTTTTTTTAATATTTTATTTACGTTAGTTGCGGCTTCTCTCTTAGCTCGAGCAACGCTTCACCTGTTCAAGGATACTTTGGATTTAGTTGTTAAGATTTTAGGCGTTATAGTATTCGCTGCTAACTCGGTCTCTATGTGGCTTTTCACTAAAGCGCAGTCTCGAAAGCTGACCCTTGGCGTCTTAGTTAGTGTGGGAATTTTGAATCTAATATTAATATTTACTGATTTCAAATTCGCGCTATACCTGCCAACAGGTGCGCTGATTGGTTATTTCGCGATGATTAGCCTTTTTCCAGATTGGTTTATTGCATTCAGGCTTAAAAATAAGGTTTATAATAATCGATTATTTAAGCGCATCAATGCTGCGCCAAATACGCCACCTGAGCAGGATAAAAGGGGTAAGGAAATTACGATGTTGAGTTTTTTGACTGGACTATTTATCGCTTACCTTTTTCATGCTAGTTTTCTGGATATTCTTGATGGATTGGTGAATCCTGGAACGTCTGGTTCTAAATTGCCTGATTTCAGTTGGCCAACCTTTCCATTTACCTTTGATGGCTTCGAGCCTTCATTTGAATCTTTTCACTTCTCCGCACGCTTTGCTGTGGGTATTATGTTGACCGGGTTTTTCCTCTCTTTTGGTTCTAGTTTCTTTCATGATTTGCTAGAGATGCTCTTTTATGCTAAAAAGGCTAAAGGTGCTATTTCGGATCCAGATACTTATCAAAAAACAAGTGCGGATGAGGTGGAGAAATGGGTTGAAAACTATCAGATTGAGAATTTTTACTTTAAGCATCAGCAACGGCTAATGAAGATGAATCAGATTTGTTCTGTTTCTGTGGCTAAGGTTTCCTGGCAAGATAAGTCCGTTCTGGGTTTATTAATTTATACTAAAGATAATAGGCTGAGCGGTAAGGATATCAAACATTTGTTTGTAGATAGGGATGCAAATGGAATGGAAGTAAAAATACCTTTTGAAGTAAAGTTTTCGGATGCAAGGGTGGAGCTGACCGTAGCTGAGGTTGGGGGAGTGGATGCTGTTATAAATAGCAAAGGGCCTATTGGTGCTGGTGGATCGTTGGGCTGCGCGCTTGGAATTGATGGTACTGTGGATAAGTATGTGATGAGCTGCTTTCACGTGGTAAAAAGCGCTAATCACTCCTGGGACTTTTCGCCTTTAGAAAATGAGCGGGAAGTGAAAATTTTTGGTGGTGATGTAATCGGAGATATTGTTTGTGCTGCGCTCAGGCCTGATGCAGAAGCGGCTTTGATTAAACTTAGGGGTTTTGTTCCTAAAATTCCTTTTTTTCCGGGACTCAGCGCGAAACCTTTAGTTGAAGGATTTGCCGGCACCAGCGATGAAGGGATGCAGGTTTATATGTATTCTCGCAAAGGGAATAAAAGGTGTTGGGGTTATTTGCGTTCGGTTTTACATAGCGATGATATGCCTTATGAGGATATTTCAGGGAATTATCAGATGAAAAAGCTTTTGATGGTGGTCAGCGAAAATGGTGGACATCTTCAGCAACCTGGTGATTCTGGTAATTTACTATTCAATTCGCGTGATGAGGTCATCGGGATGGTGTTTGGACGTAAAATTGGTGAATATACCTTAGCCTTTTCTATTGCGTCGGTTCTCGATATTTTCCGTGACCATGGTTTTAAAGTTAAACTAAATTAATGTTGTTATGATAAAAAAAATAGCTTTACTGACTTTGCTGATGCTTAGTTCAGGAATTTTTGCTTTCGCTCAGAATGTTCTCTTTTTAAAAATTAAAGACGGTAAATTGGAACTCGAGAAAAAGGTATCTGATAGTGGTACCGGTAATGAAGAAACGCCGGTGTTTGATTACAAACTATTGACCATTCAGGTTTCTGGTACTGCTGATGAGGTCAAAAAGGTAAGTTTCGTTTTAACAGGTAATTCTAGTAAGGATGGTTGTGCTGCTGGCTCCGCACTGGATACTTTTGCTGCTTTTAAGGAGAATACGGCAATGCCCTTTGCTGCTATGCTCAAGAAAATCAAGCTTGATGATCTTCCTTCTCGAATGCATTTTAGTTTTTTGATAGCTGGACAGTCTGCTAATTTGGATTTTTGTGTTCAAAAGGTTGGAGCTGTGGAGAAGGCAACTACTGCAAATTTACTGCCTTGCTTGAATCCAAGTTTTTATGAGTTGGCTGCCTATAGACAAATCTATGGTGTGAATAAGGCATCGAAATTTTATGTATTGACGCAAGATTTAAAGGACTTTAATAGTGTTCCTCAAATTAAGCTCTATGATCCTTTGAAACCAGATGAGGTTAAAACTGCTGAGGGAATGAAAGTTGGGAGGAGTTTGATTATTCAGTTCAAAGGCTATGAGGAGAATTATGGTGAAATAAAAGCGCCAGTATCCTTTAGAGACTTTAATTTGGAAGATAAGAGTTTATTTCAATCTTTTTTAGCTGGTGGTAAATCTTCCACTGCCAGTACTGAAAAAACCACAGACGATGGCAAAAAAGATAAGACAACTGAAGGCGTTACGCCTGTTGAATATAAAAATGCGATTAATGTGCTCATCACGCAATTGAAGAACTTACAAAATGATTTGGATTCAAAAAACATAGATGAGCGGTACTTTTTTTCGGTCTTGGAAGATTTGAAGCACAAATTGGTTGGGTGTTTTCCGGGATTAAGTGAAGGAAAATCGAGCGCGCTTGCTGCTTATTTTTTATCAAAAAACTTTGATGCTCAAACTAAAGCTTTGGGAGAAACTGCTGTTTCGGTTTTGTCAAGCATTGAAAGAACAATCGGTAAGCGGGAACCTAGCGTGCAGCTCAAGAATGCGGATGAGGTGGCAATTGACGTCAGTTATTTTGGTAAGGGTTCCACCACTGCAGACGTGATCCGGCAATGGACTTATCCGCTACTATGGGGCTGGAAGGTTGATTTCAGCTCTGGTCTGATTTTATCAAGTTTGGTGAATGAAAAGTATTTGATCACTGAGGCATCTTCAGTAACTGACCCGGCGACTAATACTTCGGTGGATATGAAAATGGTGCTGAAAGAAAAGCAAAGTGATGTGAGGCCGGGCCTTGGTGTTTTGGCGCATTTTTATCCGCGTATGAGTAAATGGTTTTCACTGGGACTGACGAGCGGTTTTCTTTTAAATGAGAATTTGGCGGTTCAGTTTCCAGTAGGATTGAGTGCAATGCTGGGACGTGAGTCTCGTTTGGTACTGAGTGGTGGCGTAATTGGTGGGGAAGTGAAACGTTTGAGCGCTAAATATAATGAAGGGGTTGCGGTTAAGGCGACAAGTCTTGCAAATATTTCCGAGGAAAATCTTCTTTCGACCCGAACTAAGGCGGGATGGTTTTTATCGGTTACTTATAATTTTGGTGGCACAAACTTGGGTGGTACTACAGGTAAGTAACAATTGAGTTTTATCATATTCCAGGCAATAGTCAGGGTTTTAGTTAATCCTGATTATTGCCCGGTTACGATTGAAGATGCCCATATTGCCACTCTGGCTTATTTGCTCCCATTCAGCAGGCTTTAAGAGCTGTCCTCTTAAAGTATAGACATACAAAATAATCCTATTGATCAATTTGCGTCTGGACTGTTCCAACTCGACTGGATCTGTGCTTTCATCCTCTATAAAATGCTTGATCATCGTCATCAATATCCGACTGTTGTTGAGTAGTGCTCCCCAGATCTTCCGCGCCTCCCAGAGACGGTCATAGGCCTGATTATTCTTAAATCCAAGGTAAAAAGCTACCGAGGTCCCCACTATCGCAACAAGTGGCTAGGAGATGATTAACCAACTGCTTCCAAAAAAATGAAAGAATACAGTTACTGTAGACATCCAAGCAGTAAGCCATATAAGATGATGCCCAGCGAAGGCGTAAATAGAGCATAGGCTGAGGTTTTTTTCGTTATCATAGTAGGTGATTTTATCGTTTGTCTTTCAGTAAAGATCGCGTTCAATGAAAGTAAATGTTTTGTTTAAAAAGTCATTTTGTTTTGTTTATAACGTCACGGGAAACCCTTTACATTTTGTACTTGAAGATTTTTAGGGTTTCAAGAAGCCATTTTATGCGAACCTTAAAGATGTAGAATTAGATAATTTAATCTAAAAGATATCAGAACTGAAAAATGTTAAGTTAGAAGGAAAATAGAATAAAAATTAAGCATATAAATTTGTAATTATTTAATTATCATTCTATATTTAGTTTCATGGATACGTAAATACATTTTTTCCAAGCCTCATCTAAATTAATCTGTTTTTTTATGCACGCTCGCTCAAAAAAAAGACGCCCACCTGAAGTGCCCTACCCAAGTGTAGTGTATAAGCATTTTGTCGATTACCATGAAACTTCCCACCAGGAACATTCGGTGGTCACACTGAAAATCGACAGCGTTTTCGATTTCCAAAGAATCCAGTCTTTTATCGGAAACCTGAAAGCCGATTGTATTCCCCTTTTCAAAATCTCCGAAAAAATCAATGCCCAGGATTTTTTTACACTCCTGAAAACAGAAATACATTTAAAAGAAGCCATTGTTGTCGGTCCTAGACTAGATGCCACGTTAACATTAATTGAGAACATCCGAAGCAAAAACTCCACAGGACTAGAAAACAAAATCCTTCAATGGTACTTCAAAAACGGAAAAGGCTACTATTCGCCCTTATTTATAACACCTGGTAGCTTCTCGGATTTCAAAGAAATAAATAGGTTTGCAACTAACCTGCTCATAGCGGAGCCCTGCGCCAATTCCGGCAGTAATCAGGCAATGATATCCCGCTGTCAAAAACTTGCAGCGCTTGATATCATCATCAAAAAAAATAGCAAAACCATGTTTGAACATTTTGCCTATGCTTGTTTAAATGAAGAAATGCTGCAAGAAAATACCGACCAGCTCACACTTATAGATGGCCAGGCAACCGTTGATATCCGGGACCTGAACTTTAGGGGGTATAAAATATCCAAAAGCCACATGAAACTGGGCTCAAAAATCCATGTCCGTGACTTTTACTATGCAAGCACGCTTT
Organism: Pedobacter sp. MR2016-19; assembly: GCF_014947265.1. Lineage (NCBI taxonomy): Bacteria > Pseudomonadati > Bacteroidota > Sphingobacteriia > Sphingobacteriales > Sphingobacteriaceae > Pedobacter > Pedobacter sp. MR2016-19. The sequence goes on from NZ_JADCNK010000003.1 coordinate 368,842, forward strand.
TCCAAAGCAGCTATTTTATCACCCGGTTTACCTTGCTTTTGGTCAAATATATCGTGAACGAAATTGAAGGGCAAAAAAGGGAGCATCCTGGCCACACTACACTGGTGAGTTATGGAAAGTATTCAGAGCCTTTAGTCTTCCAGGTGATATCTAAACTCCGGCAGATTCACCCGAATTTACATTTTGACTATGAAATCATCAGCGATACCGAAGAAGCGATCGCTTTGAGGAATATAAAAATTCAGGAGCGTGATCATATCTTTATTCTGGTTCCCATTGGTACCACACTCTCGACTGGTATAAAAATTAGGAATTTTCTAAATTCAGCGCCCTATTTTATCAAGGAAAGCTCAATTAGGCAACCCTACATCAACCTGTTGGTTTCTGCTAGCGGAGCCTTGGACAACCAGCGTGCCCAGGCATTTAACCGTGACAAAAAAAACAAAAACGACATCCTTAGCCAATATGGATGGGAACATATTGATGTCCGAAACCAGATCATTACTGTCAGCAGTTTAGACAGCAAGCCCCAGAAAATCCAGCAAAAATATTTCCTGGCCTTATCCACCAAATGGTATAATATCAACTCCTGCAAATTATGTTTTCCCGACCATCCCATCGAAGAAATACCCTTGATTGAAACCGACAGGACTTCGGTTACCCCACAACTGATACTGAATGGCGACATCAACCATGGCCAAATCGATGCAATCTCTACACCATTTATATCCCTTTACGAAAAATCGCGGGACATACTCCTTGATAGGTCCTATCACCATTACGGGCACATTCTGTACGAGGGAGAAGAACATGTCCATTTTTTAAACCCGGTCAAATTCCTTGAAACCCATAAAGTAGCGATAGAAGAATGGCTGAAAGCCAAAAAAGTAGAATTGATGGAAAACTACAATCACGGAAGACAGGGGGAAAAGAAACTCATTACACTGGAAGAGCTCAATATTACCCTGATCTCTCCACAGGGAAACCTGAATTCCAATTTCTCCTCCCTGATTAATGATATCATATTCGATGGCAGGGCCAATGTTATCCAATATGACACTAAAAACGACTTCGTTGAGAATTTCGTCCAGATTTACCACCAGACCATATTCCGCTCGGACTGCATCTACTTTATTGACGATCTAATCCTGACTGGGAAAACCTTCCACTCTTCAAACAACTTTATCCGACAGTGCCTTTTAGAGTATGAAACAGGGCTTCCACTAAAAGGTTTCGACAGCGTTTTCGTACTCATTTCACGGGCATCGGTTGCTACACTAGCTGGCATTTCAGCCGAACTTCCGGAGAAAAAATACCCAAAAACCATATACTGCTTCAAGAACATTGCCATCCCGCCACTGAAAGTACCACACATGGAATGCCCGATTTGTGCTCAGGGGAATACCTACCGTAAAATTGGCCAGAGCTCAAGCCTTAACAGTACCCGGGCATATTTCTTCCAGAAAGCCGGCAATCGTCGCCTTACCGATTTTGACAAAGACCAGCTGGGGAAGCCCTCAGACGTCTACCAGCTTAACGTCGGGGTTACCTGCGAATTGACGGCAGAAGTCAGCCAGGATTATCCATTGGTTGATAAATATGTCTGGCTAAACAAAACAAACCGTCATTTGATAAAACTGATCATCACCGATTTAATGATGAGCCCTGCCGCGGAAGATATTTTTGACCGGATAGACAACGTTTTCAAACTTAAAGGAAATGAAATGATCCGCTTTGTGAAGACCAAGCAAGTATTGAAGCAGTATCACCTTACTGATCAGGAAACTCAGGCGATGCTCATCAAGGTCCTTACCCTTCCGCCGTTTGTAAACTATAAATCAAAGAGGGAAAAAGTATTCCATTCCCTTTTGTTTGAAGCCCAATCGACATTTTTGAAAATCGTTGGCCGCGATGCTGAACTTTCTGACGAACTGCAAGGCAAATTATCACGCCGTTTTTATGACTTCAGCTACCTGAAACTGATATTGAAGAAACTCTCCAACTTCAAATCAAACTACCTGCTCAGGAAAAGCACATTGACAATGTTTTTCGAGATCTACCAGATGGGTGGCCAATCGGGTGAGGAGAAGAATTTCCGAGCCTACAGGGCCGAACAGCTACATCGTTACCAAACATTCAAGGCCCAGTACAAAGAACTCCTCCAGTCCCTAAAACCTGAATCACCCGGTCAGCATGGCGTGGCAACCCTCACCGAGCGTGCGCACTCAGGCAAGATTAGTGCCGAAGAAAAATACAAGAAGATAATCGACTATTGCAACCAGGCTATTGCCAACATCGGCATCATTGACAAATCCTTAAACGGCTTTCAGTATTTCATTGTTGCTTGCATAAAAGAAGTGATTTTTAGCAATGAAGCCAAAGCGATCAAACTGGAAGAAAATATCAATCAGATCTTCAGAAAGCCTGCAGAGTCTGCCCTTTACGGCATCTCACCAGAATTCTACCATTTACTACGGGTCATTAAACTGGAAAATACAGGTATACTCACCCAATACCTGGATAAAACGGTTGCAACAAGAGGAGATTTACTGGGCGAAATCGATTTTAGCTATGTCAACCGACAAAAGAAAAATTATGCTATCAAACCTCTTTATGACTTCCTTGTAGCAGAAAACCATTCCCTGGGCCTGAAAGGACAGATTGCCAATATTCCTTTCAATCAGTTTATGAAGATTTACAGTTTCCTTCACAGCGAATCCATTGGGAACGAGAACGGGACAAGAATGCCCCTGATCGATAAGATCAGGTTTTTGCTTACCAAAATACTTGTGCTTTTTGAACTGAACGATATCAATGCGGAAATTTCCATCAATCTTTCGGATAAATCTTTCGAACGGAAAAAAACAGGCAAAAAGAACACTAGCCTCTATGCATTTACCAACGGTAAGGAAATCAGCAAAGCCATCAAAGCAGACAGCTTCGCATACCTACTACACAAAGGGATTGCCGCCAACCAGCCCGGAATCCAACAGACCCTGGTTGAGTACCGCAGGGTAGGGGAAGATTATCAGACACTGGTCGCAGACCTGTTTGATTTCAAAGGAGATAAAATCAACCATATGCACCAGGAGAAGTCCAATAATGTGAACCGCCTGGTTGAATTCTCCGATAATCCAACGCACCTTCTTTTTTTTAGGATTGCCCCTTTTGGGTCTGAAGGAACGGAACAGCCTTCGCTCGCCGTATTGACCATCAGAGTGAATCAAAAGAAAAAAACAAACTGGTACTTTCCCATTGAGCGGCTTCGTTACCTGGTTTGTTTACAGTCCAAAATCGCTAACTTCATACAGGTCAATACTGAAAATGATGCTTTCCAGGCCTATATCGAAGAAAAAAGGGATTTGATGTCCTTAACAAGGTACCGCCACGGATTAGATAATTATTTCAACCAGATCAAATCCCAATTAAATAACTTGCGTGCCATCAGCCCTTATACCGTTATCGCCCCAGATACAGTTACCCTGAGCGAGTCGCACTTTCATCAACTGGATGAAAACGAGGATAAAAGGCTAACTCACATCAAATATGTGGAAGAATACCTCACACTGGGGTTCTACCAGATTTTAATGTCGAGGGAATTAGTCGAAATTCAGAAAAAAAACCGCAAAGACAAGATGCGGATTTTCTCGGACAGCAAGAAGTTTCATTTTGGGCATATGACCGTAAAGGGACTCGAAAATAGACTCCGTGACAGGCTCGGCTTCGTGTTTTCCATCTCCAATCCTGTTGATCCCATGCCTAAGCTTGATTTCAAAGGATTTGACATCACGCTTTCCTTTAAAATAATCATCGAAATTTTTGACATGGTCATCCTCGAAATCATGACCAATGCATTCAAATACATCAATTACGAAGATAATTGCTCCGTATCCTTTGAAATCAAAAAACGCGCCAGCCAAACCTACCTCGAGGTCAGGAATTCCTTCGGCTCGGATGCCAGTAAAATGCAAAGGGATATGATTTTCAGTGAAGGGAAAGGTCTGATGATGATTAACGATATTTACCTCAAACTCTTCGAAGATAACCGATTCAGATATTCAAACCCAAAATCCAAAAAGAAAATATTCACCGTTCGCTTACCCCTGATTCTAAAAATCCTGGAATGAAAAAAATAGTCTATTTCGAAAACCAAAAAGTACATTACGACTTCATCTACAATGCCCTCTGCGAGGAATATGATGTCTATCCCAAGCCTGAAGAATTCAAGAAGTTGTGCAGGATGTCACTTGCCTTTCTCTATGATATGGAAAAAAATCTCAGACCGCTGGTCAGCTATCTCCGCTCGGTCAAAGCAGACCTCTATATTGTCGACGTGGCCCTGGCCACAGACATGGAAAGTGCACAGGATGATTTTACAGGGGGAGAGATCAGGAAAAATCTCCTGAGCAACCTTTTCCCAAAAACCACGGCCATATTCCTGACCGGGCACTACCGGGCCGACCTTGAACCGTATGCCCAGGAGGGAGACGATTTTCTGAGCAAATTTGACAATTCTCACTATCCACACGAAGTGAGTCTGAAACAGTTGAAGATATTAATCGAAAAACACCTGCAGAAATGAGCAATTTACACCAGACAACACCCCGCAACACAATTGATAAGTTCCTAGGATTCCTTTTTTTATTGGCCATCATCGTAAGCGTAATCGCCTTTTTTGGCATTACCATCAGCGCATTCGTAATTTGCGTAAAATCGGTAATTAGCGGTTTCGACGTGAATTACCTGTTCAAAGCCATAGAATTTATTTTCATAGCGCCTTTGCCCATCCTGATTTCCAGCGTTTCCTACAGCATTTACCACAAAATCATTCGCTGGTATTTCCTCGACCACGGTATTCGTACCCCCGAAGACGCCAATACCGCAAGGGAACAGGTACTCGTTGAACTTTCCCTAACCAAATACCTGTTCATATCGACGCTTCTCTCCACGGTGATCGTCATTATCATCGAATTTTTATACAGGAGGCTAGGCGAACTGCATGGGAAACCGGCAGCCATCGACTGGATGACACTAATCATCGGAGCCGTTGGTATCTTAGTGCTCATCATCCTTATTAAATATGTCAGCTTAATGGGCGAACATCTTGGACACCAGATTAAAGAAATCAAACAATACCGTATTAGCAAAATGACTTCAAAAGAAGATGTCGGCCGCCGTATTGCGGAGATCGACGTTGAGGAGGCTAACCTCGATGCGGTACCGGATAACAACTAATAAAAAATCAATCCGGCGTCAAACAACCTAATACAATTTGAGGACTGTGTCGACTGAAGATCAAGTAATCAAACCCAAAAAAATGAAGAAGAAAAAATCTATGCAAACAAATGAAAAATAGTGGAGCCTTAACACTTATAACCTAAGCTATTGGAATAGGACAAGTCGACACCACAGTGTAAACTTGCCCGTATTAAATAAAACGGTTACGGGGCTCAGTTTGCCACTGGGAATAGCCTCAAAAATGAATAAAATTTATCTTAATGATTAAAGAAATAATCATTATTTTAATCATAAATCACTTGTCTATTAGAGGTAAGTGATGCTTTCTTTTACCAAATCTTGCAGAAGTAACTTATGATCCTCGCCCCAAGTTCCCAGTTGAATTATCAAATGCATCAACTCCCTTCCTAAGTCTGTTAAAAAGTATTCAACTTTTGGATGGAAAAACCACAACCTATTGACCCCTTTTCACCAAAAATAAATTTTTGATTACTTCTTGATAACCAGTTTGTTTCGGGGTCTTCTAAAATTGGAGGAATGAGGTCAATCAAATTGGTTTATCCAATAACCTGTCTTATTGTGAAAATCTAGCGACTCATCCCTCTGCCACGGTCATTTTTATGGCTATTTTTTGCCTCCTGAATCTTACGATAGAATTCCCTGCTTTATAGTAGATTGGTGTATTCACGTACTGCCTTTAAAATGCTTTTCTGCACATCCTGCCATTTTAGCTTTCCATCCATCAGTTTTACAGGAACATTAAAGTCGATATCGTTATGGTACATTAGGGATAACTTAGCGGTGTTGGGATCGACATTTGGATATTTCTGGCAGTAGTAATCCAATATTTCATCTAAAGGCATTTCCATTAACAGGTAATGCATATCGATAAAATCCTTGATCCGTTGTCCGCTATTCACAATTGCATTGATCTTCATGGCCGATATATCCTGATTGGACATCATCCTTATGCCTTCGATTGTTTCTATTGGTCTGATAGATGGATACTTGTGCGAGATAAAATCAAAATCAACTTCGCCAATACTACCACTTACATAGTTGCCCTTGTGGCGTTTTACATCTGCGCCATAGCTGTTCCTTAAATGTACGGCGAGTCCATCACCATCAAAGTCTGAAGAGCTGAAAAGGTCGATATCTATGGATTCCCTGTGTCCGATCCTTAAAGATAGTGCGGTACCACCTACAAGATAAAAGGAGTTGAGCTGATGATCTTGCATCAGTGTCTGGATTAGATCCAGTGTCCCTGGTGTAACTGTTTCTTTATGTAACATCTGAGTTTTTCTTTGCTCAACTGAAAATATCTACAAACGGCCTCCATGGTCATATCAGAAAGATAGGTGATGTCTTCTTTGAGGGCTCGGATTACGTTTTCTCTACCATAAAACCTGATCATCTCCTCCCAATCCATTGTATTGCCTTTATCAAGCACCCGTTCGATAACCGTTTTGTAACTCCTGCTCCAGTCCAGTTTCTCGAAATCAAAGTCCCAGAACAGTACCTTTGGAAGGTCTGGTCTTCTGACCTTTTGTATCAATGGATGTCTTTCAATTTTGATTTCATCGTTTTCGAATGGAACCTTTTTTTTCGAAAGATAGTTGTTCAATGTATGATAGTTATAGGTTGGGTAGCTGTCGCAAAATCCTTTCAGACTTGAAAACACATCGATATCTGTACTGGCAAATCTTTTCCAGTGCACAACGATTACTCTTTTGTTCAATTCCTTTAACATCCTACAAATCTAACTAAAACAGGAATTAATGCCTAATATTTTTAAATATTTGTCAGTTGGCTGTGATTATTAAATTTATTGATTTATATCATAGCTAACTTTTTCTTTAGCACTGCCATGTCTTCGCTTACCTTGATATCCAAAATCTTCGCGTAATGCTGGGTAGTCCTGATATTGGTATGTCCTAGCATCTTCGATACGCTTTCTATCGGTACACCATTCAATAGCGTAACCGTTGTGGCGAATGTGTGGCGGGCAATATGCGAAGTCAGTTTCTTTTCAATTCCGCACAGTTCGGCAATTTCCTTCAGGTATTCGTTCATCTTTTGGTTGCTGGGAACTGGAAGAAGCAAGCCTTTATTAAGGCAGACTTTGTTGGTGGAATATCTATCCACAATCTCAACAGCTGTTGAAAGTAGCGGAACCGATGACCTTGTTTTGGTTTTCTGCCTGTTGGTAAAGATCCATCGGTCGTCATCAATTCCCTTCCTGATATTTTCCTGTTTCAGTTTGAAGACATCGACATAAGCCAAACCAGTAAAACAGCAGAAAATAAAAACATCTCTTACCTGCTTCAATCTCTCCGATAAAAATTCTTTACCCGCGATATGAGCCAATTCCTCCTTGTTCAGATAAAAGCGATCAACATTCTTTGTTTTGCCTTTATAAGCTGTAAATGGCGATTTATCTATCCATTCATTCTTCATACAGATGCGAAGGATTTTCCCGAGGTTCTTAATGTTTTTTACAACATAATTGTTTGCGCAGTTCTTGTCAGACCTTAGGTAATGGTCAAATCCGTTCAGAAATGCCTGGTCGATAGTTCTAATGTCCATATCGGCTACACCATATTTCTGGCGGATAAACACTTTCAGGTGCGTCTCTAGAACCTTGTAACGGTTCAATGTGCCACGGACGTAATCTTTACCTACAAGCTGTTCCATCTTTAAATTATGGTCGGCAACCGCTTCCAATAGGGTATGTGAATTAGTAAGCGTACCCAGATAACTTGATTTGATTGCATCTGCTGTTATCGGCAACCCCATATCGAAAACACACTGATGCGCATAATAAACCGCATTCTGCAACTGGTCAAGATGGGTATTCAACACCTTAATCTCTTCTTTTGAGCCGATGGCTCTGCCGCCCTTGGCATTCCATCGCTTGGGGTCGCAGTCACGATTGGTGGCGATCTCTGCACGGTTTCCCTCTACGGTAATCCTCATGTAGATCGGTACATTTCCGCTTACATAGTTCTTTTGCTTTTTCAGATAGAAAAGCAGGCTAAAATTGGTCTTCATAATCTCTCGATTTTAGTTAAACAACCCGAGAACCGACTTTCGGTTCGAGAGCTGCATCACCGTTAAAAAACAATAGATAACGACGATGCAAACATAGCTTTGCTTCTTAAAATACACAAGATATTCAGTTTATAACAACCTGTTCAATAGATGGTTATATACAATTCGGTGAGTCAATTTTAACCGTTTTGCCTTAACACCGAATCACTCACCAAAGTTTTGTGAATTCATGTGATTTTTGGCAATTCCCTAAAAGCAAAAAACCTGCTAATCGTGCGATTGCAGGGTTTTATACATTTTGATAGTCTTTGGTGTGATCCCGCTGGGATTGGCTCAGCCCCGCAAAACCCCGAACCCGGCCCTGAGCCTTTTACAAATCGAACCCAGGCCGGCGCTTCTGTTCGAATCCCAGAGGGGATAAAACAAAAAAACCTCACATTTCTGTGAGGTTTCTTGTGATCCCGCTGGGATTCGAACCCAGGACCACTACATTAAAAGTGTAATGCTCTACCAGCTGAGCTACGGAATCATTTTCCTTTTGTTTAAGGAGGTGCAAATATAGAGATAAATCCTTTCTTTGCAAATGTTTTTACAAAATGTTTTTGGCCTTTATCGTTAAAATAATGTTATCAGGTTGTAACCTCTTGATTTTAAAATGGCTAAGCACCAAAAATAATTTTCATCTTTTAAAAATAAAAAGTTAAGCAAGCTAAATAGGGATATGCTTACCCGAAATATATTATTTAACCGACTTGGGTATAAAGTTCAAAAACGATTGAAACTGTGCTTTATGTTTGTTTTTATCGAGCTTAAAGTAGAAGGCACCACGCCGTGAGCTCGATTTATCTTTCTCGTTTTGTTTAATGAGCAAACCACTGGCAGTAATTTTACGGATAAAGTTGCGGTTATCAATCGGTGTATCGTACACCTGTTCGTATAAAGCCTGCAATTGTGGGATGGTAAAGCGTTTGGGTAATAACTCAAACAAAACAGGGTGGAGGGCTGCCTGGTAACGGATTTTATCCATCGCTGCTTTTACCATAATATTATGGTCGAAAATCAGTTCAGGTACTTCTTTAAGTGTAAACCATTCGGCACGGAACTGATCATTAATCTGTTTACTGTATTTATTGATATCGATCAGGGCAAAATACACTACTGATACCGTGCGCTCAATAGGATCACGGTCGGGGCTACCGTAAGCGTGCAACTGCTCTAAATATACATCGTGCAGTCCGGTAAGCTCCAAAAGGATCCGCTTCGCAGCGCCATCCAGGTTTTCGTTTTCGCCAATAAAACCGCCCATTAAGCTCCATTGATCTTTTATTGGCTCAATGGCCCTTTTAATAACCAAAAGTTTCAGTTGTTCGCCGTCGTAACCAAAAATAATACAGTCTACGGCAACCAATACAGGTTTTTGATTTAGATATTTTTTCATGTTTTAAAAAAGCAGGGTTAATTTAGCATCGTTGTAATTGGTAATATAGCCCAAAATATTTGGATAACCATCAAATTCTTCCAGGCTATGGGTAGTCGTTAACACCAGGCATTGCATACCTGCGTTCAAAGCTGATTCTACACCTTTAGGCGCATCTTCAAAAACCAGGCAATCAGCTGGTGAAACACCCAGGGCAGCTGCAGCCTTTAAAAATGTTTCCGGATCGGGTTTGCTTATTTGTACATCATCGGCACTTACAATGGCGTCCAGGTAATGGCGGATGTTTAAGCCATCTACCACAAAATCAATGTTGAAAGGAATAGCTGCGGAGCCAATGGCCATCGGAATCTGTGCAGCCTTAGCCCGCTCCAAAAAGTCGTCCAAACCGGCTATCAAGGCCAAATGCGGTAAATAACCCTCCTGGTAGCGCTTTTCTTTATCTATCGAAAGGCGTTCGATTTCTGCAGGACTAAACTTATCCTTACCAAAAACACGCTCCAGTACTTCGTGGTTTTTGCCGTACATTTCTTTCTTTACACTTTCGTAATTTAGTGCTGCACCTAAATCTTCCGTCATAATACTGTACCAGGCTAACGTATGGTATTCCATATCGTTAATCATGGTTCCGTTTAAATCAAAAAGAAGAGCTTTAGGCTTGAAATTAAAATCGTGCATAGTGTTGCTAAATTATATGATTTTTTTTGATGTTGGGAATGATGATCAATATTAACAGAAATAATATTATAATCGTTAACCTGACGTTAATTATTTTTACTACTTTAGCTGTAACCAAAAATAAATCTATATGCAAGCATCAGGAGTTTTGCCAGGTAAAATTCACGATTGCTTCATCAACTTAAAACAATAATAACTGATGAAAAAACCATTTCTTAAGGCATTACCATTGGCTACCTTGTGCGTAGCCCTTGCTTTTAGTGCATGCAATCCTAAAACCGATAAAGGTGCAACGAGCAACGCACAGCAAGATTCGTTAAAATACAGCGCGACCATTGATGGTAAGGCGGTTAAACTTTACACGTTGAAAAACAAACAAGGTGCTTCGGTATCGATTAGCAATTTCGGCGGCAGGGTAGTTTCCTTGTTGGTGCCAGATAAAAACAACAAACTAACCGATGTGGTACTTGGCTACGATAGCGTGGGTGCCTACCGTAAAAAAGGTGAACCATTTTTTGGCGCATTGATTGGCCGCTACGGAAACCGCATTGGTAAAGGTAAATTTACTTTAGATGGAAAAGAATACCAGTTACAGCTTAACGATGGCGTAAATACCTTGCATGGCGGTACTGATGGCTTTTTCGGCAAAGTATGGGATGCGAAACAAGTGGATAGTACGAAGCTTGAATTGAGTTACGTTTCTAATGATGGCGAAGCCGGTTACCCTGGTAAATTGGATGTGAAAGTGACCTATACTTTAACCGACGATAATTCGCTGCAAATTGATTACGCGGCTACTACTGATAAAACGACTATTGTAAACCTGACCAACCACGCTTATTTTAACCTAAACGGTGAAGGCGACAGTACCATTTTGGATCACGAACTGATGATTGACGCCAATACTTATACACCAGTTGATTCGACCCTGATTCCAACCGGAAAATTGCAGCCTGTTGCAGGTACTGCTTTCGATTTTAACAAAGCAAAACTAATTGGCAAACAAATTGGCGATAACGACGAGCAGTTAAAATTTGGTAAAGGTTACGACCATAACTTTGCCTTAACCCACCACGATGGTAAAACACCGGTAGCTGTGGTAAAAAGTACTAAAACCGGGATTGTTTTATCAGTGATCACCACCGAGCCTGGCTTACAGTTTTACAGTGGTAATTTCTTGACCGGGGCGGATAAGGATGGTAAAGGCGGTAAATCTTACCCACACCGTTCAGCTTTTTGTTTAGAGACGCAACACTTCCCTGATGCACCAAACCACCCGAATTTTGCTTCAACCGTACTTAAACCGGGTGAAACCTATAAAACGAGTACAACGTATAAGTTTTCGAAATAAGGTTAACGGGTTGTATCAAATATAGAATTGTCATACTGAGCCTGTAGAAAGCCTGCCGTTATGCGTATGGGGCATTCGACAGGCTCAACGTGACAAACTTCTGAGAAAGCAAGATTGATTGATACAGCCTTTTTTATACTGACAATAACCTTTCAGGGAATTGCGAAATTTTTTCGATGGTGAGTTGCTGCATAATCTGGTATAAGTGGGTTTTAAACATATTGATGGTATGTTCACCGCCCTCATCACCTAAAGCGCCAACGCCATACATAAACGGACGGCCCATAAAGTTGAATTCAGAACCTACTGCATGTGCTCTTGCCAAATCAACACCCGAACGGATTCCTCCATCCAGCATGATTTTGAGTTTTGATTTGTAAACCTCATTCCCGGCAAGTTTAATTAAAGAATTGATCGATGATTCACCCGCATCAATTTGCCGTCCACCGTGATTCGAAACAATAACCCCATCAACACCAATTTGTATGGCTGCCTGCATATCTTCGTCGGTAGCGATGCCTTTTAATACTAATGGGCCTTTCCAGATTTCGCGGATGGCTGAAACTTTTTCAATATCAACTTTTCCTGTAAATGTCCTGTTCATAAACTGTCCGAGCTGCGACATATCCATTCCTTTTTCCATATATGGCTTTAAGGTGGCAAACGAAGGGATGCCGTGCTGAAGTGTTTTAATCCCCCATAAAGGTCTTGCGAATGCCTGTAAAATATTACTTATCGACATTTTAGGGGGTATAGACAGACCACTTTTAATTTCCTTGTACCTTAATCCAAAGGCAGGAACATCTACCAGTACCACTAAAACCGGACACTCAACCGCTTTTAACCTTGATAAAATATCATCCCTCAGTTTGTTTTCAGTAGGGTGATAAAGCTGAAACCAGGCTTTTCCTTCTGAAACTTCTGCAATGCGTTCGATACTACTGGTAGATACTGTACTCAGTGTATAGGGAATATCGGCTTTAGCAGCAGCCTTAGCTAAAATTTCGGGTGCATTAGGCCACATTAAACCTTGTAAACCAATCGGAGAAATGCCAAATGGCGCACTGTATTTACGACCAAAAAGCTCAACCGACATGTCGATATCTCCACCAACACGTAGGTAATTCGGTTTAAGGTAAATATTATCGAAGTCGCTCTCGTTTCTTGATAAATTAAGTCCCTCATTACAACCACCCTCCAGGTAATCAAAAGCAAATTTGGGGATTCTTGATTTTGCTTTTTTTCTTAAATCGGCTACAGAAGGGAATTGAGGATGGTAAGGGAATGTAATATTTTTACTCATAATTAAATATTGTGTTGGTCAGATTGTGTTTTAAAATTGAAAACTAATGTTTTGTATTATGTTTTCCATCCTGCACTATCTGCTATTTTGTATTGATCGTTTTATGTTTGAATTTGTTTGCGCTCGTTTCCAAACGAGTGCATAAATAGCAAAACGATTATATCGTTATAAACGATAAAATATTCAACGCTCGTTGGAAACGAGCGTTAGCGCATATATAAAACTAAACCCCATAAAAAGCTTTCGCATTATCGGTGAAAATTAATTTCCTTTCAGCTTCAGAAAATCGAGCGGTGTACTTAGTAACTAAATTAAACCAATCTTCATAAGGCCTGCTGATTAACATTACCGGCCAATCGCTGCCATACATCACACGTTCAGGGCCAAACGCTTCAAAGATCACATCGAAGCAGTTAAATAATTCTTCCTCCGTCCAGTTTTGCCAATCGGCTTCGGCTAAAAGGCCTGACACTTTACATTGTACATTTGGGTTTGCAGCCAAAATTTTAATGTTTTCAGTCCAGGCTTTCAAATCCTGACTTTTTACATCCGGTTTACCGCAATGGTCCAATACAAATGGCTGATCCGGAATTTGATCAACCATTTGTATAATGGCTTCCAACTGATTGTGGTAACACAATAAATCGTAAGTATAATTGTATTTTTTTAACTGTTTAACACCCGCAATAAAAGCTGGGTTAAGCATAAAATCACGGTTCTCGGCCTGCAGCACATGTCGCCAGCCTTTAATGGTTTTATGATTTTGCCAGTAGTTTAAACGTTCATCCAGATTGGGATTAAGCAAATCAACCCAGCCTACAATGCCTTTAATGATTTCATTTTGCGCTGCCAGCTTCAAGAGAAAATGATTTTCCTCTTCCGACTGACTGGCTTGCACGGCAATACATCCGGTAATATGAAGTTGGTTATAAGGCTCCATTAGGTTTTCCGGAGAAAAATCTTTGCGGATAATTTTCATATCATCGCTAATCCAATTATCTCTAACCGGATCGAAATTCCAAAAATGTACGTGCGTATCAATCATTTGTTAAAATTATTAAAGTTTAAATATCTGGTCCATTAAGATCCACTTTTCGCCCGGTTTAGCTCCAGGCAAAGCCTGCTGGAATTTCCACATCAGGGTTTCCCATTCCTGCACTTTTGGGTTGGCTAAATCGGCTGTACCTTTAGCTTCAAAAGAAAAACTTTCATTCACCTCCATAATCATAAACAGCCGGTTACCAGCGAGATATATCTCCAGATTCTCGATGCCAGAGGAGCTGATACTTTCTTTGATTTCAGGCCAAACTGACTGATGGTATTGCTTATATTCTTCAATAAGCTTTACATCGTCAACCAGATCGAGCGCGAGGCAATATCTTTTCATATTAATTTTCGCCGTAAGCTTTAGCAGTTTGTTTGCTGGTGCCTAAACCATCAATACCTAATTCAATCACATCGCCTGCTTTTAAATACCAGGGTTCTGGTTTTTGGCCTAATCCAACGCCGGCTGGTGTTCCTGTAGAGATTACATCTCCTGGCAAAAGCGTCATAAACTGGCTGATGTATGAAATCATAAAAGGAACATTGAAAATCAGGTTCGAAGTATTTCCATCCTGTAAGGTTTTTCCGTTTACGGTTAACCAAAGGCGAAGATTATGTACATCCGCAATTTCATCCTGTGTAGCAATAAATGGCCCGATCGGCGCGAAAGTATCGCAGCTTTTTCCTTTTACCCATTGGCCGTTTCTTTCAATCTGAAACTCACGTTCGCTATAATCGTTGTGCAACACGTAACCTGCGATGTGATCCAAAGCATTTTCTTCAGAAACATAACTCGCTTTTTTACCCACAACAATGCCCAATTCTACTTCCCAATCGGTTTTTTTACTGTTTTTTGGGATAATTAAGTCATCATTCGGACCAACAATGGCCGAAGTAGCCTTGAAAAATAAAATCGGCTCCGAAGGAATGGGTGCATTGGTTTCGGCCGCGTGGTCTTTGTAATTTAAACCCACACAGATAATTTTAGAAGGACGAGCCAAAGCTGGACCAAGGCGTACAGCTTTATCAACCTGTGGTAAATCTGCATTTTCGATGTCCTTTTTAAGTTTTTCTAAACCGTCGCCACCGAAGAACTCTTCATTATAATCTTTTACCAGTGCAGAAACATCGAAATAATTATCGTTAATGATTACTCCAGGTTTTTCAGCTCCCGCTTCTCCAAATCGTATTAATTTCATTATTTTATATTTAAAATTGTGTTATTAATTATTTAAGGTTGTAAATCCACCATCAATCGGGTAATCGCAGCCCGTAATAAAAGAAGCTTCATCACTGCACAGATATAAAGCCAGCGCGCCTACTTCTTCCGGTTTCGCCATCCGGCCGATAGGTTGTGTTTTAGAAAGCTTTTCGAACATTTCAGGGATATTATCCGGATAGTTTTTCTGTAAAAAGCCATCTACAAAAGGCGTGTGTACCCTTGCCGGAGAGATGGAATTACACCTGATGTTTTCGCCGATATAATCTTTGGCTACACTCATGGTAATGGCTTTCACTGCACCTTTAGCCGCACTATACACGAAACGGTCGGGTAGGCCGACCAAAGCAGCAATTGACGCCATATTGATGATCACACCTCCACCTGCCAAACGGATCTGCGGAATGGCTGCATGCAAACAGTTGTAAACACCTTTAACGTTTACGCGCATTACACGGTCAAAATCGGCTTCTTCAGTCGTATCAGCCTTTCCGATATGTGCAATGCCTGCATTATTGATCAGGATGTTGATCTGCCCGATCTGATTAAAAACCTCATGAACTGCTTTATGGTCAGAAACATCGCAGGCATAACTAAATGCTGTACCGCCATTTTCCTTAATTTCATTGATCGTATCCTGCGCCTGTTCAGTTCCCAGTTCGATGATGTGAACTTCAGCGCCCTGTTTAGCTAAAATGGTTGCAATGGCCTTTCCAATGCCGCTTCCCCCGCCTGTAACCACGGCTCTTTTGTTTTTTAGTGAAAACATGTATGGTTATAAATTATAATTGATTAGAATATACAATACAAATAAAATAAATATTGTTGGTTAAAAATTTTATCTTCTTGTCTAAATATTAACAGATATTGTCATACTCCACCTGTAACATCCCAACTGCCTTACCTTGCATAAATTTTACAAACACAGAAAGCTAATTTACTTATATTTGAATATTATTTTTATATTTAAATAATATTTTAACCAAATATCATATTTCATCTTTCTGTAAAAGAGAGTGGTAAGCCACAAATTGAATGAGAAATTTTCTGATTTTTATTTCCTGTTATTTTTTATCAATCCCATTATCTCACGCAGATTACCGTGCACAAAAAACAATTGTTATTTCTACCGAGCATCATGTCCGCGTAGGTTTTGGTGCAGAAAGAATTTCAAAAGCATTAGCTAAATTAAATTATTCGATCAAAATCGAACAGAAAGACAAGATCGGTAGCGTAGGCAATATCATTGCAATCGGTATATTTTCCGATAAGCTCTTCGCCAATCATCTTCCTGCTGAAGTTAAAAATAAGATCTCCACTACAAAAAAAGAGGGTTACCATATTTATACCTCAAAAAATGGCACCATTTATATCATTGGTAACGATGCATCGGGTGCTTTGTATGGCTGTATTGAATTAGCAGATCAGATTAAAAGTAATGGTAAATTACCATTGCAGCTAACCATGTCCGATCAACCCGAAATGGTATTACGGGGCACTTGTATCGGCTTGCAGAAACCAGATTACCTCCCCGGACATGATGTTTACGAATACCCATATACCCCAGAAACTTTTCCCTGGTTATATGATAAAGCTTTATGGATCAAATACCTCGATATGATGGTAGAGAACCGTTATAACTCGCTTTATTTATGGAATGGCCATCCCTTTTCTTCTTTATTGAGGTTAAAAGATTATCCTTATGCTGTAGAGGTAGATGATGCTACTTTAAAAAAGAATGAAGAGATTTTTCGGTTTTTAACCACAGAAGCTGATAAACGCGGAATTTGGGTAATCCAAATGTTTTATAATATCATTATCCCAAAACCTTTTGCCGCTAAATATGGATTAAAAACACAGGATAGAAACCGTCCGATTATTCCTTTAATTGCTGATTACACCCGAAAATCGATTGCTGGTTTTGTAGAGAAATATCCAAATGTGGGGTTAATGGTGGCTTTGGGAGAGGCGATGGAAGGCGTTGGACAAGATGATATTGATTGGTTTACCAAAACCATTATCCCGGGGGTAAAAGATGGATTAAAAGCTGCCGGAATTAAAGAAGAGCCTCCGATTGTATTGCGTGCACATGATACAGATGCGCCCAGCGTAATGAAAGCCGCATTGCCACTTTATCATAATTTATACACTGAAAATAAGTTTAACGGAGAGGCCTTAACCACTTATACGCCGCGTGGAGCATGGGCCGATCTGAACAGAAAGTTGGCAGCTATTGGAACGGTTAACATTTCTAATGTGCATATTTTAGCTAATCTTGAACCATTTAGATATGGTTCAGCAGATTTTATCCAGAAATCGGTGCAGGCGATGAATAAAATTTATGGCGCAAAGGGATTACACTTATACCCACAGGCAAGTTATTGGGACTGGCCGTATTCAGCTGATGAAGTAAAAGGCAGGTTGTTAGAGGTAGACCGCGATTGGATCTGGTATAAAGAATGGGCGAGGTATTCGTGGAATTCGCAGCGCGACCGCAAACAGGAAATCGATTATTGGGGCAAAGAACTCAGTGATAAATACGGAACCAATTTAATTGGTGGCAAAGCCATTTTAAATGCCTATGAAGAATCTGGAGAGATATCGCCTAAACTTTTACGCAGATACGGCATTACCGATGGTAACCGGCAAACGCTGACTTTGGGTATGTTAATGACACAATTGATTAATCCTTACCGATACGGACTTTTTACCTTGTTATATGAGTCGGAAGCGCCAGAAGGTGAAATGATTATTGATTATGCAGAAAAGGAATGGAAGAAGCAGGGACATATTGGCGAAACACCCGTTCAGGTGGCAAAAGAGGTGGTTGAACACGGCAAAAAAGCTATTCAATCGATTAATCAGGCCGCACCAAATGTAAGAAAAGATACCGCAGAATTTAAAAGGCTTAAAAACGACATTTATTGTTATGATGCCATGGCCAATTTTTATGCGGAGAAAGTAAAAGCAGCGCTTTGGATATTGCGGTATAAATACTCGAACCAGGTAAGCGATTTAGAACAGGCCTTGCCTTTTCTGCAAAAAAGCGTTAATTACTATTCGGAACTGGTTAAACTAACAGATCATCATTATTTGTATGCCAACAGTATGCAAACAAAGCAACGTAAAATACCGATGCGTGGTGTAGATAAAACTTTTATCCATTGGAGAGAAATGTTACCCATTTTTACCAAGGAATTAAATCATTTTAAAAGGAGCATCGATTCTTTAAAATTAATAAAAGTAGGAACAATTGCTGCAATTATACCCTATAAAACAGCCGATGTTAAGATATTGAACCAAGCTGAAAATTATACCATCGCCAAAGATGCTCCGCTTTTTACGGATACAACAGTTAAAATCAAAGAAGTGGCCGGGCAGTTAAGCGGTTTAAAGGGCATTAAATTGAGCAAAGCACAACAAATTAAAAACGGTACAGAAATAAAGTTCAGCACCAAATCTCCTGTTAAATTATTGGTTGGCTTTTTTAACCAGAAAAACGCGCAATACCTGGCTCCACCACAATTGGAAACCGATGCAAGTGCCAATAATTATGGTCAATCCGAAATTAAAATATCGAATGCGCTGGTGCCTTATGGCTTTCCTCCGTTAAGTGTACACGCTTATGCTTTCCCAGCCGGAACGCATACTTTAAATTTAGGAAAAGGAGCCTGTTTGGTTTTAGGCTTTATTGACGATAAACAGGAACTGCGCATTTTTAACGCGGGTTTAGATGGTAGGGGAAAAGATATAGACTGGTTATTCGAATAATGGAAAATACACGAAAATTTATAGCCACGGTAGCATTGTCGATATTGACAATTACCGGCTTTGCACAAAAACAGCCTATCCCGGGAACAGGAAAATTGAAGAAATACGTTGAATATTTTAATTCGATAGACACGGAAGCGGTAAAGAATTATATTCCAAATAGCGAGGCTTTTAAATGGCTTGCCGATCAGGCTCCTTTATTCGAATGTCCGGATTCGGTATTGGAACAAAATTATTACTACCGCTGGTGGACTTACCGTAAACACCTGGTTAAAACACCCGAAGGTTTCATTTTTACCGAGTTTATTGAACCAGTTAAACATGCAGGCAAATACAATTCCATCAGTTGTGCATTAGGTCACCACATTTACGAAGGCAGGTGGCTAAAAGACAACAGTTACCTGAAAGATTATATCAAATTTTGGCTTTACCATGCCGATGTGGGGCAAACCAAGCAGCGTTTTCATCAATTTAGCAGTTGGGTGGATGATGCAGTGTATCAAAACTATTTGGTGAAACCGGATCAGGGATTTTTGAAAGAAATTTTGACTGAACTGGATAAAGATTACGAAAAATGGGAATCGCAACGACAGCTTAAAAATGGGTTGTTCTGGCAGCATGATGTGAAGGATGGCATGGAAGAATCAATCAGCGGATCACGCAAAGACCAGAACCAGCGACCAACAATAAACAGTTACATGTATGGCAACGCCATGGCTTTAGATAAAATTGCCACACTTTTAGGTGACGGTGCGCTCGCCAGTAAGTATAAAAACAAAGCAATTGCGCTTAAAAAACTGGTTCAGGATAGTTTGTGGAATGCTTCTGCTTCATTTTTCGAAACCAGAAAAGCCAAAGGCGGTTCAGCTGATGTACGGGAAGCCATCGGTTTTACGCCCTGGGATTTTAATTTACCCGACGATAAGGCCAATTATGCAAAAGCCTGGGACCAGTTATTGGATACAGCCGGATTTAAAGCACCCTGGGGCTTAACCACGGCAGAAAGAAGAAATCCAACATTCAGAAAAAGGGGTACAGGGCACAGTTGCGAATGGGATGGAGCACTTTGGCCTTTCGCCAGCTCGCAGACATTAAAAGGATTGGCAAATCTGCTCACGAATTATAAAAAACATGGTAAAATGAATGCAAAGATCTTTTACCAGGAACTGCACCAGTATGCTGCTTCTCATATCAAAAACGGAAAACCTTACATAGGCGAGTATCAGGATGAAAAAAACGGGGAATGGTTAAAAGGAGATAATCCTCGAAGTAGTTTCTATAACCACTCTACCTTTAATGATTTGATTATCAATGATCTGATTGGTATAAAGCCACGTCAGGATAATGTACTCGAAATTTCTCCATTAATTCCTAAAAATCAATGGGATTGGTTTATACTGGATAATGTCTCCTATCATGGAAAATTAGTGACGATTTTATGGGACAAAACAGGCACAAAATATAAAAAGGGCAAGGGCTTATTGTTATTTGTTGATGGCAAAGAAGTTTATAAAGGCAAGGATTTGAAGCCTTTAAAGGTTAGGATGGATTAAATCAACTATCCCGGTCTGTGTCCACAAAGACAGAAATTGTTTATTGGTTCGTGGGGACACGCACCAAGGCATTATAAAAAATCGTCATTGCGAACGGAAGCATTGGAATGTGCGGGGGAGTGAAGCAATCTTTGAAGCTTGGAAAAACTAGAAAGATTGCTTCGTCCCGATGAAAAATCGGAACTCGCAATGACGAGGCATTTAAATAAAAAAACAATGAAATATATTTTCAAAACCTTACTTTTTGTACTTGCAATAAGCACTTCCTTAACCGTTAAAGCCCAGTCTTACTATAACGTAATTAAATACGGTGCAAAAAACGACAGTAGTAAACTGGCCACAATTGCCATTAGAAATGCAATAGAAGCCGCATCAAAAGCAGGGGGCGGTTCAGTTTATTTTCCTGCCGGAAAATACTTAACCGGAGCAATTCACTTAAAAAGCAATATTACTATATTGATTGATGCCGGTGCCGAATTGCATTTTAGCGATAATTTTGATGATTATTTACCGATGGTGAAAAGCCGCTACGAGGGCGTCGACGTAACCAGTTTTTCGCCTTTGTTTTACGCCTATAAGGCAGAAAATATTTCAATCATTGGTCGTGGAATTATCGATGGACATGGTAAAAAGTGGTGGGGTTTTGTAGAAGGTTATAAAGAAGGTCAACCGCGATCGAAATGGCAGACTACTTTTGATGGTTTAAATAAGGATATTATTCTTCCTGACGACCCTAAACAGATGAAGAGAGGGTTTCTCCGTCCGCCTTTTATACAGCCTATGTTTTGCAAAAACGTATTGATTGATGGCATTACGATTCGCAATTCTCCTTTCTGGACCATAAATCCTGAGTTTTGCGAAAATGTTAAGGTTCATGCGGTTACTATTAACAATCCCCATTCGCCGAATACAGATGGGATCAATCCTGAATCTTGTAAAAATGTGCACATTTCAGATTGCCACATCAGTGTGGGCGACGATTGCATCACCATCAAATCGGGCAAGGATGCACCCGGGCGAAAAATGGCCGTTCCGGCAGAAAATTACGTGATTACAAATTGTACGATGTTATCAGGTCATGGCGGAGTGGTTATTGGCAGTGAGATGTCGGGCGATGTGCGCAAAATAGCCATCTCGAATTGTGTCTTCGATGGAACGGATAGGGGAATTCGCATCAAAACTGCCCGTGGAAGAGGTGGTGTGGTTGAAGAGATTAGGGTGAGCAATATTATCATGAAAAATATTAAAGATCAGGCTATCGTATTGGATATGCAATATGCGAAAACCAGTCCTGAACCTGTATCAGAGCGTACGCCTAAATTCCGGAATATTCATTTCAGCAATATCACCGGTCAGGTTAACCAGGCCGGCTATTTAAATGGTTTAGAAGAAATGCCCATCAGCAATATTACTTTTAACGACATCAATATGGAAGCTAAGACCGGTTTTTACATTCAAAATTCCAGTAATATCGAGTTTCATAATGTAATGGTAAATACGGAGTTAGGCCCTTCATTAAAAGCATTAAAAGTGAATAATCTAATTATTGATGGCTTTAAAAGTAATAAACCGTTAGCAAATTCAGCAGTAACTGATCTTTCAAATGTATCTGACCTGTTTCTGTACAACGCTTTTCCTGTAAAAGAAACGGTTACTTATTTGAAATTAAGTGGGGCAGAAACCCAAAACATATACCTTGGAAATAATAATTTCAGAAGGGTTAAGCAAGCCATTAAAAAGGAAAAAGAAGTAACAACAAACATCGAAATTATTTCGGGCGATAACGGACAGTAACATGAGGTTTAAACTTTTATTAGGTATTTTATCTTTTATATTAGTCGCACGTAGCGGCAGTTTTGCGCAACAAAACAACCATACGTTGTGGTACACCAAACCCGCAGAAAAGTGGACAGATGCTTTACCGATTGGTAACGGTCGCATTGGTGCCATGATTTTTGGAGGTACAATGGTTGATCATATCCAGTTTAACGAAGAAACTTTGTGGACAGGAAAACCAAGGGATTATAACCGCAAAGGTGCCTTTAAATATTTAAAGGACATTAGACAATTGCTTTTTGAGGGCAAACAAAAAGAAGCCGAAACCCTTGCTCAGGCAGAATTTATGGGACTACAAAGTGAACCAGGCGACAGGAATGCCTGGGTAAACCAAATGAAAAACGGGAAGGGCATTCAGGGCAACCCTGCGTTAGCCGATTTTGATGATAAACTTTGGAAAAGCATTAAACTACCTGCTTTTAATGGCTGGGAGACTGTGGGTTTAGCCAATTTAGACGGTGCAGTATGGTTTAGAACAAGTTTTGATGTTCCCACAAATTGGATAGGAAAAGATCTGGTAATTGATCTTAACCGCATTCGCGATCAGGATTTTACCTATATCAATGGTCAACTGGTTGGCAATACCGATAATACTGAGCCCAGAAAATACACCATTCCGGCAAAGCTGATCAAAAAAGGAAAAAATTCAATTGCCATCCAGGTACTCAACTATTTCGATAAAGGCGGTTTATTAGGTTATAAGGATACTTCAAAAAAAATAGGCATTTATCCTGTGGGCAGCAGTGTTGAGCAGGGCATTTCATTGGTTAAAGCGTGGAAATATAAAATCCAGGATGAAGATCCACCGGCCGTTCCCCAATATCAGGAAAGTTACCAACCGTTTGGCGACCTTAACTTATACTTTAAACTCAATAAATCGCTGGTGAGCAATTATAAACGTTCGCTCGATATCACCACTGCTATTGCTAAAACTACCTTTACCAGCAATGGAATAAATTATCAGCGCGAATATTTTGCCAGCCAGCCTAATCAGGCTGTTATTATTCATTTAACTGCCGATAAACCTAAAGCGATCAGTTTTGATGCTGAATTATCGAGCGTTCACCGCAAGTCGGCTGTTAAAAAATTGGATAACCAGACGCTGGCTTTGACTGTGGCGGTTAAAAATGGTCTATTAAAAGGAGAAAGCAGGTTAACAGCCATTATTAAAAAAGGCAATTTAAAAATCGCGAACGGAAAAATCAGTATCAATCAGGCTGATGAAGTAACACTTTATTTAACTGCGGGTACCAATTTTATTAGTGCGCAGGATGTTTCCGGAAACCCTTCGACGGCCAATGTTAATGCGCTTAACAGTTTAAAAGGTAAAGCGTACACTGAAATTAAACAGAAACACATTAAAGAATATCAAACCTATTATAACAACTTTAGTGTTGATTTTGGCCGTTCGGAGAATGAAAACCTGCCGACGGATGAAAGATTGGAAGAATTTGCGAGCGCTAATGATCCTGCATTTGCAGCGCTTTATATGCAATACGGCCGGTATTTATTGATTTCGAGTTCCAGGCCAGGAACACAGCCTGCTAATCTTCAAGGGATTTGGAACGACCTGTTCACACCACCTTGGGGAAGTAAGTATACCACGAATGTTAACCTCGAAATGAACTATTGGCCCACCGAAATCCTCAATTTATCAGCCTTAAACGAACCACTTTTTAGTAAAATTAAAGGACTATCAAAAACTGGTGCTGAAACGGCAAAAGCATATTATAATGCCCGTGGCTGGGTGTTACACCACAATACTGATTTATGGAACGGTACAGCCCCGATTAACGCTTCCGATCATGGTATCTGGGTTAGTGGTGGTGCTTGGCTAAGTCAGCATTTGTGGGAACATTATCAATTTAGTAAAGACTGTAAATTCCTGGAGACAGAGGCCTATCCCTTAATGAAACAGGCCGCTCTATTTTTTGAGGATTTTTTAGTGAAAGACTCAAAAACAGGCTGGTTGATCAGTACACCATCTAATTCGCCGGAAAATGGTGGTTTAGTGGCTGGTCCGACGATGGATCATCAGATTATTCGATCTCTTTTTAAAAATTGTATCGCTGCTAGCGAGGTGTTAAATGTTGATGAAGATTTCAGGAAATCCCTGACAGAGAAAGTTAAACAAATTGCTCCAAATCAGATTGGCAAATATGGACAACTACAAGAGTGGTTGGAAGATAAAGATGATACCACCAATAAACACCGTCACGTTTCTCATTTATGGGGTGTTTATCCCGGAAATGATATTACATGGGACAGTAACGAAAAAATAATGCAGGCTGCAAAACAGTCTTTATTGTATCGCGGTGATGATGCCACAGGCTGGAGTTTAGCCTGGAAAATAAATTTCTGGGCACGGTTTAGGGATGGCGACCATGCGATGAAACTGATCAAAATGTTAATGAAACCAGCCCATAATGGTGCAGGTTCTTATTTAAACCTTTTCGATGCACATCCTCCTTTCCAGATTGATGGAAATTTTGGTGGTGCAGCAGGAATTGCTGAAATGATTCTGCAAAGCCATCAGGGTTATCTTGATATTTTACCAGCTTTGCCAACAGCTATTCCAAATGGAGAAATTAAGGGTTTACAGGCGCGAGGCGGATTTGAACTGGATTTGACATGGAAAAACGGCTTACTGACCTCGCTTACCATAAAATCTAAAACAGGTGAAAACTGTAAAGTTCATTATAAAAACAACAATATAAGTTTTGAAACCAAAATGGGTGAAACTTATAAACTGAATGGAGATTTGAAAGAGCGATGAATCAACTTACGAAATCTAAAAGGTCTGAGCGGAAGAAGATTTCGTCAGTCTTAGCATGTAGTCCAGTAAATACTTCCGAAGTTTGCCACCTTACCACCTTACAAAACTTCGGAAGAAACCTTTTGCGGCGCATTGGTTCGTGTCTCCACAAACCTATAACCTACTCAAATTTTACACGGACACTTTTACTATCTTTTTGCACTATTTTCTTAATGGGAATCAATTTCGTTCATGCCCAAAGTTCAACCAGAAAAGATATCTCCTTAAATGCCAATTGGCTTACCATAGCCGATGAGAAAAACAAAAATGCTTACGATGGCTTTCAGTCGGCCAGATACAACACCTTAAACTGGAAAAATGTTAATGTTCCACATAACTGGGATCAATATGAAGGTTACCAACGCAAACTTCATGGCAATAAACATGGTTATGCCTGGTACCGAAAAATATTCAAAACCAATGAAGTTAAACCCGAAAAAAGGTTCTTCTTATATTTTGAGGGGGTAGGTTCTTATGCAACTGTCTGGTTAAATGGTAAAAAAGTAGGCTATCATGCGGGTGGCAGAACCACTTTTACATTAGATGTTACTGCTTCAATTAGGTTGAACAGTCAGGAAAATATTTTGGCCGTTCGTGCCGATCATCCTGCAAATATTCAGGATTTACCCTGGGTTGATGGCGGTTGCTCAACCGAACGCGGTTTTTCGGAAGGCTCGCAACCCATGGGGATTTTCCGTCCGGTGCATTTAATTGTGACCAATGATATCCGTGTTGAACCATTTGGTATCCACATCTGGAACGACAATAAAATTTCAGAAAAAGCCGCAGTATTAAACCTGAGTACAAGCATTAAAAACTATGCTTTAAAGCCAAAAAATGTATCGGTAATTAACCGGCTACTTGATTCAGACGGAAAACAGGTTAAGGAAATTAAAAAAATACTTGTTGTTCCCGCAGGGAAAGAAATCCAGATCAATCAGCAAACCGACAAAATCATCAATCCAAAACTTTGGTCTTTGGAAAGTCCATATCTCTATACGCTGCAAACCACCATCATTGAAAATGGAAAAATTGTAGATGAACTGAAAACACCTTATGGCATCCGTTGGATCAGCTGGCCTACAGGCGATCACGCCAATCAAAAGCAATTTTTATTAAACGGAAAGCCTGTTTTTATCAATGGTATTGCAGAATATGAGCATTTAATCGGCCAGAGCCATGCTTTTAGTAAGGAACAGATCAGGTCGAGGGTGATGCAGATTAAAGCAGCAGGTTTTAATGCCTTCCGCGATGCACACCAGCCACACAATTTATTGTATTCTGACTATTGGGACAAAGAAGGGATTTTATGCTGGACGCAAATGGCGGCGCACATCTGGTACGATACGCCCGAATTCAGGAAGAATTTTAAAGCCCTTTTAACGGACTGGGTAAAAGAAAGAAGGAACAGTCCTGCGGTAGTGTTATGGGGATTGGAAAATGAAAGTACGCTGCCCGAAGATTTCGCAAGAGAATGTACCGAATTGATTCGGAAACTGGATCCAACCGCTTCTTCACAAAGAAAAGTAACGACCTGTAATGGCGGTAAAGGAACCGATTGGGATGTACCCCAAAACTGGACAGGTACCTATGGAGGTAATCCGTTAACCTATGGTGAAGACCTACAAAGACAGGTTTTAGTGGGAGAATATGGCGCCTGGAGAACCGTTGATCTTCATACAACTGATGCCAATGGAAAAGGGTACACGGAAAATAAAATGACAGATTTAATGGAAACCAAGGTGCGCCTGGCCGAATCGGTAAAAGATAAAACAGCGGGTCATTTTTTCTGGTTGTATAGCTCACACGATAATCCTGGCCGGGTTCAGGGTGGGGAAGGTCTGCGCGATTTAGATCGCATTGGTCCGGTAAACTACAAGGGCATGTTTACTCCCTGGGAAGAGCCTACAGATGTTTTTTACATGTTCAGGTCTAATTATGCGCCTAAACAAACCGCACCTATGGTTTACATTGTTTCGCACACCTGGCCAAACCGTTGGGTAAAACCTGGCATCAAAGATAGTGTAGTGGTGTATTCTAATTGTGATGAAGTAGAACTTTTTAATGATGTAAACGGACAGTCATTAGGCAAGAAAAAACGTGGGGCAATTGGTACGCATTTCCAATGGGATAGGCCGAATATTCAGTATAACGTTTTGTATGCTATAGGGTATGTTGACGGGAAACCTGTAGCTAAAGATCAGATCATTTTACAGAACTTGCCACAAAGCACTAATTTCAATCTGTTGGTTACCGATAAGAAAATAATCAGTCCTGAAAATGGTTATCACTATGTTTATCGTTTAAACTGTGGAGGAGGCGATTATACCGATGTGAACGGCAATCAATGGTTCGCCGATCGGAATTTAACTTCTGCTGATCGTTTTGGTTCTACCTCATGGACGGCTAATTTTCCGGGTATACCCGATTTTTTCGCCAGTCAACGCCGTACTTTTCAACCGATTAATGGCACTAAAGATTGGAAGCTTTTTCAAAGTTTCAGATATGGCAGAGAACAGTTAAAATATCACTTTCCATTGCCCGATGGAGAATATTTGGTTGAACTTTATTTTATTGAACCCTGGCTGGGAATTGGTGGTGGTTTTGATGCCAAAGCCATGCGTTTATTTGATGTGGCATTTAACGGTAAAACAGTTGTTAAAGATTTAGATATCTGGAAAGAAGCCGGCAGCAATACATTATTGAAGAAAACAATCAAAACTTCAATTAAAGGTGGCTTTTTGGATATTAATTTCCCTGAGGTGAAAGTGGGGCAGGCGGTGATTTCGAGTATTGCCATAGCCAGTTTAAACCAAAATATTAAACCTGCACCAGAAAGTAATTCGCTTTTAACGAAAATAAAAAATGCCGAATTAAACAGCTGGCTGGATATTGGAGACGAGCAATTTAAAGGAGAAAAATCAGCATTTACCGATTTGCCTTCAAATTTATACGGTGCAGAATGGCTTAAGGCCACCCGTGGACAGGAAAGCATCGGATTTACCGCTACTGATAGTGTTGATGCCTTTATTGCACTGAATAAAAACAGCAGCGTTCCGCAGGGATTTGAAAATACCAAAACCACTTTAAGCAACAGTAATGATGAAATGTTTGATCTTTACCGCAAAAGACTTATCCCCAACGAAAGAATCATTTTTGATAGTAGGGTGGCCAGCGTTTTTGTGTCGCCCATTACCCATTTACAACCTGCTTACGATTTAAAAACAAGCACGAGCTACAAAGCTACCGACGGCATTTTAGAGGGAAAAGATATTACAAAAGCAGTATTGATGAACAAACAGCGTGTAATTTTTAATGCTGCCAACCAGGGGAGTGTCACCTGGAATATTTCAGTTGGCGTTGCCGATACCTATTCCTTAACCATTAAATACCATAACCCTTCCAATCAGCCATTGAAAGCTAAACTGGAGTTTTTATCGGCAGATGGAACCTTAATGAAAACAGAAATGGCAGAATTTTCGCCTACCAAAGAGGGGAAATGGAATTACCTGAACACCAATACCGGAAGCATGATTAATGCCGGAAGTTACCAAGTGCGCTTAACCGCCACAGAAACCAAAGGACTGGCAGTTGATGTTTTAGATGTTCAATAAGATAAGATGGTATAATATGTGGCCAAAATCTTATATTAATGATGATATTTAGCGATGCATATTTGTTTTAACCAAATTAATAAACGAGCCAAGAAGTAATGAGAGGTTTACCCGTATTCGACCTTGCGATCATCTTCATTTACCTTGTCGGGATGATATTAGTTGGGGTTTATTTTTCGCGAAAAAATAAAAATTCCGAGCAATTTACAAAAGCTTCGGGCCTGATCCCCGGATGGGCGATAGGTTTATCTATTTATGCAACATTTTTAAGCAGCAATACTTTTTTGGGCGTGCCCGGTAAATCTTTTGGTGGCAATTGGAATGCATTTGTATTTAGTATTTCGATGCCGTTGGCGGCGTGGGTGGCTTCTAAATATTTTGTGCCATTTTACCGCAATAGCGGAGAAATATCAGCTTATACCCATTTAGAAAAACGTTTCGGCGCATGGGCAAGGGTATATGCGGTAGTTTGTTTTCTGTTGACGCAGTTGGCCAGAATGGGATCGATATTTTTCGGAATTGCGCTGAGTCTGCAGGCACTTACAGGCTACTCCATGCAGATGATTATGATTGTGATGGGTATCTGTATCATTGTTTATACCGTTTTAGGAGGAATTGAAGCGGTAATATGGACAGAAGTGGTACAGGCGATTGTAAAAACCCTGGGTGCGCTACTCATTCTGTATTTGATTATTTCGAATATGCCGGGAGGTGTATCAAAGATTGTAGAGATTGGAAAATCTGCCGATAAATTTAGCCTGGGCAGTTTTAAATTCGATTTTGTCGGATCGTCGTTCTGGGTGGTTTTTCTTTATGGTTTTTTCATCAACCTGAACAATTTTGGAATGGATCAGAATTATATTCAGCGATACCATACCGCATCATCAGGTAAAGCGGCTTCGAAATCAATCTGGTTATGTGTTTGGTTGTACATCCCTGCTTCACTGCTGTTTTTCATTATAGGATCTTGCTTATTCGCTTATTATGAGGTTAATCCGGAATTGGTGCAGTCGGTCAAACATCAGGTAGCTGTTGAGCGTTTGCCGCTACATGCTTCGGCAGCAGAGGTCTTAAAAGTACAAAACGCGTTGATTCCATCAGATTATGGAGATAAAATAATGCCACATTTTATGGTTACCAAAATTCCGGCTGGTTTGGTTGGACTGATTGTTTCGGCCATTTTATCTGCGGCTATGAGCACCATTAGTTCTGGAATGAATGCTTCGGCAACCGTGTTTTCAGTAGATATTTACAAAAGGTATTTCAAACCCGGCATCACCGAAAAACAGAATTTATCACTGTTACATCTGGCTACGGTAGGATTTGGCTTGCTGGGCATGATTGCAGGAATAGCCATGATCGGTGTAAAAAGCATTTTGGATGTTTGGTGGGAATTATCAGGCATTTTTGCGGCCGGAATGCTGGGTTTGTTTTTACTTGGCATTATCAGCAGGCAAACCAAAAACCATGAAGCCATCACTGCAACCATCATCGGTATTGCTGTAATTATATGGATGACATTTTCTTCACTTCTTCCTCCTGAATATGAGGTTTTTAGAAATCCTTTGCATAAAAATATGATTATCGTAATCGGTACTTTAACCATTTTTTTAACAGGGCTCTTCGTGACAAAAATTAAAAACAAAAAGATAAAAACAGCCCATTAAGCTCATCAGTGCTTATTCGCGGCAAAAAAAATATAGCACATTTACCATATCAAATTACAATGGAAAACTCACAAAAAGGGTTCATCCCGGTTATGCTCACGCCATTTTTGAGCAATGGGAACATCGATTATCCTGCTTTAACACAACTTACGGAGATTTATTTACAGGCAGGGGCTTCAGGTTTGTTTGCCAATTGCCTCTCGAGCGAGATGTTCGAATTGAGTGATAAGGAAAGAATCCAGGTTATAAAACATGTGGTAAAAGTGGCAAACGGTGCCGTACCTGTTGTAGCCACTGGAACCTTTGGCGGCGAAATTACCAAACAAGCTGATTTTATAAAAGAAGTAAGCGATGCAGGTGTAGAAGCCGTAATTGCCATTACCAGTTTATTGGCCAGTGAAGCGGAAAGCGACGAAATATTTAGCGAACGTGTGTTCAATCTGCTGCATCAAACCAATGAAATTCCGATGGGTTTTTACGAATGTCCTGTACCCTACAAAAGAGTATTAAAGCCACAGCAACTGGCCGATTTTGTCGCTACAGGAAGGGTAATTTACCATAAAGATACCAGCCTGGATCTTAACCAGATAAAAGAAAAACTCAAACTCACCGAGGGCTATGCTTTTGGCTTGTACGATGCCTACATGGTTCACGCAGTTGATTCGCTCAAAGCAGGCGCTTCAGGATTATCCTGTATTCAGGGTAATTACTTTCCGGAGTTAATTGTTTGGTTGTGTGATCATTATGATAATGAATTGCTTAATGGTGAGGTACAGGCTGTGCAGCAGTTTTTGATCGATAACATGGAGGTGATGCACCATGTTTATCCGGTGGTATCCAAATATTTTCTGCAAAAACGGGGGTTAAACATTTCTACTTTTACACGCAGAAATGTGGGCGCATTTACAAGTAGTGAAGTAAAAGGAATGGAAACCTTATTTGATGATTATAC
Organism: Pedobacter sp. MR2016-19; assembly: GCF_014947265.1. Lineage (NCBI taxonomy): Bacteria > Pseudomonadati > Bacteroidota > Sphingobacteriia > Sphingobacteriales > Sphingobacteriaceae > Pedobacter > Pedobacter sp. MR2016-19. The sequence continues at coordinate 400,369 of NZ_JADCNK010000003.1, forward strand.
TTCGCTACGCAATAATTTGAATATTAAGGTTTTTATATGATTTTTTTTAAAACCTCGCAGGTTTGAACTAGAAAGACGTTTGCGCTCGTTTTCAAACGAGCGCAAAATAGTTAAACGATTCTATCGTTTTTAAACGATAAACTATTCAACGCTCGTTAGAAACGAGCGTTAGCGAAGATCGCGAATGAAATTTAATTCAAATATTTTCTTTTATAATCCAAAGGAGTCATCCCGGTTACCTTTTTAAAGTGCCTGTAAAAATTAGATACATTATTGAAGCCGCAATCAAAACAGATCATTTCGGTGGGCAGTTTATTCTCAATCAGGAAACGGCAGGCGTGGCTCACCCTGATTTCGATCAGGAAATCGTAAAAAGTCTTCTTCGTCATCAGTTTAAAGTAGCGGCAAAAAGAAGTCACGCTTAAATTGCTTAACGATGCCACTTCCTCTAAAGTAATATCCTTTTTATAATTACTAAGCGTATAATTGCAGATTTTATTGATGCGTAAAGTTTCCGATTCGTTCGATTGATAAAAAGTATTTTTACTGGTTACAATGGTCGAATATTCATCCGTTTCTGCGAGCGTTTTTAAGATCGAAAGTAAAATAATAATGCGGTCTAAATTCGTAGCATCAACAGCTGCCCGCATTAAATCAACCAGTTTATCTTTAGCCTTACCTTTAATTACCATGCCACTTTTGGCTTTTTCGAACAATTTAGGGATCAGGTAAGCTTCTGGCAAAGTAAGCAGGTATTTGCCCAAACAATCAGGCAAAAAATGGATTACCATGGCTTCCGTTGTCAGGTCGGGATTGTTTTGGAAATACTCATCCTTACAGCGCCAGGTGTGGGGCAGGTTTTCACCCAGCAATACCATTTCGTCAGGCACAAAATTACTGATGTTATCGCCAATAAAACGTACACCTTCACCTTTGATTACATAATGGAGTTCCAGTTCAGGATGGTAATGCCAGATGTTTCCAAAATCGGGTTTAATGTCGTGGCGGATACTAAAAGAACTTTGTAAAGTAATGGGAACTTTATGAAAATGGGGTTTCATCTCAGGGTTAAAATATTTGGTTAGCGCCGCAACAATCTACTCAGTTAAATTTGTGCAGCGGACATAAAGTTAAAGAGTTAAATGATAATATCCTATATTAATTGGCTAAAAACCATTAGAAAATAGTGTTTTTCTATGTTGAGTTTTGTATTAAGCCAAATGGGCGTAACCAAATTATAAACAGACAAATTATTTTCCTATAAATTTTTTGTTTATTAATAAATTATGAGACAAGGAAAAACAACCAAAAATTCCACTAATTTAGGCTGCCTATTTAAATATCCTCATCATTAAAACTGTTGGTGGTGGATGGATCCCGTTTAAAAATTTTATGCTTCAAAAATTGCAAATTCCATTAAAAATATATTCAACTAAAATATCAAATACATGAAATCATCCATTTTGGCCTTATTGTTAACGTTCTCTGGCATAACAGCCATTTTTGCACAGACGAATGCCGCTGCAGATAAAGAAGCCTATACCAAAATGATTACTGATCGTGCGGCTAAAATTGTGACCAATTTAGGCCTTAACGATGCCAGGAAAACACAAAAAGTAACGGTAATTGTTCGCGATCAATACAGCAATCTGAATGATATTTATGCCGCCCGTGATGCCAGGGTTAAAGAAATTAAAGAAAAAAATAAAGATAATAAGGTAGAGCGCGACTCGGCACTGGCAAAAGATGGCCGTATTGTAGAAACAGCTTTAAACAAACTGCACAAAAAATACATCAACAAACTTTCTGCTCAACTAACTAATGAGCAGGTAGAGCTGGTTAAAAACGGCATGACTTATAATGTGTTGCCCATCACTTACAAAGCCTATCAGGAAGAAATTTTAACACTAACCGACGATCAAAAAAAACAGATTCTGAACTGGCTAACCGAGGCCCGTGAGCATGCCATGGATGCTGAATCATCTGATAAAAAACATGCCTGGTTCGGTAAATATAAGGGCCGTATCAACAATTACCTTTCAGCAGCAGGTTACGACCTTAAAAAGGAAGGCATAGAATGGGAGAAAAGGCGAAAGGCCAAGGCTGGAGTCAATTAATTTCTAATAATTTAAGGGCATAAATTTTTTTATGATTTTTTATTTAAGAATACTTCATTTATATATGAATTTATTTATACCTTGTATGATCAATTAAAAAAGGTATAAATGCGCCTTAAATTTTGTTTTATGCTGAAAAATAATTCAAAATTTAACGGGGGAGATTAGCTAGAATTACCAATTTAATTATAGTTCGAATTATAATACATTTTCTAACCAGATAATTCACAGAGATCAAAATATAAATGAGCCAAATTACCTTAAATTTTTTGTCCTATAAATTTTAATAAGCGTTAGTTGATGTTATCTTTTTTAAGGTAATAAAATGATCGCCTGTTACCGATAATTAATTTACGACGGTAATTATTATGAGGCCAAATTAGAGATGCCCGAACATTAAATGGAAGAACCTTACTAAGTCATCCAAAAATCAAATTAAAAACTAACCAAATAACAATATGAACTTAAAATTTTTACGCAAGATTTCTTTGCCTTTGCTGCTGATGCTCATGGCAAGTATAATGCTTTTTGCCCAGGACCGAAAGGTTACAGGTAAGGTTGTTGATCAATCCGACGGGAGTGGTATTCCCGGGGTGAATGTGAGCATCAAAGGTATTCCCAGCAATGTAAGCACTAATGCAGATGGCATTTACACCATCCAGGTAAAATCTGATGCAGATGTTCTTGTATTCTCGTTTATAGGTTACATAAGGCAACAGGTAATAGTAGGTAAACAAGCCAATATTGTAGTGCGTTTAGTTCCGGAAAACAAGAACCTTGATGATGTAGTTGTTATTGGTTATGGCACGCAGAAAAAAGCCAGTTTAACGGGTGCAATATCTACTGTTAATATGAAAGCTATTGAGGATATTCCGACAACGAACCTTGCAGCTGCATTAAGAGGTCAATTGCCCGCTGTAAGTGTTACAGGTGGTGTTGCGCGTCCCGGAGAAAATGCTACAATTACCATCAGAAACCCAATATTTTTTGCCAAGGACGGTAAAACCGATCCACTTTATGTGATTGATGATATTCAAAGGACTATTACTGATTTTAATGCACTCGATGCCAGTGAAGTAGAAAGCATAACCATATTAAAAGATGCAGCAGCGGCTATATACGGTATTTTAGGTGCAAATGGTGTGGTACTGGTTAAAACAAAACGTGGAAAACCGGGAGCTCCGAAAATCAGTTATAGTGGATCTTATGGACTAACTGATGCCACGATGCTGCCGAAGATGATGAGTGGTTTAGAGCAGGCTGTTTATCTAAATGATTATACTCAGGCGCAAAATAATTTTCTGGTACAGCCAAATGGAAACTACACAAATCCTACAACCAGTGTAACCACCAAAATAACATCTTACTATACTCCTGATGAACTTGATTATTTCAGTAAAAACAGTCAGGATTATCTTGCTCAGGCCTGGCAGTCATCGTATATTATGCGCCATGCTTTAAATATTACCGGAGGTACCGATAAGGCAACTTATTTTGCCGGAGGAAGTTACACCAGTCAAAATTCAAATTTTAAAGGGGTAAATACAGATCGGTTAACATTCAGAGCAAGCGCAGATGCGAAAGTTGCCAATGGCTTAAAGGTTGGTGTTTCGGTTAGTGGCAATATAAATTACAACAAAAGATATTATTTTAAACAAGGGTCTGAAAGTTTGGATAACGATTTTAAATCGTTACTGGCATCACCACAATTTGTTCCCTTTTATGTAGATGGTTTACCTGTGTTGCAGGCACCCAATACGGGCACGGTTGAAGGAGCAAACTTTTTCGAAGTTCAAAGATTAAACAATTATACGCTTCAAAATACAACAAGCATCAATCTACAGGCTACAGCAGAATATGAAATCCCTGTTGTAAAGGGATTAAAGGCCAGTTTAAATTTTAATAGAAATATCAACAACGATTTTAGCAAACAGTATGGTACCAGGTATAATTTATACCAGTTTGAAGGATTAGGTGATAATAAACATATTGTTGGAGGTAAAGTAACCAATATCATATCGGCAAAAAATGGAGATATCGTTCGCTTTACACCAGGGCGTTTAGATGTTTACCAATTTAATGGATTATTATCTTATGCACGTAAATTCGGAAAGCATGACATTTCTGCAATTGCCTTATTTGAGCAACAACACACGTCAGGAGAGAGCCTTGCCGTATCTCGTGAGGGAACTTTAGTTGGTGGTTTGGATAATATGAATTTTGCAACTGGCCTACAGGCTACAGATCAGGTAGGACGTTTAAACGAATTTGGCAGGCTTGCTTACGCAACTCGTATTAATTATTCTTACGCGGATAAATATTTACTTGAGGTATCCTTACGTACAGATGCGAATAATAATTTCGCACCCGGGCAGCAATATGGCTTTTTCCCTTCAGCCTCGCTAGGCTGGGTAATATCAGAAGAAGGCTTCTTTAAAAATAAGGTGAAGTTTGTTAACTTTTTAAAAATAAGAGGATCGGTTGGTTTATTGGGTAATGATAGCTCGAAACCATATTTATATCAGGAAAATTATAAACTGGAGACAGGCAAATCAGCTGTTTTTGGCGGCAATAATGATAGAGGCTTAAATTATGCGCCAAACATTATCATTGCCAATGCAAATACAACATGGGATAGTAATTTAAGTACAAACTTAGGTGTGGATGCGCAATTTCTTGATAATAGGTTGTCACTAACAGCAGATGGTTTTTTCGCACACCGTTACAACATGCTTTCAGCGCTTACTTCATCTGTGTCGGTACTTATTGGTGCAAACCCACCAACGGAGAATTTTGCAAAAGTTAATACTTTTGGATACGAAATATCAGCAGGATGGCGAGATAAAATTGGCAAAGATTTCAGCTACAATTTTAATCCTTTTTTTACCTGGAGCGATAATAAGTTATTAGTTGCCGATCAACCATTGGGTAATGTGGGTACTTATCTTGATATCCTGGGGCAATCAAGCGATAGAGGAGCATTTGGGTATCATTATTTAGGTATGTTCAGATCTCAGTCAGAAGCTGATGCCTTTGCTGCAGCTAACCCAAAATATACTGTGCTCGGACAAAAGCCAGTGGCAGGTATGTTATATTATGCAGATGTTAGAGGGCCAAAAGTTAACGGTGTATATACCGGACCAGATGGTATTGTTGATGAGAATGATCAGGACTATCTGACAGATAAATCGAGCAACCATTATGGGTTGGGTTTAAACTTTGGAGGTGCTTATAAAGGCATTTCACTTAATGTTACTATGGGTATGTCGTTCGGAGGACAAGATGCTATAGAAGGCGATGCAAGAAAACGTGCAACCAGTACTGTTAACCGTCCGGCTTTCTGGTCTGATCACTGGACTCCTGAAAATCCGAATGCCAAATACCCAAGCCCATACTATAGTGCTACATACGACTTAAATTCGTCATTCTGGTTTGTTAACAGTTACACTTTTAGGGTAAGCAACATCAATTTGGCCTATAGTTTTCCGGCTAAAATTACCCAGAAAATGGGCATAGGAAGTTTAAAAGCTTCAGTAATCGCCACAAATCCTTTTAATTTCTATAATCCTTACACCTATAGAGATAATGCATCATCATACAATGTTTATCCAAATCTTCAGTCTCTGTCTTTCGCACTAAATGTTGGATTTTAATTTTACGAAAATGAAAATACATAAATTATTAATATTCGCTTTACTTGTTGCATCGGGAGCAAGTAGCTGTAAAAAAGTTCTTGATAATGTTGATGAAAATTATGCGGTTGCAGGTCAGATTTTTAATGATTCGACATTAGCAGTTTTAAACCTGAATGTATTGTACGATTCTAATCTGCCATCCTGGGCAGGCGTAAATTCAGGAAGTGCGATTGCCAATCCGAGTGGTCTTTCAGATGAGGCCTATAATGACAATAAGTTTTTTAGGGGCACAATAAGTAACAATGATGTTGGCGATATTGGAACAGCAGTAAATGTTTCCAATAACTATGGCAAAATCCGTTTAATCAATACTTTTATCAGAGATGTTAATGCCGGCACCTTACCTGCAGGCACAAAAAACCGGTTAATAGCACAGGCATTGTTTTTCCGTTCATTTAGATACTTCGATCTTGTGAGGTTATATGGTGGCGTTCCGTTGGTATTAACACCACTTCAAGCTGTGGGCGATGAAGCCAAAGATGCGGCCTTGTTGCCAAGAAATAAGACCTCAGAGTGTATTGCACAAATTACCAGGGATTTAGATACCTGTATTAAATATCTCCCTAAAAAGTGGGCAGGTACTGCAGACTGGGGTAGGATTACCGCAGGAGCTGCCGCTGCATTTAAAGGAAAAGTCTTGTTAACCTATGCCAGTCCGCAATTTGTTACAAATGAAGCGAGCGACCCTAATAATCCGGCAACAATTGTAGAACGTTGGGAGAAAGCATACACTGCGAATCAGGAAGCTGTGTCTTTGCTAACCGCATACGGATGGAAGCTTGCTGCATCTTATGATAATATGTGGTTTACTGAAGTAAATAATCCCGAAGCTGTTTTGGTTACGGGTTACAATAACTTTAATACTGCCACAAGCAAAAATAACGGTTACGACAACAGCGCAAGGCCATCTTATTTAGGAACCGGAGGGGGGAGCTATCAACCAACATGGGAGTTAGTTAAATCTTATCCAATGCTTGATGGTAAGGCACCGGGCACATCAACCAGGTATGTTTACAGCGATCAGAATTTTTATAAAAACAGAGATCCCAGATTCGATAAAACTATTGCTTATAATGGCGCAAACTGGCCAATTGTCGGAAACCAGAATTACAGGTTATGGACATATTTTGTAAGCAATAGAACTGTTGAGCCTGGAACAGCCAGCTCCACTGGTTTTTACTGCCGTAAAGCCATTGATCCTACTGTTTTACAGAATAATGTAATCTATTCTGGTACGGACTGGATGGAGCTAAGATATGCAGAAGTGGTTTTAAATTTGGCAGAATCTGCGGCGGCGACAAATCGTTTGCAGGAAGCTTATGACAATTTAATTCTGATCAGAGCAAGGGCTGGAATTGAAAAAGGAACTGATAATCTCTATGGGCTTAAAGCAGGAATGAGCCAAACCGAGTTGATTAATGCCATAATGTATGAAAGACAAATTGAATTTGCCTTTGAAGGAAAACGTTTCTGGGATTTAAGGAGAAGAAAGCTGTTTTCAACAGTATTAAATGGTAAAATAAGAACAGGCAAACAATTTAACCTCATTACAAGCGGTGCTCCGGCAAGTCTTTCAACTTCACCATATGTAGGCCGTGATGCACTTTCTACAGATCAGGTTTATACTTACATGACTATTCTTCCTAAAACTTTAGATAATGGTTATACGATTAATTGGAAAGATGAATATTATTTCTTTGGTATTCCAACCTCATCGATTGCCAATAATCCGAAAATAGAACAAACAAGAGGCTGGGGAGGAAGTTTCGATCCACAGCTTTAGCAAGCAGCAAAATTTTTAGGGCGGTTTGCTCACCGCCCTGGTTTTTTATATTTGGTTTTTAGAAAAGGGAACATTAATTTGTTTCCTTTTTTCATTTAAGAATGTTACATTTATATATGAATATTATTTCTATCTTGTAACACGGTTGTAGAAATGAATTTTATTTGTTACAGCCATTTTAACCAAATGAAAAGATGGTACAATACCTGGCCAAAATTATACAGTAAACAGCCAATTTTTGCATGCAATTTTGAAATATAATATACTTTCTAACCAAAACTGATAACCAAAGAAATAAACAGAAATGAGCCGATTTTTATAAAATTCCCGATTGACAATTTCATCAATCAAAAAATATCAGCTAAATTTCTTTTACTTCTTTAACGGGCAAAACACAAATGAAAAAGAACTTTTTAAATCTGTTGTTCACAACAGCATTAATGCTCTCCGCAAACTACGCATCTGCGCAATACCCGAATATACCGCCTGAAGTCAAAAAATCTTCCGATTCAATGATGAAAGAAGCTTATCACCAGTCAGACATTGCCTGGGAAAAAGCCAAGCCGATTATAGCGAAGGAAGCTGCAGAGGGTAAGCCATATATTCCGTGGGCTGGCCGACCTACCGATCTTCCTCAATCTAAATTATTGGCCTTTCCTGGTGCAGAAGGGGGAGGTGCATATAGTTTTGGTGGCCACGGCGGCAGGGTAATTGTAGTTAAAAATTTAAACGATAGTGGTTCCGGTTCTTTACGTGATGCCTGTGAACAAGGTGGTGCGAGAATTGTGGTTTTCAATGTTGCAGGAATTATTAGGTTGAAAACACCATTGATTATTCGTGCCCCATATATTACCATTGCTGGCCAAACTGCACCTGGAGATGGTGTTTGTGTAGCTGGCGAATCAGTTTGGTTAAATACCCATGACGTTATTGTTCGCTTTATGCGTTTTAGAAGAGGTGAAACTTTTGTAGGCCGCAGAGATGATGCCATTGGCGGAAATCCGGTTGGCAATATTATGATCGATCACGTTTCTGCCAGTTGGGGATTGGACGAAAACATGTCCATGTACCGCCACATGTATAATGATAGCACAGGTAAAGCCGAAGAAAAATTAGGAACGGTTAACATTACGATCCAAAACTCTATTTTCTCTGAAGCTTTAGATTATTGGAATCACGCTTTTGGGAGTACCTTAGGTGGCGAAAATTGTGCCTTTGTACGTAATCTTTGGGCCGATAATGGTGCCCGTAATCCATCAATTGGTTGGAACGGCATTTTTAACTTCGCCAATAACGTAGTGTTTAACTGGAACAACCGCTCCACAGATGGTGGCGATTATACCGCACAGTACAATATCATCAATAACTTTTACAAACCTGGTCCGGTTACTGAGTTAAAAGACCCGATCAGCTACCGCATTTTGAAACCAGAATCTGGCCGTAGTAAATTACCTTATGTTGTTTTCGGACGTGCTTATGTAGCTGGAAATATTATTGAGGGCAATGAAAAAGTAACCAAAAACAACTGGGATGGAGGCGTTCAGCTGGAAGATAAAAAAGGAAATTTAATGTCTTATGAGCAGGCGAGTAAATATTTCGCAGCGATGAAAGCTAAAGATCCATTCCCGATGCCTAAAATTAGCATTATCCCAACGTTACAGGCAAAAGACTATGTATTGGCAAATGCAGGTGCTACTTTACCAAAGAGAGATCCGGTTGATACCCGCGTAGTTAAACAGGTAGCTACCGGAAAAATTGAAGTTCACCCTAACGCTAAACCATCTGCATTTCAATTCGAACACCGCAGATTACCTGGCGATTCTTACAAACAGGGTATCATTACAGAAGTTTCTCAGGTAGGCGGTTATCCGGAATATAAAGGAACGCCATATAAAGATAGCGACGATGATGGCATGCCAGATGCATACGAAATTAAAAATGGCTTGAATCCTAAAGATGCGAAGGATGCTATAAAGCTATCGAAATCAGGTTATTCGAATATTGAAGTATATTTGAATAGTTTGGTTGATATTGATAAAGTGAGACCGTAGAAAATTTCTAATTATACTGTCATTCTGAACACAGTGAAGAATCTGCAGGCGATGGAAACGTAACTTTAATATAGCATGAGCCATAATTACTTTGTCTACATCTTAACAAACAAGAACAAAACTGTTTTGTATACAGGCGTAACAAATGACTTAGAGGTTAGACTTAAACAACACGTTGGGAATAGAGAAAATAAATTTGCTTTTACTTTTAAATACAACTGTCACTATTTAATTTTTTTCGAAAGACATCAGTTCATTGAACATGCAATTGAGAGAGAAAAAGAAATTAAAGGCTGGACTAGGAAAAAGAAAAATGAATTGATTGAAATTGTTAATCCAAATTGGAGATTTTTGAATGAAGAGATAATTGAAAGATAAACCTCATCAAATAGCATTATGATTCTGAATGTAGTAAAGAATACGCATGCTATGAAAACAAAACATTAATAAATACTGCTAGCAATGGAAGAGAATAGGCAGAGACAGTAGGAAATAAGTTGCAGATGCTTCGTGCCTCAGCATGACAAATACAAAATAATCAATGCCAAAAACTAACCATATATTAAAAACCATACAACTAAAAACCTTAGCCATAATGGCAATCGTACTTTTAGTTGCAAATTTGTCTTTTGCGCAAAAAACAAAGTCTGTTGAGCCACCAAAACCCATTTATAAAGGAAAAGATGGCAAAATGGCTTATACTCCTGATGCCGAAGGAAACCGGATTCCTGATTTTTCTTATGCAGGTTACATGGCTGGCGAAAAAGCCATTCCTAATGCAACAATAAAAGTAGTCGTTCCTGTTTCAAAGGGTGATGCTACCTTAAGGATTCAATCTGCCCTAAATTATGTAGCTAAATTGCCAATCGGAAAAGATGGTTTACGTGGAGCGATTTTACTAGAAAAAGGAACTTACGAAGTCGCAGGAACATTGCGGTTATCAGCATCTGGAGTGGTACTCCGTGGTAGTGGAATAGGCAAAAATGGAACGAAAATTTTTGCAACTGGTTTAGATAGGATTGGTGTAATCAGAATTTTAGGCGAAAAAAACAAAATAGAAAAACAGGCAATCGCCATTACAGATGCTTATGTGCCTGTAAATTCAAATAAAATTACTTTAGCAAGTACCAACGAATTTAAAGTTGGCGATAAAATCATCATCAACCGTCCTTCAACTAAAGAATGGATTGAAACCTTAAAAACCGTAGAATTTGGTGGTGGCGAAAGTGCCTTAGGCTGGAAACCAGGAACCAGGGATATCCATTGGGACCGTAAAATTACGGCAATAAACGGATCAAGCATTACTTTTGATGCGCCAATTACTACTGCATTAGATGCTAAATATGGCGGAGGCACCGTTTCAAAATACCAGTGGGAGGGCAGAATTGCCCAATCGGGTGTAGAAAACCTAAAAATCGAATCCGATTATCATAAAGAAAATAGTAAAGACGAATACCATCGATGGACGGCCATCTGTTTGGAAAATGCACAGGATGCATGGGTTCGTCAGGTTGTTTTTGAGCATTTTGCAGGTTCTGCTGTTAATGTACTCGAAACCGCTAAAAGAATTACCGTTGAAGATTGTAAATCACTTGCCCCGGTTTCTGAAATTGGTGGTGAACGAAGGTTTACATTTTTAACTACCGGTCAGCAAACACTTTTTCAAAGGTTATACTCAGAATATGGTTACCACGATTTTGCTATTGGCTTTTGTGCTCCGGGGCCAAATGTTTTTGTACAATGCCAATCTTATTTACCTTTCAGTTTCAGTGGTGCTATTGATAGCTGGGCATCTGGTGTGTTATTCGATATTGTAAATATTGATGGACAGGCCTTAAGTTATTTAAACCGCGGACAAGACGGACAAGGGGCGGGCTGGAGTGCCGCAAACAGTGTGTTCTGGCAATGTAGCGCTGCAAGGGTAGATAATTTTCAGCCACCAACTGCTCAGAACTGGGCATTCGGAACATGGGCGCAATTTGCCGGAAACGGTTATTGGGACATGTCTAATGAACAGATTCAGCCACGAAGCTTATATTATGCGCAGTTAAAAGATAGATTGGGTAATGAAGCCGATAAACGGAACTTCGTTCTTCCTGTAGAAACTGAAGCATCCAGCAGTCCGCCGATAGATGTAGCTCAAAAACTCACTAAACTGGCTTATAAACCTGCTTTAACGGTTTCAGGATATATTGACGCCGCGCCAGATCGGAATAAAATCCCGACAGATGCTGGTCAGGTAAAAAGCATAGATAAAATTGGCTTGGATAAAGTCGTTAAACCTGTACTTTCAGATGCAATGACGATCAAAAATGGCTGGTTGGTGCGTGGCAACGAAATTGTGGTGGGTAATCGTCAGGATGTGCCCTGGTGGAATGGGAGTGCGCGTCCGTATGGATTAAAAAACACTAAATTTCATGTCACCCGGTTTGTTCCCGGCCGGTCCGGAAATGGCTTAACCGATGATCTTGAGGAGATTACCGATTCGATGAAAAATGGCACTGTTAAAGTGCTTGATCACAATTATGGACTTTGGTACGACAGGAGAAGAGACGATCACGAACGCATCCGCCGCATGGATGGCGAAGTATGGGCTCCTTTTTACGAATTGCCATTTGCCCGTAGCGGGCAGGATAAAGCCTGGGATGGTTTAAGTAAATACGACATCACCAAATATAACCTCTGGTATTGGGATAGGTTAAAGCAATTCGCTAACCTTGCCGATCAAAAAGGCCTGGTTTTAATCCATGAGAACTATTTCCAGCACAATATTATCGAGGCTGGTGCGCATTATGCTGATTTTCCCTGGCGTACCGCAAACAATATCAATAATACTGGTTTTCCGGAACCTGTGCCTTATGCCGGCGATAAGCGCATTTTTATGGCCGAGCAGTTTTACGACATCACCAACCAACACCGCAGGGCAATCCATAAAGCTTATATCAGAAAATGTTTAGAGAATTTTGACGGAAATTCCGGTGTCATTCAATTAATCGGTGCCGAATTTACGGGTCCATTGCATTTTGTTCAGTTCTGGATCGATACCATTAACGAATGGGAGAAAGAAACAGGCAAACACCCGATTATCGGTTTAAGTGTGACCAAAGATGTGCAGGATGCAATTTTAGCCGATCCAAAACGCGCCGGAGTGGTTGACCTGATCGACATACGTTATTGGCATTACCAGGCCGATGGAAGCGCTTATGCACCACAGGGTGGATTAAGTTTGGCACCCCGCCAACATGCCCGTTTGCTAAAACCGAAGAAAACGGCCTTCGAAGAAGTTTACCACGCGGTATCCGAATACAAAAATAAGTTTCCTGAAAAGGCAGTGATTTATTCGGCAGATAGTTTTGATAGCTTCGGATGGGCTATTTTAATGGCTGGAGGTTCGCTATCTAACGTAAGTAGTATAGATGCTTCTATTTTAAATCTTGCGTCCTCTATGAAGCCATTTCTTCCGGCAGGCAAATCAGCAAAGCAGTACGGATTGAAAAATGCGGGCAAAGCTTATATTTTATACAACGCCTCTACTGAAGCCATCAATCTCGATTTAAGTCAATTTTCTGGAAAATTTAATGTTAAAATATTGAATACTAAAACAGGAAAAGCCCTTAAAGAAGAGAAAATAAATGGTGGATCTATAGTGGAATTAAATAAAGCAGCAGCAGGTGACGAAGTGATCATTGTAAATAAAATATAAATTGAGTTTTGTCATTCTGAGCGCAGAGAAGAATCTTCAGGCGATGGAAACAAAACGTTAATAAACCATTATTAAAAATGGATTGAGCAAACATAAGCTGTGTACATAATAGGCAAGAGATGCTTCGTACCTCAGCATGACAACACGTTTTTTATTGGTGGGTATCTACACCCACCAACATAGTAAATATATTAAACTGAATATGAACCTTAAATTAAAAATATTTCTGCTTGCTGTGCTTTCTTGTTTCGCTTTTGGCTGCAAGAAAAAGCCTCATTTTGGCGATAAAAGTCTTTTAGTGTCAGAAAACGGACGGTATTTAACGACTGGTGATGGCAAGCCCTTCTTTTGGCTTGGCGATACAGGCTGGTTGCTGTTCGGTCGTTTAACCCGCGAAGAAGCAAATATTTATCTCGAAGACCGTAAACAAAAAGGTTTTAATGTAATTCAGGTGATGTTATTACATGATGTGCCTTCGAGAAATGTGTATTTAGATTCATCAGTTGTTCATGCCGATGTTTCAAAGCTGATGCTTACACCGGGCAATGATCCGAAAGATTCAATAGCTTACGATTATTGGGATCATGTGGATTATATCCTTGATCAGGCAGCAGAAAAAGGCCTTTATATGGCCCTGGTTCCGGTATGGGGTACCAGTGTGAAAAATAAAAAAGTGAATAAAACGCAGGCAAAGGCTTATTCTGAGTTCCTGGCAAAACGTTATAAAGATAAGTGGAACATCATTTGGCTCAATGGTGGCGATATTAAAGGTACTGATGGTGCAGATGTTTGGAATACCATTGGCGAAACTTTAAGGGCAAACGATCCGAATCATTTAATTACTTTCCATCCCCGGGGCAGAACTGCTTCCTCACAATGGTTTCAAAATGCAAAATGGTGTGATTTTGATATGGTTCAATCTGGTCACCGCCGATATGATCAGGACACCTCTAAAAACGAAAAACTGCATTATGGTGAAGATAACTGGAAATATATCGAAGCTGATTATAAATTAAAACCTACTAAACCTACTATTGATGGGGAGCCTTCATATGAAGATATTCCACAAGGATTGCACGATACGCTCCAACCACGCTGGACAGCTAGCGATGTGAGAAGATACGGTTACTGGTCGGTTTTTGCAGGTGCCTTTGGTTATACTTATGGTCACAATTCGGTGATGCAGATGTACAAGAAAACAGATTTAAAACCTGCTTATGGTCCGAAAGACCATTGGATCACTGCCATTAATGCTCCAGGCGCAAAACAGATGCAATACCTGAAAGATTTAATGCTTTCTCACTCTTATTTCGATCGTGTGCCCGATCAAACTTTAGTGGCTGGAAAGAATGGCGAAAAATACGAACGGGTTATTGCGACAAGAGGGGAAGAATTCGCGCTGCTTTATACTTACACAGGTAAAAATTTCAGTGTACAAATGGGCAAAATCGATGGTGATGAGGTTAAAGCTTCGTGGTTTGATCCAAGAACTGGTAAAATCATGGCAATAGGAGAATTTGAAAATAAAGGAATTAAGGAGTTTAATCCTCCTGGTGAGCCTGCAAATGGCAACGACTGGGTGTTGGTGTTGGAGGAGATATAACTAGTTAAATCGTCATTTCGACTGAAGCGCAGCGAAATGGAGAAATCTATTACAATAATCTAATAGGGATGTCACCCTGAGCGAAGTCGAAGGGTAATCCTTAACAAATTACAAAATAGGTCTTCGCCTGCGCGGGAATGACGATAATTAAAGAATGAAAATAACGAAAGAATAAAAAACAGTGTTTAAACCCAATTCCATAGCATTATTTCGCTTAGCCATTATAGGCCTGCTTCTTTGTGGCTTAACATCCTGCACAAGACAGACTTATTTATTTACCTCTTTCCACGAGCCGGCAAACGAAGGATTAAGGCTTTTATACAGTTATGATGCTTATCACTGGACAGATTTAAATAAAACTTTTTTGAAACCAGCGGTTGGGACCCAGAAAGTTTTGCGCGATCCATCAATTGTTCAAGGGCCGGATGGAACATTTCATTTGGTTTGGACCTGCAGCTGGAAAGGCGACAAAGGTTTTGGTTACGCCAGCTCAAAGGATCTGATCAATTGGAGTGAGCAGAAATTCCTTCCGGTAATGGAAAGCGAACCAAAAACCGTGAATGTTTGGGCACCTGAGATTTTCTATGACGATGAGAAAAAAGAATATATAATTATCTGGGCTTCAACTATTCCGTTTCGCTTTTCTAAAGGAATGGAGGAAGAAGAAAATAACCATCGGATATACAGCATTACCACAAAAGATTTTATAAGCTTCTCTAAACCTAAATTGTTTCTAGATCCTGGTTTTAGTGTAATCGATGCAGTGATTGTGAAAATGGCAAGAAAAGATTATGTATTGGTTTTAAAAGACAATACACGCCCGAATAGAAATTTAAAATTAGCTTTTGCAAAAGATTCACCAGGACCTTACGAAAATGTTTCGGACACTTTCAGTCCGAAATTAACAGAGGGGCCAACTGTGGTAAAAGTAAAAAATGACTGGCTGATTTATTTCGATGCTTATGGACAAAAAAAATATTCAGCCTATAAAACTGCCGATTTTAAGACTTTTAAAGATGTAACAGCAGAGGTTTCAATCCCTGAAGGGCATAAACACGGAACGATTATAAAAGTGAATAAGAAAGTGATTGAGGAATTGAAGAATAATAGGTAGGTTTTTAATACGGTCGTCATGCTGAATTTATTTCAGCATCTATTGGAAAGATCATAAAGACTCTGAAATAAATTCAGAGTGACGAACTAAAAGAAAGAACAGGATAACATGAAAATATTTAAAATACTTTGTTTAAGCTTACCATTTGTATTTGCGATACCAACTTCGCACGCGCAGGATACGGTGCGCTATACAGGTAAAACCCTGGTTAATGCAGATTACCATCACGGTCAGCTTTCGCCGGTAATGGGTGTGCATAATATCCAGACTTTCCGTGCCAACAGGGAACATCCTGAACTGGCCGAAAACTTTGGGTGGACCTATAACCATGCACCAATGCTGGCCTATTGGAACAATAAATTTTACATTGAATATTTAAGCGATAAAGTTGGCGAAAGCATCCCGCCAGGGCAAACCCTGATACAATCTTCGAAAGATGGTTACACCTGGACGAAACCAGAAGTGGTATTTCCGGTCTACCGGATTCCGGACGGTACAACAAAGGAGGGTAGAACTGATGTAGCAAAAGATTTAGATGCTGTGATGCATCAACGCATGGGTTTTTATGTTTCCACTAAAAATGTATTCCTGATTTTGGGTTTTTACGCCATCAGTTTTGACGCGAAAGACGATCCGAACGATGGCCATGGAATTGGCAGGGCAGTAAGAGAAATTCAGCCAGATGGAAAGTATGGCCCCATTTATTTCATTCATTACAATCCTGGTTACTCCGAGAAAAATACCAAATATCCGCTATACACCAAAAGCAAAAGTAAAACTTTCATTGAAGCCTGTAATGAATTGTTATCAAACAAGTTGATGACTCAACAATGGAATGAAGAGGCTGATCGGAAAGATCCTTTGATCACTTTACAGAAACAGTATAAAGCCTTCAGCTACTATCATTTACCCGATGGAAGAGTGGTGGGTTTATGGAAAAATGCCTTAACGGCCATTAGCGATGATAACGGAAAGAGCTGGCCAAAAAATGCGTTGCGTGCACCTGGTTTTGTGAACAGCAATGCGAAAATATGGGGACAAAAAACTTCAGATGGCAATTACGCAACAGTTTATAATCCATCTGAGTACCGGTGGCCTTTAGCCATTTCAACGAGTATAAATGGTTTAAATTATACCAACCTTTTATTGGTGCATGGTGAAATTACGCCAATGCGTTACGGCGGTAACTATAAATCCTACGGGCCGCAGTATGTTCGTGGAATTATCGAAGGTAATGGCAAACATGCGGATGGAAAATTGTGGGTAACGTACAGCATGAATAAAGAAGATATCTGGGTCTCTTCAGTTCCTGTACCGGTTAGCGATAAAGCAACACAACATGTTAACGATGATTTTGGTAAATTACCATCAGATAAAGCGCTCGAAATGTGGAACATGTACAGTCCGCTTTGGGCACCGGTAAAGGTAGAAAACGGCGTTTTAGAGTTAAGAGACAAAGATCCTTTTGATTATGCCAAAGCAGAAAGATTATTTCCTGCATCTAAGAAAATAATAGCTTCGTTTTCAGTTACGCCTAAGCAAAATGATTTCGGCTTGCTCGAAATCGAATTGCAGGATGCAAAAGGAATGGCAACTGTGCGCCTGACTTTTGATACCGCTGGAACTTTAAGCGCAAAGGCGGGAGCACGGTATAAAAATTTTATGAAATACGAGGCGGGTAAAAGTTACGACATCAAATTAAAATTAGATGCCTTTACGCGTTTTTACACCATTACTGTCAACGGAAAAGATGCATTAACAAGTTTGGCTTTTCAGCCTGTTGCTGATGTTTCCAGAATTGTTTTCCGCACCGGCGATGTTCGTCGTTTCCCTGATGTAGATACACCTGCCGATCAAACCTATGATTTGAGAAATGCCGGAGAACCAGATAAAAAAGAAGCTGTTTATTCAATTAAGTATTTAAAAACGGAGGGATTTTGAGACAGTTGGCAGTTTTCAGTTTTAAGTTTTCAGTTTTTCCCACTTTACGTTCTAAAGTGTTCGTCATTCCTCGCATCAGTTCGTCATTGCGAGGAGGCACGAAGTGGCAATCTTTCCTGTGTGTCATTCCGGCCTTAGTGGAGGAATCTTTGAACAAAGCGAAAAAGATTTCTCCGTTCCGCTGCGCTCCATCCGATAGCTATCGGATCGAAATGACGGAAAAGAATCTTAGCACCCGTTGCATTAAGATTCCCGCCTGCGCGGGAATGACGGCACTAATTATCCTTCTTTCTTTATTTTCCTTTTCCGCCAACGCTAAAATTCTTTTGCCTCAGATTCTCTCTAGCAATATGGTTTTGCAGCGCGAAAAACCCATCAACATCTGGGGTTTTGCTTCACCAGGCGAAAAAGTAGAAGTAACGTTTGCAGGCCAGAAAAAAGAAGCCCTTGCCGATAAAAACGGGAACTGGCTTGTGGTTTTGGCGCCATTAAAAACAGCTTCAAAACCTCAAACCATGACCATCAGTGGCTCAAATAAGATCGAACTCACCAATATTCTGGTAGGCGAGGTTTGGGTATGTTCAGGTCAATCGAACATGGAATACGCCATGCGCAAACTGGCCAAAATCCCAAAGCCAAAGAATGAAAAACTAGGTTTCCCATCTGATGAAGTGGCAAAAGCAAAGAATAATCAGATCAGGATTTTCCTGGTTAACCGCAAAACTTTGATCAAACCTGATTCTATCCATAAAAGCTGGAGTGTAGCCCAAGATTCCGCTTTACGTGCTTTTTCTGCTGTGGGTTATTTCTTCGCGAAGGAAGTTCAGGGGAAATTAGGTATTCCTGTCGGGATGATCTCTTCGGCCATTCCGGGTAGTGCCATTGAACCGTGGATCTCAGAAAATGCATTTGCACAAGAGGATTATTTCAGAAATCAAAAAGTGGGTAACGATCCGGGTAAATTTTATTCAACGATGATTGAACCTTTAACACAGTTTAAAATCCGCGGCTTTCTTTGGTATCAGGGCGAAACCAATTGTTTTCTGAACGAGAAAATCAGCTATGCTTATAAAATGAAAGTATTGATCAATAGCTGGCGAAAAGCCTGGAAAGAAAATAATCTGCCATTTTACTATGTCCAGATTGCCCCTTTTAACTATTCCAAAGCCAAAGGAAAAGTGTCTGTTGATGAAAATACAGAACCTGAATTTTGGGAAGCCCAAACACAATTGTTGCGGTTGTCAAATACCGGAATGATATCTACAAATGATTTGACAGATTCAAACGAAGATTTGCATCCAACATACAAGTGGGAAGTGGGCAGACGATTGGCGCTTTGGGCTTTAGCTAAAACTTACCATCAAAAAAATGATTTCTCTGGACCTATTTATAAATCAGTTTCATTTAAAAATGGAAAAGCTTTATTGGATTTTGATTATTTAAAATCAGCTTCTTCTGGCCCGATTACCGGTTTTACCATTGCAGGAAGCGACGGGAAATTTATGAATGCTAATGCTGTAGTGAAAGATGGAAAGCTTATCGTTTCTTCAAAAGAAATTGAAACACCGGTTGCCGTGCGTTATAATTGGACGGAAAACCCTTCAGGGAACTTTTATAGCAATGGTTTACCTGCTTTGCCTTTCCGTACCGATAATCCCTTAACTAAAACTTTTAAAACCAATTAATGAAACGCAGATTTATACTTTTCTGGTGTTTAACAACCCTATTCTGCTCGCTAAAAGCACAGCAAACAGAGAAATTATACCTATCAGGAACTGGAAACGACAATACCGTTAACTGGGATTTTTTCTGTACAGCTGGTGCCAATTCAGGCAAATGGACTACCATTCCGGTGCCATCAAACTGGGAATTACATGGTTTCGGGAAATATAATTATGGCTTTAACAAAGAGGAAAATAAAGGCAAGGAACAAGGTCTTTACAAGTACAAATTTAAGGTTCCCTCTGCCTGGGAAAATAAGGAAATCAATATCGTTTTTGAAGGCTCAATGACCGATACCGAAGTCAAAATTAATGGTCAGTTGGCGGGAGAGATTCACCAGGGTTCATTTTATGTTTTTAAATATGACATTTCCAAACTGATTAAATTTGGCGCCGATAATTTACTTGAAGTAAAAGTATCCAAGAATTCAGGTAATGAATCAGTTAACAACGCCGAACGCAAGGCCGATTTCTGGATCTTTGGTGGTATTTTCAGACCTGTTTATCTCGAATCGTTGCCACAAACTCATATCGATCGGATTCAGATTGATGCCAGAGCTGATGGCAGTTTAAATGCGCAATTAAATTATACTGGTGATGCAGATAAGGTTGAGGTGGAGCTTTTAGGGAAAGATGGAAAAAGATTCGGTAATAGATTTACCACTCCAATAAAAAAGGGAAGTAAAAATGTAAAGTTGAATCATCAGTTTTCGAATCCGGCATTATGGTCGTCAGAGTTTCCAAACTTGTACACTGCAAACTTTACCCTGAGTAAAAATGGTAAAGCGGTTCACCAGGTTTCAAAAAAGATTGGTTTTAGAACAATTGAAGTAAAAGAACGGGATGGCGTATATGTAAACGGAGTGAAGATGAAATTCAAAGGCGTAAACCGTCACTCATTTTACCCGTCATCCGGTAGAACAACCAGTAAAAAAATCAGCATTGCCGATGTTTTACTAATGAAAGAGATGAATATGAATGCCGTTCGGATGTCGCATTATCCGCCTGATGTTCATTTTTTGGATGTTTGCGATTCGCTGGGTTTGTTTGTGATGGACGAACTGGCTGGCTGGCACGGCACTTATGATACGCCAACCGGAACAAAATTAATGAAAGAAATGGTGTTGAATGATGAAAATCATCCATCAATTATATTTTGGGCAAATGGAAATGAGGGTGGGCATAATCGCAAACTCGATCACCTTTTTGCTGAAGAAGATCTTCAAAAAAGACCTTTAATTCATCCTTGGGAAGTTTTTAACGGGTTTGAAACCACACATTACCGTGAGTTTAATTACGGAATCGGCAATTACGATCACGGGCACAACATTTTAATGCCTACTGAGTTTCTGCATGGTATGTGGGATGGCGGTCATGGCTCAGGCATCGAAGATTACTGGAATGCCATGTGGAATAATCCACTTTCTGCTGGTGGTTTCCTTTGGGATTTTGCCGACCAGGCGGTGGTGCGTACCGATAAAAACGGCGAGCTGGATACCGACGGTAATCATGGCCCTGACGGAATTGTTGGACCTTACCACGAAAAAGAAGGTAGTTTCTTTACGATTAAAGAAGTTTGGAACCCGGTTTTTGTAGAGAAAAGAGAAATGACAGCTGGATTTGACGGTTCCTTCCTGCTCGAAAACCGTTATGCATTTACCAACCTCAATCAATGTACATTCGACTGGAAATTAAAGAAATTAAAAGCAGGAACGGATGCAGCATTCAAATCTGGCAAAGCCGATGCACCGAACATTAAACCTTTTGAAAAAGGAAAATTACAAGTTAATCTTCCCACAGATTGGAGAAGTTTTGATGCACTTTATCTCATTGCTAATGCACCCGATGGAAAAGAATTATTTACCTGGAGTTTTCCCATTGCATTGCCTAAAGATGAAGCAGAGAAAATTGTTGTAAAAACAGGTTCTTCTAAAGTAAGTTTAAAAGAAGATGCTAAATTTTATCATGTTTCAGCCAATGGTATTGATTTAACTTTCGAAAAAACAACAGGTTTTTTGCAACAGGCCAGGAATGCCAAAGGTGTAATTCCGTTTTCGAACGGTCCGATTTTGCAGGAAGGTGTAAATAACTTTAAAGGTTTTACTCAGAAGATGGATGGCGATAATTTGGTGATTTCTTCCAGGTTCGATAAAAAAGAAAGCTGGAATACTTTACAATGGACCACTTACCCATCAGGATGGTTAAAAATGGAAGTGAAATATTTCCCGTCAGATTACTTTACCACTTTTGTTGGCGTTAACTTTTCTTATCCTGAAACAGAAATCAGGGCGGTTGAGTACAAAGGTAACGGACCATACCGCGTTTGGAAAAACAGGATGAAAGGCACAGCTTTTGGTATTTGGAAAAAGGACTATAACAATTCGGCAACCGGCGAGGCACCCTGGCAATATCCCGAGTTTAAGGGGTATTATTCAAATATGTACTGGTGCGAATTTATTGGCAAGCAACAATCATTCAAAGTTGTAACCGATCAGGAAGATATTTTCTTAAGATTATTCACGCCAAAGAAATCAAAAGATACAGAATACAATAACATGAGTCCGACATTTCCTGATGGTGATATTTCATTTATGAACGCAATTTCAGCAATTGGTACAAAAACCCAAAAACCGGAAACAACAGGGCCAATGGGAATGAAGAATATTTATTATGATTTTGATAAAGATCCGGGTAGAGCATTGAATATGACCTTGTATTTTGATTTTTCAGGCAGATAGTTTAACCGCAAAGAACGCTAAGTTTTTAGCAAAGTAAAGAAAAAAAATAGCCCGCAGATAACTCGGATTACGCAGATTAGAAAATTATTGGTCTGCGTAAATCTTCGAAAATCAGCGGGAACAAATAAATAATAACTGAGTCAGTGTAATCAATTAATCAGTGTAATCCAATAATCGGTGTAATCAACCGCGAAGCGTAATGAACATTAAAATATACATAGCCATCATCAGCATTTGGTTCCTATCTTTTACAAGAGTGATGGCGCAAGTTTCGTTGCAAAACACCACCTGCGAAATGCTCGGGAATCCGTTGGGCATTGATCTTGTAAAACCTCGCTTCGCCTGGCATATCATTTCCAATGAACGTAATGTACTGCAAACCGCTTATCAAATTTTAGTTTCATCATCAGCAGAAAAATTAAAGGCGAATGAGGGCGATTTATGGGACTCAGGAAAGGTTAACGAACAAGAATCTATCCATGTAAGCTATAACGGTATGGCACTAAGAAGCCGGATGAAAGCCTACTGGAAGGTTAAAGTATGGACAACCGCTGGTCAAAGTGATTGGTCGGCTAACAACTCTTTTTCCATGGGTTTGCTTTATTACAAAGATTGGCCAAAAGGTTGGATTGGTTTCGATCGGGCTTTCTCATGGGATAACATTAAAACTGATTCTCGTTTATCAGCCAGGTATTTCAGAAAGGAGTTTCAGTGTACAAAACAGATCAAATCGGCTACCGCGTCTATCATAGGTTTGGGTTTGTATGAACTCTACATCAACGGAAAGAAAGTTGGTGAAGATGTACTGTCTCCATCGCCCACAGATTACACTAAAAACGTAAAATACAACACTTACGATGTAACGAGTTACCTTCAGAATGGAAAAAATGCGGTGGGTACAATTTTGGGTAATGGCCGTTTCTTCGCGATGCGCCAAAATGAGAAACCTTATAAAATTAAAACATTTGGTTTTCCGAAAATGCTCATGAACATCAACATTATTTATACTGACGGAACAACTGCAAATATTGATACCGATGACAGCTGGAAAGGTACAGCGGATGGGCCAATCAGAGCCAATAACGAATATGATGGAGAAGAATATGATGCTACAAAAGAAACTTCAGACTGGAACAGGATAGGATTTGATGATAGCAAGTGGGCAAAAGCAGAATTTGTACAGGAACCAACAGGCGCCATTGAGGCCCAGATGAATGAAAACATGAAAGTGATGAATACCATTAAGCCTGTTTCAATCACCAAACTTTCTTGTGACCGGTATATTTTGGATATGGGTCAAAACATGGTGGGTTGGTTGCAGATCAAGGTAAAAGGCGTGAAGGGCAAACAAATCAAAATGCGTTTTGCAGAATCATTACAAGAAAATGGCGAACTCTTTACCGCTAATCTTCGCAACGCAAAATGTACCGATTTATACACCTTAAAAGGAAGTGAATTAGAAACCTGGGAGCCTACGTTTGCTTACCGCGGGTTTAGATATGTAGAGCTTTCAGGATATCCTTACCAACCATCAGTGAACGATTTCGTTGGCAAAATGATTTACGATAACATTAAAACGGTCGGAACGTTCGAGACTTCGGATGCGCTGACCAACCAGATTTTCAAAAATGCCTGGTGGGGAATTGCCGGAAGTTACAAGGGGATTCCGGTTGATTGTCCGCAACGTAACGAACGCATGCCTTGGTTAGGCGACAGAGGCGCTGTGGCTTATGGCGAAAGTTTTCTTTTTGATAACGGACGCTTCTATACTAAATGGTTACAGGACATCAGAAACTCGCAAAAGGAAGATGGCGCTATTCCTGATGTAGCACCTGCTTTTTGGCGGTATTATAGCGATAACATGACCTGGCCCGGAGCCATGCTTTTAGTTACCGAAATGTTATACAAGCAAACTGGTGATGTTTCTGCAGTTCGGGATAATTATCCGGCCATGAAAAAGTGGCTTGCTTACATGCAGGACCGTTACATGAAAGATTACATTCTAACGAAAGATAGTTACGGCGATTGGTGTATGCCACCCGTTACCATCGAATTTGGTCGTGGTAAAAGCGCAGATAAAAAGTATCCGTCAGAATTGATTTCGACAGCTTATTATTATCATTTCACCCAGTTGATGATACAATTCGCTAAAGTAAGCAGTAACGATGAAGATGTAAAAGCATATGAGCTTCTGGGGAATAAAATCAAAGACGCTTTCAACCAGAAATATTATAACGATCAAGGCTATTATGCTACGAATGCGCTAACTGATAACATCATTCCGCTTTACTTCGGGATGGTTCCGCAAAATAAAGTAGATCAGGTTTTTAAGAACATTACTTATACGGTTGAAGTGACAAACAAAGGGCATTTGAGCAATGGTTTAGTGGGGATTCAGTGGTTAATGCGCTGTTTAAACGATTACGACCGTCCGGATTTGGCTTATACCATAGCGACACAAAAAACTTATCCAGGTTGGGGTTACATGGTAGATAATGGCGCAACCACCATTTGGGAACTCTGGAATGGAAATACTGCCGATCCGAAAATGAATTCGCAGAACCACGTGATGATGCTTGGTGATCTTCTGATCTGGTATTATGAAAATCTGGCTGGTATAAAATCAGAAAGTGCGGCTTTTAAAAAGATCATCATGAAGCCAGAGATGATTAATGGCTTAAATTCAGTTAATGCCAGTTACAATTCGGTTTATGGACTGATCAAAAGCAATTACAATAAAACAGGAAAACAATTTAAATGGAATATCACCATTCCGCCAAATACAACCGCAATGGTTTATATTCCTGCAAATAATAAAACTGAGGTTTCAGAAAAATTGAAATCCATAAAAGATTTAAAATTTATAAAAATGGAGAATAACAGGGCCGTTTATGAGCTTGGTTCTGGCGATTATGTTTTTGTGGTAGAGCGGAAATAAAAATGAAATAAGTCGTCATTGCTGATGACCTTTTTTTAATAAATAAACATGATGTTAAAAAGAAAAATACACATTACACTGGCCTTTATTTTTGCAGTATTGATGAGCGCTAATGCCCAGGTAGAGAAATGGCAAAAAGGAATCGTAAAACAAGAGTTTTTGTTCGACAAAGCACCATTTCCCTCGTGCCACTCAGCTACAATAGCAGAAACACAGACAGGTTTAGTTGCTTCATTTTTTGGTGGCACAAAAGAACGAAACCCCGATGTAGAGATCTACATCAGCCGCTTTGTAGATGGTAAATGGTTAGCACCGTTCTCGGTTGCAAATGGTATTCAGCCTGATGGTAAAAGATTACCGACATGGAATCCGGTTCTTTATCAGGTTCCTGGAGGAGATTTGTTATTGTTTTACAAAATCGGACCAAAACCATCTGAGTGGTGGGGAATGATGAGAACTTCGAAAGATGGCGGAAAAACCTGGTCTAAAGCCACCAAATTACCTGATGGCTATATTGGTCCTGTAAAAAACAAACCTGTTTTATTAAGCAACGGAAATCTCTTTGCGCCATCAAGTAAAGAGGGCAATGGCTGGAAAATCCATTTCGAAGTAACAAAAGACAGCGGTAAAACCTGGAGAAAAGTTGGCCCGCTTCCTGAAAATGGTATTAAAGCCATTCAACCGAGTATATTACAATATGGAAACGGAAAGTTGCAGCTACTGGCAAGAACCGCCAATCGTGCAATTGTAGAAGCATGGTCTAACGATAATGGCGAAACCTGGTCGGCATTAACCAAAACCACCTTGCCAAATAACAATTCAGGTACAGATGCAGTAACCATGAAAGATGGTCGCCAGGTATTAGTGTACAACCATGTTTTACCTCTAGGCGATCTGGCTAAAGGTCCAAGAACACCATTAAATGTTTCCGTTTCCAAAGACGGCAAAGAATGGTCTGCCGCATTGATTTTGGAAGATTCACCCATTAGCCAGTATTCTTATCCCGCAGTGATTCAAACTGCTGATGGTATGTTGCACTTCATTTACACCTGGAGAAGAGAAAAAATTAAACATGTAGTGGTAGATCCATCAAAGTTGAAATTGAAGAAAATTAAAAACGGTATCTGGCCGAAACTGAAAGGTTATACTGCGCCAGTGATTACTGAAACTAAAAGCGAAGAACCATGAGAAAAATAACAAAATCGTCATTGCGGGAGTTTGCTCCGATTTCTCAGAGAGGAACTACGCGGCAATCTATCCTGTCAAGAAAGATTGCTTCGGCTGATGAACTCTTTATTCGTCATAAATTTTGTGGTCGTCATGCTGATCCGATAGCTATCGGATTTATTTCAGCATCTTTCATGCCAGGTGGCCTCGCTATTAAAGCCCTGAAACAAGTTCAGGGTGACGACCGTTCATGCATGGTTTCTGACTCAGTGAATATTGCCACTATTAGGAAAGCAGTACCAATAAAAAAACTTAAGCTTTTAATTGGGCTTCTATTTTTATTCACATTCAACAACCTTTCCGCCCAAACCCAAAACACCGATAACCACTATAAAAAACCGCTTCTTGATGTTTTGAACGAGATTCAAACGCGTTTTAAAGTACAAATCAAATACTCCGAACCACAGGTAAAAGATAAATGGGTAAACTATGCCGATTGGCGTTTCCGGACTGATGTAGACGAAACACTGAATAATGTGCTTACACCTTTGGATATGAAGGTAAACAAAGAAAAGCCTGGTGTTTACAAATTAAAGGAATACGAATATTACCGTTGGGAAGTTCAGGATGGTTGGGCGTACTTAGACCAATTGGCTACAAAATATCATGATCAGGCAAGTTGGGAAAAACGTAAAGCAGAAATTAAGCCCGAACTGTACAAAGCCTTACTGCTATCGCCATTACCTGCAAAACCAAATTCAAAACCGATTGTAACGACAAAAAGAATTTTCGATGGCTATTCGGTAGAGAACATTGCATTAGAAATTTTACCCGGCGTATGGATTAACGGTTCACTATACAAACCATTAAACTTTAAAGGAAAAATTCCTGTTGTACTTAGTCCGGACGGACATTGGGAAAAACAACGTTACCGGCCCGATTGCCAGATCCGTTGCGCCATGATTGCCAAAATGGGGGCAATGGCCTTTAGTTACGATTTGTTTGCATGGGGCGAATCGATGTTGCAGTTTAAATACGAAGATCACCGTAAAAGCCTGGCCCAAACCGTTCAAACTTTAGGCGGTATCAGACTTTTGGATTATTTCAGTGCGCTAAAAGAAACAGATATCAACCGGATCGGAATCAGCGGTGGATCGGGTGCCGGAAGTCATTCTATTTTAATGACCGCCATGGACGACCGCATTAAATTAAGTGCTCCAGTGGTTGCCATGTCATCATACTTTTATGGCGGCTGCCCATGCGAAAGTGGGATGCCTATTCATCAATGTGGTGGCGGAACAGATAATGTTGAACTGGCCGCAATGGCTGCCCCACGTCCGCAGTTATTGGTGTCAGATGGTAGCGATTGGACAGCACATACACCTGAACACGATTTTCCTTACCTGCAAAAGATGTACAGTTATTATGGTGCTAAAGATAAAGTCGAGAATGTTCATCTTCCTGATGAAAAGCACGATTTTGGGATTAACAAACGTATTGCATTATACGATTTTCTAATCAAAAACTTCAAATTAAATGCTGTTGCCGTTAAAGATAAAACCGGCAAATACGATGAAAGTAAAGTAACCATCGAAAAAGAAAATGCCTTATATGTTTTTGGTGATAAGGGCGAAAAACTACCTGAAAATGCAGTAATGGGCTTCGAAAACCTGGAGAAGTTATTCCCATTAAGTACAAGCAAATAATTGGATATGCAACATCAAAATAGAAGATCTTTTATTGGTAGCATGGCCTTGTTAACAGGTGGTTTAATGATTCCCGGTCAATTGCTTTTAGCTGCAGAGAAAAAGAATCGTTTTAAAGTTGCCGTCATTGATCTAATGATTCTGAAGCGTCAGAAAATCAGTGCTTTGCCGCTTGCTAAAGAAATCGGTGCCGATGGACTGGAAATTGACATGGGTGGCTTGGGCAATCGTGAAACCTTCGACAATAAACTGGCGGATCCAAAAATCAGACAGGAGTACCTGGATAAGGCAAAAGAATTAAATCTCGAAATCTGTTCCTTAGCGATGACTGGTTTTTATGCGCAATCATTTGCCAAACGACCAACTTATCAGAAAATGATTCAGGACTGTTTAGATACTGCTAAAGCAATGAATATTAAAGTAGTCTTTCTTCCATTGGGTATTCAAGGTGATTTAACTAAAAATCCAGACCTGCGCGAACCTATTGTAGAGCGGTTAAAAGTTGCTGGAAAAATGGCTGCCAAAGCCGGAATTACAATTGGAATTGAAAGTGCTTTAGATGCAAAAGGAGAATTACAACTGTTAAAAGATATTGATTGCAAACATGTTAAAAGTTATTTCAATTTCTCTAATGCGATAAAGAATGGAAGAGATTTACACGATGAACTCAGGATTTTAGGAAAGAAAAACATCATTCAAATTCATGCGACCAATGAAGATGGACTTTGGTTACAAAATGATCCGAAAATCGATCTTCATAAAGTAAAAGAGACACTTGATGATTTGGGCTGGAGTGGTTGGCTGGTGGTAGAACGAAGCCGCGATGCCAAACAACCTACAAACGTAAAATATAATTTCACCGGCAATACCAGCTACCTGAAATCAATTTTTCAACCGAAATAGTATAAATATAATGAAATGCTTTTTGAGAAAAATTTATAGTTTTTATAGCCCGTCGGTACGTGGAGACACGTAACCGTGGCGGTGTAGCTATGCCTTGGTTCTTGCCTCTACGAACCAACCATTCAAGCCGTTTTTTGGCCTCTTGATTCTTTCGTCGTTATTGTGTTTTATGCAAGTGCAACAGATATTTACGTATCAATAAATGGATCTGATACCAGTTTGGGCACTAAAGAAAAACCTCTGGCAACGCTTCACGCAGCCATACGTAAAGTACGCGAATTAAGACGCTTAAACGATGCATCAATCAAAGGTGGTATTCGAATTATAATGGGCAAAGGTTTTTACCAATTGCACGAACCAATAGTACTTAGACCAGAAGGGGTTCAACCAACCAGCACAGGTTACGAGAACTATACCATCGATCCCAATTTAGGTGGTTTAGCATGGATGGAAGGTAAAGTGCTAACGGCTAATGGTGATATTTCTGTGTTTTGCAGCAAGAAAGAAATTAAAGTTTCTTCTCCAACAGGAACAGGCAAATTGAAGATAAAAAGTAAAACAAAACCAGTTGTAAAAGTAAAAGAGGTTTCTAAAGGTTTGTATGAAGTTACGATAGAAAAAGGTAAAGATTATAGTGTGAAGTATTCTGATTAGTTTATCGCCTGTATCCTAATTTGTCTAAATAACAGGTATCTATGTTGGTTTTTGATGTTTTATAACTTAATTTGGCAAAACTTTCCCTAAGGCCATGAGTAGCTATGAATCTTTTACGGATACCCAGCTAATTTCCCATTTACAAAATGGTGATCAAGGCGCATTTACCGAGGTGTACCGTAGGTTTTGGGATAAAGTATTCTCTGTAGCGTATCATCGCCTGGCTAACCAGGCTGAAGCGGAAGAAGTGGTGCAGGAAGTGTTTTTAAGTCTTTGGAAACGGCGTTCCAATCTGCAGATCAGGTATAGCCTTCATACCTACCTCAGTGCAGCAACAAAATATCAGGTGATTAACAAACAAAGCAGGGGATATTTTAATGCGGAGAAAAGAAATTCGCTTGAGGACATTCCGGAACAGGGGATCGACACTACGGAACTATGGTTTTCTGAACGTGAACTGAGGCAGGAATTAGATAAACATATTAATGAGCTTCCGGTTAAATGCCGCCTGATTTTCAAAATGAGCAGGGAAGGCTACAAATCAAATACAGCAATAGCCGAAGAATTGGATATATCAGAAAAAACAGTTGAAGCCCACATTACCAGGGCGCTTAAAATTTTGAAGGATAAATTAGGCGCGGGATTGCCATTAATTTTGTATCTGCTATCAAAATAAAAGCCTGTTTAAATTTTTACAACAAATGTTAAATGGCCTTTTGTTGTTACCGTGAGGAATAATTGATTTCATAAAAATCAATATAAAAGACAGATTTTTTTGGATAATGCATGCGCTTTAAGATTAGCTTCGCTGAGCAAGTGTGGTTCCCGCCTGCGCCTATCGTGTGGACACAATTAATCATCACATTCTTCTATCGCTCTATGCCGCGGGGCATGGTACTTTGGAGCGCCAAAGTACCCAAAGCGC
Organism: Pedobacter sp. MR2016-19; assembly: GCF_014947265.1. Lineage (NCBI taxonomy): Bacteria > Pseudomonadati > Bacteroidota > Sphingobacteriia > Sphingobacteriales > Sphingobacteriaceae > Pedobacter > Pedobacter sp. MR2016-19. Next base: position 431,128 of record NZ_JADCNK010000003.1, read on the forward strand.
TTTGTCAATCCAGCAATGAGCCTTTTGCACAATCTCACGCGCATCAAAAAAACAGTGACACTTCGTTTTGTGTTCAATATTTTTTAAAATTGAATCATTGGTTATGAACACAAAACCACTGCGTTTCAGGTTTGTTAGTGCCATTTTTACTGTTGTGTACCTGTTTTTTTGATTTCCCCGGCTCTTGGGATTGACAGCGTCCTTGGTTAAAATCCGTGCTTTATTAAAGTTGGTTAGCAAAACGCCTAAAAATACTTAAAAAAGAAATGTCCACACGATAGGCCTGAGCGGGAATGACGACCGTACTAATGGATTCTGTTTATGGTAGCGTATTCGATTGCTTTATTAATGCGTTTAAATGGTTTTCGACTATGCTCAGACTGACATACAAAATGATTTTATTTAAAATTTAAACACACGCTAAAATTTATTTTAAATTCAATGTAGGGTAAGGCCTTATTGGTGTGACTATATGCTAAACCAGCACACATTGAATCAATGCGACAAAACCTACTTGATATCCGAAATTGCCTATAAGTGGCAAAAAGGAACAGCTACGCAAGAAGAAAAGGTCTTCTACGAGCAATGGTATTCTTCTTTTAATGATGAAGAGCTCGATCTTCGGGAAACCGGGTATACCGGCTTTGATGAGCTGGAAAAAAGTCTTTATTCCAAAATAAGCGCTGGGCTTCGAGATGAAAAAATAAAACCTTTAAAATCTAAACTTTTTCCCATCTGGTTTACAAGTGCAGCAGCCATCCTTATGGTCGTTTTTGGCTACCTGGCCTACCAGTCTGGTTGGTTCAGCTTGCTCATTGCGCCTGGAAAAACTAAGACCGAGATTTTGCCGGGAACGAATATGGCCACTTTGAAGCTATCAAACGGTAAAATTTTGCAGTTAAGTAGCAGTAAGCTCGGTTTAAAAATTGATTCTGCTGACCTGGAATATATCGATGGAAGTGGCATTGCTTTAGACAAAACCAGTGCGGTAACTAAAGAAATGGAGATTAGAACACCAAACGGAGGTACTTACCAGGTAGAACTGCCAGATGGTACTAAGGTTTGGCTTAATGCATCAAGTAGTATTTTGCTGGCTGCAAACTTTTCATCAAACCCGGAGCGGCGTTTGAAGCTACAGGGCGAGGCTTACTTTGAGGTTGCAAAGGTAAACACATCTGTTCATGGTGTTAAACAACGGAAGCCTTTTATCATTACCGTTAACAATAAATCTATCGAGGTGCTGGGCACCCATTTTAATGTAAGGGCTTACACCAACGAAGCATCACTTAAAACAACATTGCTTGAGGGCAGTGTAAGGGTTGTTGATGGCAATACTACCAGAAAATTAGTTCCCGGCGAGCAGGCAACTGCCCTAAATGGCCTTATAAACGTGAATAAGGTTGACGTAGAAGAGGCCATTGCCTGGAAGAACGGAAATTTTCAGTTTACCAATGAGGGGATAGAACCGATTATGCAGGATATTGCCAGGTGGTATAATGTAGAAGTAGTTTACAATGGGCCGGTTACCAAAGAAAGTTTCGGTGGGGCCTTCTCCAGAAATAAACCCTTGCATGATGTACTTTCATCGCTTGAAGAAACCGGTGGAGTACATTTCAAAATTGAAGGAAGGAGGGTAATCGTAATGCCATAAATTGTACCCAAACACGTTCTGAAAAGAACCGGAGGTGTTACGAAGCACCCCCGGAAGTAAATTTGGAGCGGTAAAAATGAAGATTGATATTCAACTAAACCAAACAACCAAACCAACCAGGATACCATTGCGCCCGCAAATGGTATTCCATTCAAATGTATGAAAAAATCCATTTCAATGGACGATAAGCCACGTGCTTGTCGTTCCAGGCAAAATATGGGCTTTATAATGAAAGCAGCAATGCTTTTGTTTGCCATTTTTGTCTTTCAGTTAGGTAGCAGTAAAGCACAAACTGTTACTATTTCAAAAAGTAATGCCAAAATAGTTGATGTTTTCAAGGAAATCAGAAAACAAACGGGATACGATTTCGTATACACCTCCAGGCATATCAGTGAAGCAAAACCTGTAACCATCAATTTAAAAAATGCACCATTAGAAAATGCCCTGGCAGCTTGTTTTAAAGATCAGCCCTTGAGTTATTCTATTCAAAATAAAACCATTATTGTGAAGCAGAAGGAAGCTTTGGAAAATCTCCAGAGTTCATCAGTTTCAGTGTCCATGAAAACCCGTTCAATAGCCGGGCAGGTAACCAGCCCGGATGGTCGGCCGATGCCAGGCGTAACCGTATTATCTAAGGAAACAAGTGGAAGGGCAGTAACTGACAAAGAGGGGCGTTACTGGATTGAAGTATTGGACGAAAAAGGAGCCATGCTGATTTTTTCTTACATCGGTATGCAGTCCAGACAGATCGCTGTAAACAACCTCAAGAACTTAAATGTAACCCTTACAGAAGCCGTGAAAGAAATGGAAGAAATGGTGGTAACAGGATATCAGACGCTGAAAAAATCTGACGTGGTAGGGTCTACAGCAACAATAAACGCTAAAGATTTATATTTAAACGGCGTAAATACCATTGAGCAGGCGCTACAGGGCAAAATTGCAGGTTTGGTAGTGACCAATACCAGTGGCCTTACCGGAACCAAACAGACGGTACGTGTGCGTGGAACTTCTACCTTATCCGGTTCGCAGGAGCCAATATGGGTGGTTGATGGGGTGATTCAGGAAGAACCACTGCCATTTAAGGCGCAAAGTCTGAATGTTAATGGTGAAATAAATTCTGATAATATAGATTATATCAGAAACTTTGTAGGTAATTCAATCCGTTGGTTAAATCCAATGGACATTGAAAATGTTACGGTATTAAAAGATGCCTCTGCCACAGCAATATACGGTATAAGGGCCGGAAATGGCGTAATTGTGATTACGACTAAAAAAGGCCGGGTTGGTCCGCCGGTAATCAGCTATTCAACAAATTTCAGTACCACCGAAAAAGTGACTGCGGACAAATTGAATCTGATGAATTCTAAAGAACGGGTAGCCGTATCCAGGGAAATATTTACCAATGGCCTTACTGCAACCTATGTTAACAGTACAGTGGGCTATGCGGGTGCTTTGAATGATTACTTATTTAAGAAATCAATATCTGCAGATGAATTTAACGCGAGAGTGAATGATCTGGAAACAGTTAATACTGATTGGTTCGATTTACTTTATCGCGTACCATTTAGCCATGGGCATAACGTCAGTATTTCAGGAGGCAGTCCCAATACACGCTATTATTCCTCTTTTGGATATAACAACTCATCCGGTACGGCGAGAGGAAATGATGCTACCGGGATAACCGGAAAAATTTCTGTTAATACTCAGCTTTCCAGTAAAATAACAATTGATGCCAGCCTTTCGGCTTCAAGGAACCAGGTCAACGCTTTTTACCAGGTAGATCCATATGGCTATGCTAAAGGTACAAACCGGGCGATAAGGGCCACCAATCCAGACGGAAGTCTGGTCTATTATCCGAATGCTTCTGGTTTCGCTTATAATATTCTCAATGAAAGCAGTCAGACAGGTAATAGCAATAAGGTATTGACCGTAAATACATTTATTAATACCAATTATAAGATTATCAATGGTTTGAATTTCCAATCCCTGTTTAGCTACAGTTCAAGTTCTACAGTAGGCGAATCTTATGCAACGGAGCAATCAGAATATGTGGCCCGCGTACATAGAAATTATAACTATGGTGCTTTTAAACCTACAGATGCGGGTTATAAGCAAAGTAAATTGCCGGTTGGGGGCGAATATAATATTGACCAGGGAACTAGTAATGTATGGAATTGGAGAAATAGCTTATCCTATAGTAAGGTATTTAACCAGAAACACGTAGTTAACTTTATGTTTGGCCATGAGCTAAGCAGCACAAAATATCTTGGCTATACTAACACCACTTTAGGGTACCTGAGAGACCGGGGGAAGTCATTCGCAACTTTGCCAACTACTTTTTCAGTAGGTACAATCACTACGATCAGCGATTTTCCGACCAAATTTTCTCCGAGAGTGACGGACCGACTGGTGAATACCATGGGACTTTACCTGACCTCGAGCTATACATTTGATAGCCGTTACGTAGTAAATGCCAGCATAAGGAATGATCGCTCAAACCGATTCGGACAGTTTACAGGTGAAAAATTTAATCCGGTTTGGGCTGGAGGTTTGAAATGGAACGTTGCCAATGAAAAATGGTTTAAAAAATCATATTGGCTATCTGACCTGAGCGTTAGCGGTACCTTTGGCTATCAAAGAAACATTGCAGCTAATGTAAGTCCCGATCTGATTATTAAAACACCTACAGGTGCAACCTCCAGCGGTACCGATACCTATACGGGGGAAAGTTTATTAACCATCAGCTCTTTACCGTATGGAGATCTGAGATGGGAGCAAAATTCAAGCATGAATTTAGGCCTTAATTTTAGTTTTTTTAACAATAAGGTATCCGGATCATTCGAGTATTACAATAAACGTGGTCGCGAATTGATTACCAGTTTGAGCGTGCCTTTAGAATATGGGGTTACCAATACGCTTGTTAATGGTGGGGCCATCAACAATAAAGGTTATGAAGTTGCGGCTAGCTTTGTTCCGGTACGCACTAAAAATTTTAGCTGGAATGTTACACTGAATACTTCAAAGAATATAAACAGTGTTGTAAAAGTGAGTCCTCAGCTTGTTAGCTGGAGAACGGCGGTTACCGGGTCGTTAACTGCGCTTGGTAGACCAGTATCTGCACTTTATGCTTTCAAAAATACAGGAATAGATCCGACGAACGGGTATCCAACTTTTGACCTTTCTGTGAACCCAAATGCTGACCCTAAAGATCCAACATCTTACATGGAGTATGTAGGTAAGCTAGACCCTGACTTTATATCTGGTTTGGGTATGAATTTTCGTTATAAGATGTTAACAATAAGCTCGAGTTTTTATCTGCAGGTTGGTGGCAAGAAATTCCTGTCTCCACTGTACACGCTCGTGAATAACCTTCCTACAGAATATCAGAACTTATCACGTCAGTTGTTAGACCGCTGGTCTATATCTAATCCAAATGGTAGCGTACCGCGATTACCCGATAGTTCAGTTCCTTCAGTGACTTTACCGGGAAGAACAAGTAGTTCTGGCGGGGTTTCGCCAACACCATTTGAAATGTACAATTATAGTACCGCCCGTGTGGTAAGTGCCACTGCATTACGTTGCAATAATATCAATTTGAGTTATACGCTTCCCGCTTCTATCGTCCAAAGATTGAAAACCAAGAACATTAATATCGGTGCGGGTGTATCGAATGTTTTTGCCATTAATAGTAAGGATTTTAATGGCCTTGATGCAGAAGTGGCTACCGGACAGCAACCAAGAACCAGAACATTTACCTTTAATTTGAACTTAAGTTTATAACATACATATGAAAAAGCTTATGATATATTCCCTGATATTGTTGAGTTCAGTATTAGGTTCATGCAAAAAATTTTTAACAGAATATAGTCAGGACGAGATGCGTCCCAGTACAACTGATGATCTTACAGCGTTAATGTATAGCGATGCCTATCCCTATCTCTCGAGAATTGATAATCTGGATTTGTTGACCGATGATGTACAAAGTAACGGACTTGCGAATGTTAATGGAGTGCCTGTTTCCAATTATGTTACGCCTTTTAACAATGGTACAGCCATGTTCACATTTAATCCGACAATGTTTGATGCCGGCAGTATAATACCAACCGGGGCGAATTTTTATGAGATCTGTTATAGTAAAATTAAAGGATGTAATGTTGTACTCGATCAGCTGGCTAATGTTTCGGGAACAGAGCAAGCAAAGAATTTTATCAAAGGACAATGCTTATTTTTAAGATCATATTACCTCTTTAAATTGGTTACCACATACAGTTTGCCGTTTAGTGGTAATGGTGTCAATCCGGAAACAGCGTTAGGCGTTCCGCTGATTTTAAGCAGTCAAATCAGGGATGGTGGACTTTCACGTCCGACACTGAAACAAACTTATGACCAGATTGAAAAGGATCTGCTGGAAGCTGCTGATCTTTTGAAGGCTAATGCTATAGTAACCACACCATACCGGATAGGAGCTCCGGCAGCGAACGCATTTTTATCAAGATTCTATCTGTTAAAAGGTAGGAGTGAAGATTTGGATAAAGTAATTCGTTATGCGGAGCTGGTGTTGGCAGAAAAGAGCACGCTAACATCACTTACTTCATTTTTCACGGGCACTAATGTGATTTCAGGCACGGGTATTTTCGATCCCGGGAACATAGAAGTTTTATGGGTGCATGGAGGGAATTCCAGATTAGATGGGACGTATTTTGCACCTTTAACTACAGGAGCTTTACCGCCATTTAGTGCATCGCCGGCTTTAACTTCACTTTATGAACAAGGACCGAACAGTTCAAATTACGGAGATTTACGCTATCAGATGTATTTTACAAAGAATGGTTCTGTACCGTATGCATCGGCGAAATCTTCTGCGAATTCGGTTGGTGGAAGTACTGGGTTTCGGGTGTCGGAGGTATACCTCAACAGAGCAGAAGCATTAATTAGGCGATTTATCCAAACAGGGAATGATGCAGATCGTACGAAGGCCCTTTCTGACCTTAACTACTTAAGAAGTAATCGCTATGATACCAGAAATACGGCATATATCCCGGTATCAATTACGGACGGACAGGCTCTTTTAAATTTTTATCAGCTTGAACGCAGAAGGGAGATGGCTTTAGAGAATAGCTCCAGATGGCAAGATATCAGAAGATGGGCCATTCCGGTGACGCATAACTTCACCGGCGCTGACGGTGTATCTACTGTTTATACCCTGCCTGCAAACAGTTCGCTTTATGCGCTCCCGATTCCGTTTAACGCTTTGAATAATAACCCGGATCTTTCTCAAAACCCGTAATAACAATCATTTACGAAAATCAAAAAATGATGAAACAAAACTTGTTAATCTTATTTGCCCTAATGGTGGCAATTATGATCGCCTCTTGCAAAAAAGCCGAAGAGCAACTCACACCCTCTGGTATAGATGATACTTATAAAGTTCCTCAAGGAAATAATGCATTTGATCAGACAATAGTAAGCTATTATAATGCTTACGGCACATATATGTTATACAAATTCTCTGAAAAGGATGTGTATTGGACACCAACCGGCTTTAAAAAACCGGTGGCAACGAACGGCACGTGGTCTTCCGGGGCAGAAGTGGAACAGTCAGACCCGGCATACGTGGCAACTCAACTGGCACTGATCAAAAGTAAGTGGTTTGATTTTTACACAGATAAATTTCTCAAACAGTTTCTCCCGGTAAAGATCATGCTTTGCAAAAAGGTTGATTCTGTTTTTACCACCTATGTTTTTACGCCAGTATATACTGCTTCGAAAGGAACAAAAAAAGTAGCGGCTTTTTACAATTACGATAACATTCAGGTAAATTATGGGGATGCAACTGTAAGCTCCATGACTACCGCTGAGCAGCGGGCCTTTATTTATAAGGTGAATCTAATCTTCATGCAAAGCATTTTTGCCAGGGGATTATGTGCACCAACTTCAGACTTCGCCAGTAGTGCTGATTACATGAGCAACGTAGCGACCCTTGCCCAAGCGTATAGCAGGGGAATAATTATGGGTACCTCAAACATTTCAGCCCAGTCAGACTGGAATGCCTATATCACTGCGATGGTTACTTATTCTACTCCGCAGTTAAACGCTTCGGTAGCAAATACAGACAGCACCCCAGCCGGAATACTTAATACTACAAAAGATACTGCAGGCCATATAAAAAGGCGGTATAATATCGTTAGAAACTATTTTATCAGTGAATATGGTGTTGATCTTCAGTTGATCGGCAACGCTACCAGAGGCCTCTAAAAGATTTAAAAAACACACGAATGAAATCTATGATAAGAAAATTGTTCCTTGGCCTCGCGCTATTGCTTACTACTGTAGTATGTACACATGCGCAATCAGAAATAAAGGTGCCGGATATCGGTACCTTTATTAAACCCGCTGCCAAGGCCTATAAAGGGATGTTCAATGTTTACGCACAGGACGATAAATATTACATCGAAATTCCCGATCAACTGCTGGGCAGAGACATCCTTACCAGTATCACCATTATCCGTGGTTCAGCACAACGTAAAAGAAACCCGGCGATGCGTTTTGGCTTCGCAGGCGATGCCGTAAACGACCGGGTGATCCGGTTTACCAAAGGAACTAATGGCAAGTTAAATCTGATCATTCCTGAATTTGTACAGGCCAATGATACTGTTGGTTTATATTTTAATGTCGTTAAATCAAGATTGGTACCCAGTCTGCTCGCCTTTGATGTAGTGGCTGCGGGAAAGTCGAGTTCCGTGATCGATATCACTTCTATGTTTGCCGGCGACAATGATTTTTTCTCCTTAAAAGGAGCCGCTACAGACCTAAAACTTGGTGGTTTCGAAGCGCAGAAGTCCAAAATCCTCGGTGTAAGCGCATTTGAAAACAACATTGTTTTCCGTTCTATCAAAAGTTATTCGGAAGGTGCGGCAGCGCCGGAAGCAGCAGGCGCCCCGGGTACTGCACCAAAAAAGCAAGAGTCAAATCCCACCATGTGGGAAGTTGGCGCCTCCTGGTTTTTACTGCCAGAAGTTCCGATGGCACACCGGTATGGTGATAAACGGATAGGGTATTTTTTAACCGGATTAAGAAACTATGACCTTAACCCGGAAAGAGATGAATTTCTAACAGTTGCCAACAGATGGCGTATAGAGCCAAAACCAGAGGACCTGCAAAAATTCAAAAATGGCGAACTGGTAGAACCTGCAAAACCGATCGTGTTTTACATTGATCGAAATACGCCTGCCTACCTCGTTCCTTACTTTATTGAAGGCGTAAATGCCTGGCGTAAAAGCTTTGAAAAAATTGGTTTCAAAAATGCAATTACCGGGAAGCTGGCGCCTACACCTGAAGAAGATAAGGATTACAGCATGGAAGATGCAAGGTATTCCTATATTTCTTATAAGCCTTCAGAAATGGCCAATGCCTACGGTCCGCAGGTGGTAGATCCGCGTTCCGGAGAGATTTTGTCTTCACATGTGGCTGTTTTTCACAACATCATGGACCTCCTGCAGCGCTGGTATTTCTCTATGTGCGCTGCAACTGATGCCAGGGCAACTAAGATTCCGATGAGCCAGGAGCTGATGGGCTCGTTAATGAAAAATGTGATCGCTCATGAAGTGGGGCATACCTTAGGCCTGAGGCACAATTTTGCCGGTAGTTCTTCCTATTCGGTAGACAGCATCCGCAAAAGGGATTTTGTGCGTAAAAATAGTTTTGGCCCATCCATAATGGACTATATGCGCTACAATTATGCGGCACAACCTCAGGATCATATGACGCCTAAAGACCTGCTACCGTTTATTGGCGTATATGATGATTATGCCATTGAATGGGGTTATAAATACACGCCAGAAAAAACACCCGTACAAGTAGCAGATTACCTTAGTGCCTGGGTGTCGGAAAAGAGAAAAGATCCACGTTTCTTCTATTATGATGAAGAGGAAAAAAATGACCCAAGGGTACAAAGTGAAGACATCGGCGACAACAGCATGAAAGCAAGCGCACTGGGTGTCGAAAATCTGAAGAGGATCATGGCCGGTTTAAATACTTCCGTGCAGGGCGACGATGATGACTATGCTACCCTAAGGTCGATGTACCGCGCAGTAAAAGGCCGCTATTACCAATACCTGCAACATGTAGTGAGAAACATAGGTGGGGTTTCAGTTGATAATCCACTACGTGCCGAAAATAAAGACAGTTATGTTCCTGTTAGCCGCGCGCGACAAAAAGAGGCCATGGCCTATCTGAATGATTATATGTTTACCGAGCCAAAGTGGTTGTATCCTGAAGATATAATGGCTAAAACGAATGCAAGCTTTGAAACAGAAGTAGAGCTTGGCTATACCGATCTGCTCAACCGCTTATTGGCAAAGTATTTCCAACTGGGAAATGCAGCCAACATATCCACCAACCCGGCGTATCCGCCTACTGAGTTTCTTACCGATTTGCAGCGTTACATCTTTAAAGATCTGGAAACTGGTAAACCCATTTCCCGCTACACCAGGATGCTGCAGCGCTCCTTTTTAAATGCCATTATGGGGCATGTAGACAAGCCTGCAACCTTTCCTAATAATGTAGATTTTACGATGACAAAGCTCATGTACCTCACGGCAAAACAGGCAGAAGCTGGTGCTGCAAAACAAACGGACTTTATTTCTAAAAGCCATCTTGTTTCAATAGCCAATATAATTAAGATCTGGAACACCGGAAAAAATGATGCCTACCTCACTAAATAATCACCACAATGAAATATATATATTCAATTCTGCTTGGTCTTTGCGCATTTTTAGCGGCCGGCACTTCACAAGCACAAATAAAAGATACTGCTCCTGCGGGCGATCCGAAACCATTTGACAAGTTTTTTAAAAATACCATGAAGATCACACCCGGTGCATTTCCGGTTTATCAGGATGGTACCAAATACTACCTGGAAATTTCGCCTGCGAACTTAAATAAAGATATCCTGATCATCGGAGATGTGGCCCGTGGTTATGCAAATAATATTTCTCAATCTTCAGGTGTTATCCGCTTTAGCGAAGGCACAGGCAATAACCTGAACGTAACAAGAGAGGTTTATAAAGAGGCGGTATCGCCAGATTTTAATCAGGGGATTGAAGAGCTTGTACAGAAATCAAGTCTGGTTCCTGTGAGTTTTGTGATGCCCATTGCTGCCCTTGGAAAGGCAAAAGGGAGTTACCTCATCGACATCAGCAGGCAGCTGATGGAGGGCGGTGATTTTTTCTCGTTCAAGGATGTAAATGGCTTAACCAGTCCTGACGCCGCACGCTCAGGTGTACAGGATGTGAAAACCACGAACGATGCAGTTGTATTTAGTGTATTGCGAACACAAACCATACCGGGTACAAGCTATAATGGTAGTAAAGCAATAGATAAAGCTACGGCTTTTGTACTTACCCTGGTTATTCAGCGCCTGCCTGACGCCGTTGTGAAAGTAAGGGAAGCAGATCCACGGATTGGCTTTAAAACGATTAATTACAACGATTTTGGTAAGAGCCCTTATGGTGTTAAAAATGTAAAAGTAATTACCAAATGGAACCTGGAGGCAAAAAAAATTATGGTCATTATTGACCCTACAACCCCTTCGCTGTTTGTTCCTTACTTAAAAAAAGCGGTTGAACAATGGAATGGTGCCTTTCGTGCGGCAGGATTAAAAAATCCATTGGTCGTATCCACAGATGATAAAGACAATTGGTTATCTGCAGGTAAAATACTGTTACGTTGGGGAAATGCTGTAAAAGGATTGGTTACAAACACGGTTACAGATCCACGAACAGGAGAAATTCTTGCCGGAAAAATGAATATCGATGTAAATGTCAGCAATGATTTGCTCCCTTCTTATTTTGCGAAATGTGGCTTTAAAGATCCACGGATCATGAAGGACCTCTACAATCCTGAAGTACGTGGCGAGATGATGGAGTGGAAAGCCGCCCAGGGATTGGGCGAACTGCTGGGTATGCTGCCTAACCTACATGGCAGTGCGGCCTACACCACTACGCAACTTCGGTCTGGTGCATGGCTTAAGGAACATGGTTTTACCTCATCTGTTACAGACGATACGCAGTTTAACTTTGTGGTGCAACCGGAAGATCAGGTGAGCGTTGCCGACTTGATGCCCCGGGTGTCGGCGTACGACAAACTGGCGATTGGCTGGGCATACAGGAATTTCAAAAATACCGCTGAAGAGAAAAAGGTGCTATCGTCTTTGAAGATTTCTGATCCGGAATTGTTGTTTCTTGAAGAAAATAAAAGTGACCCGTACACCCGCAGGGGTGATGTTTCTTCTGATCAGCTCGAAGCCGCCATCCTAGGAATGAAAAACGTGCAGACCTTTTACCCACAGGTAGAAAAACTCACATCGGCGATGAAAGATAAGGACGAGGACTGGAAGAACTTTAAACTGTTGTCTAAAGCTTTCCAGATCAGTTATCAATTGTATACCGACAATGTAGTTAGCTACATCGGTGGGAAGTCTGTGCGTCCGGTGCTTAAAAACTACAATGAAATAGGCATAGTGTATCCGTCCAAAAAAGACCAGCAACGGGCAATGGCGCTGTTGGATTCCTGGTTTTTTAATGGCCCGCCAGCCTGGATGCAAAGCAAACGCATGAACCAGATCAGCGAAGAGTCTGAAACCATTAAGATGGGTAAAAGCACACAAGATGCATTGAGGAAATTTATTACGCCCGAAGTGCTCAACAACCTGATTCAGGCGGAGTACGATTTGGGTAAGGAGGCGTATACAGTGAGTGATTTGTTCAACGACCTGGACCACTATGTTTTTAAAGATTTTAACCCTGCAGCACCGGTAGATGATTACAGGATGCTGATGCAGACAAACTTCGTGTACGATCTTTCTGCAGCGGTCGCAAAAAATAACATTACAAGTGGCTTGAGTGATTCCAGCGAAGTGTTGCATCTGTATTTTATCAGAACCCTGCAGCACCTGGGCGAGCTATCAGAAAAACACCAGGATGCTGCTACACGTGAGCGCTATAAAATGATCAAACAAAAAATTGAACGTAACATCAACCAGAAAGCAAGCTAGTACATGAAAAGGATAATATTAGGCGTGATGCTCCTTTTGGGAACCTCAACATACGGGCAGAACAGGGCGATTGATTTTAAAACTGCTTCGTTAAAGGAAGCCTTTAATATAGCAAAAGAACAGCATAGAATGATTTTTGTGGATTGTTATACCGTATGGTGCGGGCCGTGTAAGGGCATGGATCAGCAAGTATTTACAGTAGATAGTGTAGCCGACTTTTTCAACAGTCATTTCATCAGCGTAAAAATGGATATGGAAAAAGGAGAGGGGCCTGCGGCAATCAAAACCTATGAAGTAGGCGCATTTCCGACCTACCTGTTGTTTGATGAGAATGGAAAGCAGATTTACAAATTTGTTGGGGGCATGTCTGCGACCGAGTTTATGGCCAAGATTCGTGTGGGCATCAATCCTAAAAATGAAATTGCCACAAGAGAGGCCAGGTATGCAGCGGGCGACCGCGATCATGCCATGTTACAGGAGCTCATCAAACAGAAATTTAAGCAAAAAGAAGCAGCGGCGGGCACTGCCATTGCCGCAGAATATTTTAAATTAATGACTCCTCAGGAGCGCTTACGTCCTGAAAACTGGTTTTTGTTTGGCGAAAGCTACGATGCAAGGTATATGTCGGATATTGGAAGCCTGAATTTTAATTACCTGCTTGCCAATTACCGGGAATTTGTAGCTGCTAACGGAAAAGAACTCGTTGACGATAAGATCAACGCCGTTTTTAAAGGACTAGCGAGCAATTGTTTGGCTGGCTACTATTTTAAAAACCATCCTTACCGTAAAGAAGAATTTGAAGGTTATAAAACACTGGTGAGCAAAAGCAGGTATCCTGATAAAGTGCAATTGCTTATTTTAACAGATATCGCAATAGCTGCAGGCGAACAGAATGTTAAGGCAGCAGGCAAATTGCTTGCAGATTATGTAGGCAAGTTTACCGAGAAAAATAAAAAAGTGGTATTCGATTACACCAACTTTTGTGCAACTAAAGATCGCAGTTATCCTTACATAAAAGAGATTTCCATTGAAGTGGCTAAGACTTCTACAAACCCATTTTTGATCAAACATTGCGCAGATTATGCTTCCCGTTATACACAGACTTCTTCTCAACATGAATAGGTCAGTCTTTTTTTTAGTTTTACTTTTTCCACTGGCTACACTGGCCCAGGTGCCAGACTATGCTGCGGCAGAACGGTTTAATGCACCCAATCTGCAAAAGCAGATCGGGTCGATGCAGATTGTTCCCTTTTTTCTGAAAAAAAGCAATAAATTCTGGTTCATAGCTAACGGACCGTTAGCACCAGCTAATACTCCTTATCGTGCGGCAACAGTCCAAAAAAACAACTTGTTAAACAATGAAGAAGAAAAAGTGGAAACGATTTATGGAGAAGGTAAGACTACACCCTCGGTAAATAGTTTTGACTTGACAAAAGACAACTATTTCCTGGTTGATCCAGATCATAAGACAAAGATCGAACTGTTTGATAAAGTGTCTATAGCGAATCAGCTACAGGTATTAACAAAAGGAGAAGCCAGCAAAACCTCCGTAAGCTACAGGCTTACTTTTTCTGAAGACGAACAAACGGTAGAAGTAGGTTATAATGGTGCGGTTTACGATTACAATTACAGCAACAAAAAGTTGGTTAAACGTGAACCAAAAGCAGCTCAGAAACCGCGGGTTTATGTTCAAGGTAATTTATCTCCGGATAGCCAATGGCTCCTCTATGCTAAAAACCATAATTTGTACCTTAAAAAATCTGCAGATACGGTAGCGCAAGCTTTGTCGACAGATGGTGCGGAACACTATTCTTTTTCCATCAACGATAAAGACGAGTTTTCCAAGGTAAATTCAACAACAGACGCGGTTTGGACACCTGATTCTAAGGCGTTCTACGTGTTGAGAAAAGATACCAGGAAGGTACAAACCTTAACGGTGGTTAATTCGATAAGTAGCGCAGTGAGACCTTATTTAAATACCTATAGCTATGAATTGCCTGGCGACAAGTACGTTACTCAATTTGAGTTCTTCATTGGCAATGCTGCTACAGCTTCTTTGAAAAAAGTAAATATAGACCGCTGGCCGGATCAGGAAGTGGAAGTGCTGCGGAACCAGAATAGCAATGACGAGGTGCTTTTACTAAGGAAGAAGAGAACCCGTGATGAAATGGAACTTTTTGCGGTGAATGTAAAAACCGGAGCATTGCGTATAGTGATTCATGAGGTGAGTAAACCTTTTATCAATACGGACTTGTTCAATGTATCCATCCTTAATCAGGGAAAGGATATTATATGGTGGAGTGACCGGAGCGGATGGGGCCAGTATTACCATTATAACCGTAAAGGAGATTTGCTGAATGCCATTACGCAGGGAAACTGGACGGCGGGTAAAATTGCCAGCATAGATACGGCCAAACGGATGCTTTATTTTTATGGATATGGAAAAGAAAAAGCACGTAACCCCAATTATGCTTTTTTATATAAAGTTGGTTTTAATGGCGGAAAACAGCAACTGTTAACACCTGAAGACGCCACCCATGCAGTCTTCATGTCGCCAAATAAGAACTATTTTGTAGATTACTATTCCAGGATAGATCTGGAGCCGCTTACCATTGTAAGAAACACGGAAGGTAAATACGTTCAGGAGGCATTTAAGCCTGATTTCAGTAAACTTTATGCATACGGTTGGAAACATCCTGAAATGTTTACTGTTAAGGCCAAAGACGGGATTACTGATCTTTATGGCCTGATGTGGAAACCTTTTAATTTCGATCCCAATAAAAAATATCCCATTATCTCACAGGTTTATCCCGGCCCTTTTACCGAAACCGTATGGAATGAATTTACCGTAACAGACCGCTACAACAATACCTCGCTGGCGCAGGTCGGATTTATTGTTGTAGTAATGGGACATCGCGGAAGTTCGCCTTACCGGAATGCTCAATATTATAAATTCGGGCATGGTAACTTGCGTGATTATGCGCTGGAAGATGATAAATTTGGATTGGAGCAGCTTGCGGCACGTTATTCATTTATAGATTCGAATAAAGTGGGCATTTTTGGCCATTCCGGTGGAGGAATGATGTCTACTGCAGCAATCTGTACTTTTCCTGACTTTTATAAGGTTGCGGTTTCTTCTTCAGGGAATCATGACAATAACATTTACAACCGCACCTGGGGCGAAACTTACCAGGGTTTTGACAAACCTGTTGCCCTGAACCAGAGTCTGGCTAAAAATCTGAAGGGGCATTTGTTGCTGGTTACAGGAGAGTCTGACCAGAATGTAAACCCTGCAAATACATACCGAATGGTTGATGCTTTAATCAAAGCCAATAAAGATTTTGATCTCCTGGTTTTACCAGGACAAAGCCACACTTACGAAGAACCTTATAAAACCTATTTTCAACGACGGTTGAGAAAGTATTTTGCAAAATATTTTATCGAACAAGACAGTTCGGATAATAAAAAGTAAACGGTAGCATTTGCTATTTGTTTAGGATGACGACAGACGGAGTTGGTTGGATGACCGCTCCGTTTCTATTGCTATGTTCCGACGAGGAATCGTCATTGCGAGAAGGCTTTTTCAGCCGACGAAGCAATCTTTATAGCAAGCTTTATTAATGCGTTGAAATGGTATTCGACTACGCTCAAACTGATATATGAAATAAATTTTATTTAATTTTAGACAGTCTCTTAATTTATTCTGATTTACTAACATTATGATAGATATCCCATCGTTATCAATCAGGCAAATACCTGTGAAAAAAGTTTCATGTGCTATTGCCGCTCCAGCGCTTGATACGCTTTCGGTTGAAGAACCCTTGGAAATCAGGATCATATATGGTGCGGAAAATAACCGGGTGCAAAAAAATATTTCAGTAACCATGCGTACCCCTGGTGAGGATTTAGAGCTCGCACTTGGTTTTTTATTTACTGAAGGCATTATCTCCGCTAAGGATCAAGTAAAAAATATAAGCCATTTGGCCATGCCATGCGAACTTAATAAAGAAAATATCGTTGGCGTGGAATTAAGCGAAGGTTTTATTCCTGATCTTTTACAATCTGACCGTAACTTTTACACCACCTCCAGCTGCGGGGTTTGTGGCAAAGGGTCTATAGCAGCTATCAGAACAGTAAGCTCTTATTCGAATTCCGCTGATCAGGAGGAAATGACCTTGTTGCCAGAGGTATTGTATTCACTGCCCGACCAACTCAGGGCTGCACAACAGAATTTTGCAGTAACGGGAGGCATTCATGCGTCAGGCCTTTTTACAATGGAAGGCGAGCTGTTATTGCTCCGGGAGGATGTTGGTCGGCATAATGCTTTAGATAAATTGATCGGTGCAGCACTGGCTGGTGATCTGCTCCCTTTAAACCAACGTATATTACTTTTAAGCGGAAGGGCTAGTTTTGAACTGATTCAAAAAGCAGCAATGGCAGGTATTTCCATTGTGGCCGCCATTGGTGCACCCTCCAGCCTCGCTGTAGAGCTGGCTTCGGAATTTGGAATAACCCTTCTGGGCTTTCTTCGCGAAGACAGGTTTAATATTTACACCACAAATGAGCGCATATTAATCCCTATATCACATGAAAATTAGAATCAAAGGCAATTCAATCCGGTACCGTTTAACCAAATCAGACGTTAGCACATTGGGTACAGTGGGTTTTCTTTCTGAGTTTACACAATTTGCAAGCCATTCGCTGGAATACGCCATCAGAAGAACAAACGAGGAGAAACTCACCGCCGATTTTGCCAACCATAAAATTATGCTGAATATGCCTGTGAAAATGATAGATGAACTGGTAAATACCGAAAAAGTTGGGTTTAGTGATGCCTCTGGTACCGTTAGCATACTCATAGAAAAAGACTTTGCCTGCCTGGACAACGTGGCAGAAGACCAGAGCGACAATTTTCCGAATCCCAACCTCAATTGCTAAGTCATGGAAAATAATGAAAATAAGCCTTCAGCAGAAAACCCATACCAACTGCTAAACCTTAAACTTACCACGGTAGCACAATCGACAGCAGGTATACATGCGGTAATGGCGGCGATGGGAAATCTGGTTGAAGAAAAAACATTTTTTAGGGGGAATCTGGCCCTGCTGAGTATGAACCAGTTTAAAGGATTCGATTGTCCGAGTTGCGCCTGGCCAGATCCTGATGATGAACGGTCGCCGGTTGGCGAATATTGCGAAAATGGCGCCAAGGCCCTGGCAGAAGAAGCGACGACAAAAAGGGTTACAGCAGATTTTTTTAAACAACATTCCGTATATGAGCTGGCTAAACTGGATGATTACCAGATTGGGAAATTTGGCAGGCTTACCGAACCCATGTACATGCCAAAGGGCGGAACCCATTACGAACCGATTAGCTGGGATCATGCTTTTAATAA
The DNA here is from genome assembly GCF_014947265.1 of Pedobacter sp. MR2016-19. Taxonomy (NCBI): domain Bacteria; kingdom Pseudomonadati; phylum Bacteroidota; class Sphingobacteriia; order Sphingobacteriales; family Sphingobacteriaceae; genus Pedobacter; species Pedobacter sp. MR2016-19. The sequence continues at coordinate 449,225 of NZ_JADCNK010000003.1, forward strand.
AATTGCCGGGCACCTCAATGCGCTTAAATCTCCGCATGAGGCTGCCTTTTATACTTCCGGTAGAACAAGTAATGAAGCTTCTTTTGTATACCAGCTTTTTGCCAAAGAATTTGGAACGAACAATATGCCTGATTGCTCCAATATGTGCCATGAAACTTCAGGTTCGGCGCTTCGGCCTACTATTGGTATAGGGAAAGGAACGGTGACCCTTGAGGATTTTTATGAAACGGATCTGATTATTGAAATTGGCCATAATCCCGGAACCAACGCCCCGAGGATGATGAGTGCCCTGGCCAAGGCGAAGAAAAACGGTGCAAAAATTATTGCCATTAATCCGCTGCCCGAAGCTGGCCTGATGGGCTTTGAGGATCCTCAGTCTATTAAGGGAATGATAGGCGGAGGCGTTAAGCTGGCTGATTTGTATCTTCCGGTAAAGATTAATGGAGATATGGCTCTGTTAAAGGCACTGGAAATTCTTTTAATTGAATTTGAAAAACAACACCCTGGGAAAGTTTTTGACCAGGCGTTTATAAAGGACAAGACCACCGGTTATGAAGCTTTTTTGGAACAATTTAAACAGGAAGGTTACAACCTGGATCATTTAGCCGGTTTATCAGGCGTATCGACGGAGGACTTGCATAAAGCCGCCGAAATGATTGCATTTAAAAACAGAATTATTTTCTGTTGGGGAATGGGCTTAACACAACAACCCAACGGCGTGGCCATGATTAGGGAAATTGTGAATATTCTGCTGCTTAAAGGCAGCATCGGGAAACCTGGTGCAGGTGTTTGCCCGGTGCGGGGGCACAGTAATGTACAGGGAAACAGGACCATGCTGATTGATGAGAAACCTACTGACGAGCAATTAGACCGTTTGGAGGATCTCTATGGATTTAAAATGCCGCGAGCGCATGGTTATGATGTGGTAGGTACAATAAAAGCAATGCAAGAGGGCAAGGTAAAATTTTTGTTCTGCATGGGAGGTAATTTTTTATCTGCAACTCCTGATACCACTTTTACCGCCAATGCCGTAAGAAAACTTGATTTGCTGGTATGTGTATCTACCAAGCTAAACCGTAGCCATTTAATTCATGGAAATGAAGCATTGATTTTACCCACTTATGGCCGCAGTGATAAGGATATCGTGAATGGTGAAGTACAGATCATATCTACTGAAAATTCGATGGGTGTTGTACAGGCTTCTAAGGGAATGCTGGATGCCGTATCTAAAAACCTGATAAATGAAACCCAGATTGTATGCCGGATGGCGATGGCAACACTGGGCGAAAAATCGGTTGTGAACTGGTCCCTTTACCATGATAGTTACGATGCGGTTCGCGATGCGATAGCACAATGCATTCCCGGCTTTGAAAATTATAATATTAAAGTAAGGCAAAAAGGAGGCTTTTATTTGCCAAACGCTGCCAGGGAAGGAAAATTCATAACCAAAGAATTTGGCGACAGGGCTCCATTTACACTAACCGAAATTCCAACAAATCGGCTTGAGGAAGACGAGTATATGATGGCCACCACCAGGACGCATGATCAGTTCAACACGACTATTTATGGGTTAGATGACCGCTACAGGGGAATCAAAAATGAGCGGCGGGTAATTTTTATGAATCAAAAGGATATTGAAAAACTCGGAATGAAAGCGGGGGATAAGGTTGATCTGTTTAATTTTGACGATGGAATAACACGAATTGCACCATTGTTTGTAATTGTTGCCTACGAAATCCCGGAGAAGAATACCGTTACTTATTTCCCCGAAACCAATGTGTTGGTTTCAGTAAATAATGTGGTAGCGGAAAGTAATATGCCCGCATCCAAATATGTGAAAATTAAAATTAAAAAACACGACCCCACAATTTATGACCAGGTAAAAAAAACTGAAGAAGATTACAGGCTAATGCAATAATTGCGCTCTGCTTTTTAATATGGATTATAAGGGATCGTCATTGCGAAAAGGCTTTTTCAGCCGACGAAGCAATCTTTATAGCAACGATTACTGGTATGATAGATTGCTTCGTCGTTCCTCCTCGCAATGACGACCTTTTTTTGGAGGCTGTCAATGATAGCTCGGTGATGTTTTTAATAATTTAAATAGCCTGTATCTTTAAAACCACGCTGGTTCTGTTAGCATTTGCTTCCGGATTAAAGCCTACTTTCATTAAAAAGTCGCCAGAGTAAACTTTGGTGCTGTCAATCGGCGATTTAACGCCAGGGTATAGATTAATTTCTTCTATTTTATATCTTTTAGCGGAATCCAATCCTTTTAGTTTAACCGGTAATATCACACCGTTTGTAAACAGGGTGGCCACATAATAATTAAAAACAATGGCCTGATCTTTTGACTCATTAACATAAGCAATTGAAGCTATTTTATTTTCATATGGATCCTGCAGACGGTATTGCTGGCCATGCCAGATAATATCTTTAAAGCTATTATAGGTTTTAACGGCATTCTGGCTAAAAAGCAAATCATCTTTACTTAACTCATTTACACGTACATCATAACCGAGTTTTCCCATCATGGCCACATCTGTTTTAAATTTAATAGGCTGTTTACCCATATCGGTAATGTGGTTATCTATTGCAATAGCAGGGAAATAATACGAATATTCCCACTGAATAAAAATCCGGTCGTATGGATTGGTATTATCGCTGGGCCAAAATTCGGTGAAATATTGTAGTGCAGCATAATCAACTCTCGAACCACCTCCGGCACAAAGCATCATCGGTGTTTTAGGGTATTTTTTTCTAATCCTATCCAGTACGCTGTTTAATCCCCTGATATATTCAAGATAAAAATGATCCTGGTTTTTTAACGTAGGGGAGTTGGCGTTGTATATCAGAGAATTACAATCCCATTTAATGAACGCAACTTCCGGTACTTCCTTAAAAATATCATCAACTGTTTTGTAAATAAAATCCTGAACCCTGGGGTTGGTTAAATCCAGTACCAACTGGTTGCGCATGTAATATTCTTTTCTTTCAGGCTGTCTGATTATCCAATCGGGATGGTTTTCGTACAGCTCACTTTTAGGGTTTACCATTTCAGGTTCTATCCAGATGCCAAATTTTACTCCGCTAGCGGTGGCCTCTTTACCCAAAGCACTGATGCCGTTCTTCAATTTTTGCCTGTTATATTGCCAATCGCCCAAACCAGCAGTAGAGCCATTACGTGGATATTTATTGCCAAACCAGCCATCATCCAATAAAAAAACATCAACACCTAATTTTTTGGTATCCTTTGTCAATTCATTTAGTTTCTCATCATTAAAATCGAAATAAGTGGTTTCCCAGTTGTTTAAGATGGTAGACCTTTCGCCTTTGCCATCCAATAGCTGGTAGTTTCTGGCCCAATCGTGCAAATTCCTGCTGGCTAAACCCTTTCCTGCAGATGAGTAAGTATAAATAAAGCGGGGGGTGACGAAATTTTCGCCAGCCTTTAAAGTATAATTCGACGAAAAATTGTTGATCCCGGCAGTAACCCTGAGGTAGTACTCGTCAAAAGTTTCAAAATCCAGCTTAAAGTTTCCGGTCCATGCCAGCGATCCGGCAATTACCTCACCCATGTCTTCGGTTGCAGGCTGATCTATCGAAACCATAAAAGAAGAAGAATGAAGCAGGTTTGTTCTGGTTCCCAGTTTCGAATCGATGGTTTTTATACCATGCAGTAATTGCTGCTCTTCCGATCGCATTTCGCGTGTAGCACCGCTATATTGGTTTTTAAGGAAGAATTTTTTTCCACTCAGGGTAAGATTTGCTGAAGCATATTTGTTGAGCACTACTGTGCCTTTCTCCTGATGCCTGATTTCAGTCCACTGCTCAATTACGTTTTCATTAAAATAAGCCAGGTATTTTAAGGTCACCTGAAAATTGTATTTTAGATCTTTAAGGATAATGCTGGTCAATTTTCTGTTCTGATCCAGCTGTTCGGTTTTTACATCAAAAAATGTTAATACCGTCGATTTGTTTCCATCGTTATGGGTGACGGTTAATGCCGGTTCTAATAAATTAAGCGAGCCGGAGGCAATGTAAGCTTCACGTTTGTTTAAAAGATCATCAGAGCCAGGCTTATATTTATCTAATGCCTGTATGCCCGGGTATTCGCCCGCATTGTCTAGTTTTTTGCCAAGGTAGATTGATAATAAAGTGTTGTCACGATCTGTTTCTAAAATCAGTACATTGTTTTTTGTTGCAATTTCTATCGTTTTTTGTGCAAAGCCGTTCAGCGCTATTGCCATTGACAGTAAAAAAAAGCAGGTGTTTTTTCTTTTCATTATTTATTATGGAAAAAAGTTCAGGTCATATTTGCTGCAGCTTAAAGCAGGAATGCTGATCGTAAAATGTGCCGCATATGCACCTGTTTTTATCATTCAATTTGGTGATATTAGCATTACATTAAAATTCTACTGATGATCGACCATAAAGTTAAATTGAAATTAGTGCTTTCCAGTGCTAATGAATTCGCTATTTATATCAAATTGTAATCTTTTTTTAACAAGAATAAACCTGATTTCAAGAGGTTATAGTGCCAAACCCTCACATTTCTAAATCTAATTGTAAAATAAACAAGGCATTATTATTGTTGAGCGGAGATCAGTGTTGTTTTTAAAAAAATAGCGTAATTTTATCACTATAAAAATAAACCGATTTTTCAGCTTTAAAGATTTTTAAGAAAATGCATTTCCTTCATCATATCAAATTATCGCAACACCAATAAGCTCATGAACTATAAACAATTGCAGGAAGATGTAGAAAAGCATGTTGGCGATTACTTCCATACCCATAACGATCCACGCCTGGTTTATCATAACCTGGAACACACGCAAGAAGTGGTAAATGCTGCGCAGCAAATTGCCAATCATTACCAGTTAAACGAACAGGATTTTTTTACTGTAACCGTTGCAGCCTGGTTTCACGATACAGGGTATTTTGAAGATGCATTAAACCACGAAGCAAAAGGAGCAGCGTTGGCTGATGATTTTTTAGCCGGGCATAAGGTGAATCAGGAAATCCGTGATCAGGTTAAAAGTGCAATATTGGCGACTAAAATTCCTCAGAAACCTAAAAATGAAATTGATAAAATCCTTTGCGATGCAGATCTGTTCCATTTAGGGCTGGCCGATTTCCGTGCAAAAGGGAAATTAATGCATAAGGAAAATGAACTGATCTATAAAAGAGATATCAGTAAATCAGAATGGCGCAAAAAGGATATCCAGTTTATGGAGTCGCATGATTACCATACCGATTACGCCAATTTGCTGTTAAGCGATCAGAAACAAAAAAATATCGAAAAACTGAAAAGTAAACTCACTGCACAGGAAGTAATCAGTACCGAACTCGAAGAACCTAAAAGCTTTGCACCGGTTATTGTTAAAGATAAAAAGAAGAAGGATAAAGACGATAGGCCAGATAAAGGGATCGAAACCATGTTTAGGATTACCTCAGCCAATAACCAGCGGCTGAGTGATATGGCCGATAATAAGGCGCACATCCTCATCACCGTAAATTCGATTATGCTTTCCCTGATCGTGAGTTTATTGTTGAGGCGGCTGGAAGATCATGGCAACCTGATTATTCCCACATTTATTTTACTATTGGTGAGTTTAACCTGCGTAGTTGTTTCTATTTTATCAACCCGGCCATCTATTCCGAAAGGAGAATTTACTCAGGAAGATATGGATAAGAAAAAGGTAAACCTGTTGTTTTTCGGTAACTTTTATAAAATGAGTTTGCCCAGTTATACCGATGGGATGATTAAGGTGATGAACGATAAGGACTTTTTATATGGAACCTTAATTACCGATGTGTACTCGCAGGGCGTAGTTTTGGGCAGAAAGTATAAACTGATCCGCCTGGCTTATAATATTTTTATGTTCGGTTTAATTGCAGCAGTATTTGCATTTGTAATTGCTTACGCAGCTTACGGTAAACTTTAATGGAACAGATTGTAGAAAGCTCTTTTTTTAACAGAGATTTAAGCTGGTTAAAGTTTAACGAACGTATTTTAATGGAAGCAGAGCGAAGTACCGTTCCGCTTTTAGAACGCATTAAATTTCTGTCGATATTTTCCTCTAACCTTGATGAGTTTTATCGTGTAAGGATGCCCGTGTTGCTCGCTTTAGAGAAACTGAGTAGTAAGGAAGATAATGATATCAGGATCGACGATAATTTATTGGATACAGCCAATCAGCTCATTTCCGGTCAGCAGGAACGATATGGTAAGGTACTTAAATCAGATCTCATCCCCTTGCTCAAAGAAAATAAGATCAACTTAATTTACGGAGCGCCATTCCCTGCAGAAATTGAGAAAAGCATAACCCGGTATTTTTTAAGCCAGGTAATGGCCTTTTTGCAGCCTGTTTACCTGAATGCAGATTCCGATTTTTTTCCTTCCAATAATGAGTTGTATTTTCTGATTACACTAAAAAAGAAAGAAGATGCAGAAGTGGTTATTTTAAATATCCCTTCCAGCCAGTTACCCCGTTTTTATAAGATCGAATCAGGTGATGAAACTTTTGTTGTATTTCTGGATGATATTGTGCGTTTTCATTTAGACCGTGTTTTTCCGCAAGGTGAAGTGACCGGATGTTATAGTTTCAAAATCACCAGAGATGCTGAAATAGACCTGAAAGATGAATATTCCGGCAGTTTATCAGAACAGTTGGAGAAACAATTGTTAAAACGCGATTCGGGTTTGGCTACCCGTTTTCTCCACCAGCCCGGCATACCAGCCAATGTATTTGAACTGCTTAAAAAACTTTTCAATTTAAAAAAGGCCAATAGAATAGAAGGCGGACAGTACCATAACCTGAAAGATTTTATGGCTTTTCCGGTAAATTCGTCAAAGTTATCCAACCAAAACTGGCCAAAACTTTGTAATACCGATTTAATAGATGGATCGTTAACTGAGGCCATTTACAAAAACGATATCATTGTACATACACCTTACCAGAGTTACGATAGTGTGTTGCGCTTTTTTAACGAAGCCGCTATTGATGCGGAAGTTAGGGAAATCTACGTTACGTTATATCGCGTAGCCAGCGATTCGAAGATTGTAAATGCTTTAATCAGCGCGGCAAAAAATGGCAAAAAAGTTACCGTTTTGGTTGAGCTTAAAGCCCGTTTTGACGAGGCCAATAACATTAAGTGGGCAAAAAAAATGAAGGAGGTTGGCGTTGATATTATTTACAGTGTTACCGCTTTAAAAGTTCATGCCAAGGTAGCCTTAGTGAAACGCCAGGTTGGTAATAGAATGCGTTATTCTGGTTTGTTTGCTACCGGAAACTTTAATGAAAGCACAGCTGCTTTTTATACCGATCATATTTTAATGACGGCCAATAAAGAAATGCTGCGTGAGGTAGAGCTACTGTTTATTTTTCTGGCCAAAAGGGTTAAACCTACCTCTTCAGACCAGGTTAAATTTAATCACTTATTGGTGGCTCAGTTTAATTTACAGCAAGTTTTTCTCAACCTGATCGATAGGGAAATTGAACACGCCAAACAAGGTAAACCATCAGGTATTACCATTAAAATGAACAACCTCGAAGAAAAGGTTTTGATCAATAAACTGTACGAGGCTTCAGCAGCAGGTGTAAAGATCGAAATGATTGTGCGGAGCATTTGCCGCCTGATTCCAGGTGTAGCAGGGATGAGCGAAAACATTAAGGTTACCCGTATTGTAGATCGTTATTTAGAGCATGGACGTGTTTTTATTTTTAACAACTTAGATAAGTATGACGTTTATCTGGGCTCCGCCGATTGGATGAACCGGAATATCTATCGAAGAATTGAAGTTTGCTTTCCGATTTATAACGAGCAGATTAAGCAGGAAATAAGAGCTATTATCGAAATCCAGAAACAAGATAACGTGCAGGCGGTTTGCATAGATGAAAACATGAATAATATTCCTGTTAAAACTGGCGGGGTTCTTGTTTCCTCTCAGCATGATATTTATGAATTATTGAAAAAAGATTAAATACAGCTTAGTACGGTCTTCATTCCCAACTTGATTGGGAATCTTAAACCTATTGCATTACGATTCCCGCCTGCGCGGGAATGACGGTCGATAAATAAAAACTGTTATTAAACATTAAATTTTTACCCTTATGAAATACAATAAAACTTTTCTGGCTTCAGGTCTTTTAGTCGCTTCAGCTTTTTTTAGCGTATCGTGCGTTAATGGCAACCGAGATGATAAAAAAAATGATTCAACCAGTACAACAGCTTCAACAAACGAAGCAGCAAAATCAGATTTTCCTTATGATCTTGCTAATCCGGTAAAATACAACATGCCACATAATCTTTTCGAAATTTCAGGCATTGTATTTCATAATGGCGATCCAAAAGAAGTATTTGCCATTCAGGATGAAGATGGCGACCTCTTTCATTTAGGTTTGGGTGATAAAGAGTCAAAATTTACGAAATTTGGTGGCAAAGGCGATTATGAAGATGTAACCATCATCAAAAATTATTTCATTGTGTTAAAAAGCAATGGAGAACTGCACACTTTCCCCATTGCTGAATTAAGCAAGCCAGAAGCCGATAATGTAACCAAAACCAAAGATCTTGTACCCAAAGCAGAGTATGAAGGATTGGCGGCAGATGAAAAAAACAACATGATTTATGTGCTGACAAAAGATAGCAAACCGGATTCTAAAGCAAAAGCTTCCAGTATTTATGGATTTAAAGTTGCTGATGATGCTTCGTTAACAGCAGCAGGAGAATTCAGTCTTTCGCATAAAGCGATCGAAAAAGCATCCGGAAGCTCAAAATCAAGGTTCCGTCCATCTGCACTAGCTAAAAATCCAAAAACCAACGAGTGGTATATTCTTTCTTCAGTAAACAAGGTGCTTGTTATTACTGATGCTGATTTCAAGGTTAAAACAACACATCCCTTAGATCCGAATTTATTTAACCAACCAGAAGGCATCGCGTTCGACCGCGATAATAACCTTTATATCTCTAATGAGGGTGGAACCCTGGCCGCTGGTAATATTTTACTGTTTAAATTGAAGAAGTAAATTTGGTAGTGGTATCCTAACGCGATCATCATCCTGATCCGATAGCTATCGGATTTGTTTCAGGATCTATAAAGAGGCTGTCTCATTAATATAAATTGTCATTCTGATGGGTAATTTATATTATAAAATCGATATTAATGGACAGATGGATAAAGAACGTGATTGGTCTCGAAAATATCGTCATTTCGACCGTAGTGGAGAACCCGAAGGCTCTGCGAAGCAAAATCTTTTAACATAGTTTAAGGATTTATCCACTCCGCTGTGCTCTAATCAAAATGACAACTTATTATAATAATAACTTAATGTCCTTAATTTCTTAATGGTGAGATTTTAACTTATATTTTTTCACCATTAAGGAGTTAAGATAAATTAAGGGTGTACTTTTAACGACGATAAAGAGATTCTTAACATAAAAAACCTCAAAAAAATTAAAATAACTATCTTTATACAAATGTTGCTCTATGATTAAAAGATTTACCCTTTTTACCATCTTATTTTTAATAAACTACATTGCCTTTGCGCAGGATGATGTAAAATACCGTGTAATTCTTTTTGGCGATGCAGGCGAAATGAACCCTGCCCAAATGCAGGATTTAAAAAACGCGGCAAAGCAAATCCTTCCTAAAAAAACAACTGTTGTATATCTGGGCGATAATATTTATCCAACCGGAATGGGTTTGCCCGGAAGTATAGAAGAAGAGGAAACTAAAAAGATTCTGCGCTCGCAGTTCGAACCGATGCGAAAAATGGGCGCTGCGGTTTATTTTATTCCCGGCAACCACGATTGGGATAAATCGGGGCCTAAAGGACTGGCCAAAATAAAAGCCCAGGGCGATTACCTTAGGGAACAGAATGATCCTTTGCTGAAACTAATTCCCGATAATGGTTGTCCTGATCCCGTAGCGATTAAATTAACCGATAAACTTACCATCATTGCCTACGATAGTGAATGGTGGCTGTTCCCTTACAATAAATCTAATCCTAATGGCGAGTGCGACTGCCGTACCAAAGATGAGGTGCTGGTAAAAATGGAGCAGTTATTGGAAGAAAATAAGGATAAAGTAATTCTTCTGGCATCGCACCATCCCTTTCAAAGTTACGGGCCACATGGTGGTTATTTTAACTTAAGGAACCATCTGTTTCCGTTAACATCTTTAAACAAAAATCTATACATCCCTTTGCCTGGTTTAGGTTCTGTTTATCCTTTATTGCGTTCTACCTTACTGAGCCCTGAAGATTTAAACCATCCGGCTTATAAGGATATGATTAAATCAGTAACCGGTGTATTTGGCGATTATCCAAATGTAACTTATGTGGCCGGGCATGAACATGGTTTACAGTTAATTAAAGGAAAACAATTGCAGATTATCAGTGGATCGGGTTCAAAAGTATCACCAAATAAAGAAGGTAAAACCTCATTGTTTCACGAAATGCAGCAGGGTTACGTAGTGGCCGATCAGCTGAAAAACAATGATATGCGTTATGAATATTATATCTATTCAGATACGAGCGTTAAAAAGGTTTACAGTTACCTAAAAAAGTTCGAAACCATTTCTCAAAAAGTAAGAAACAGAGATAAACCAATAACTGCCGATAGTATTTTTGTGCGCGTTAAGCCAGAATATGATAGTGTAGGCCGTTTCCACCGTGTTATTTTTGGCGAAAACTACCGTAAAGAATATGCTGGAAAAACCAAAGTACCTGTACTACGTGTTTCGCAAATGATGGGTGGCTTAAAATCAACACAACGTGGTGGAGGTAACCAATCGAGGTCTTTGCGCTTAGAAGATAAAAATGGTAAAGAATATGTGCTGCGGAGTGTAGAGAAATACCCCGAAGTGTTGTTGCCTGCCGCATTACGCGAAACTTTTGCGAAAGATATTATAAAGGATAATATGTCTGCACAGCATCCGTTTTCAGCACTCGTAGTTCCTGAACTTGCTAAAGCTGGTGGCATTGCACATAGCAACCCGATTATTGGCTGGGTTTCTCCTGATGATAATTTGGGCGAATTTGAATCGGCATTTGCCAATACTTTGTGTTTGTTCGAAGAAAGAGAACCAACCGGAGAATCAGACAGTTCGCCGAAAATGGATAAAAAACTAACCGAAGATAATGACAATAAATTAGACGGACCAGCTTGGGTAAAAGCAAGGGCATTTGATGTGTTATTGGGCGATTGGGACAGACATGAAGACCAGTGGCGCTGGAAAGAAACGAAGACTAAAGATGGTTCGCTTTATTCGCCGGTGCCGAGAGATCGCGATCAGGTATTTTTCAGATCAGATGGCCTGTTGCAACGTTATACCCAATCTTCGTCATTATTACCGATGATGCAGGGCTATGAGCGTGGTATAAAAGATATCAATTGGTTTTTATGGGAAGGAAGGGAAATCAGCAGCCGCTGGACAGCCAATATCGGCGAGGAGGAGTTTGATAAAATTGTGAAGGATTTCTGCGCAAATTATAACGATGCGGTTTTCGAAAAAGCATTGAAAAAACTCCCTGAGCCAAGTTATTCCCTTCATCATGATGCTTTTCTGGCGCAGATGCGCAACCGGATAGCCACTTTGCCAAAATTAATGAACCAGTATTATCATTTCTTTAACCGCATTGTGGATATCGAAGTGACCAATAAGAATGAACTCATTCAGATTAGCGATGCTAAAAACGATGGATTACGGGTGAAAATCAATAAAATTTCTAAAGAGGGTAATATTAAAGATGAGCTTTTTGACCGGAAATTTGACCCTAAAGTAACCAAAGAGATCAGGGTGTACATGCACAACGGTAACGATAGCTTGATCCTGGACAATAAAAATTCTAACATTAAACTGCGGATTATTGGTGGCAAGGGCACTAAAGTTTACGATTTTGCAAATAGCAACGGACCTGTTAAATTATACGGCAGAACTGATAAGGCAACTTATAATGGAGAGGATGCCAATAAAATCAGAAAAATAATCTCTAACGATACTTCAAATTTTAGCTATATCCCAAAAGATATGTACCGCCGGAATTCATGGTTATTAAATGCTGGTTATAATCAGGATGACGGGGTTTTATTGGGTTTGATCTATAAACAAACCAATCCAGGTTTCAGAAAGCAACCTTATGGCAATTCGCAAACCATTTCTTTTCTGCACTCTTTCTCTACAAAAGCTTTTAGGTTTAATTATAAAGGTGAGTGGTTAAAAGCATTTGGAAAGGGCGATTTCGTGTTGAAAGCCGATGCTTTCGCCCCAAATAACACACAGAATTTCTTTGGTTTGGGTAACGAAACACATTTTGAAGAACATGGCGATGATGATGATAATATCAGGTATTACCGTGCACGTTTCAATCTTTACCAGGTTGATGCCTCCATCAGGTGGCGCCGTCCTAAATCTACTTTTAGTGTTGGTCCGTCCTATCAATATTATAAATATAATCAGGAAGATAACGATGGCCGTTTTATCGAAAATCCATCGCAATTGCATTCTTCTGATTCGCTTACCGTTAGAAACGAAAAGATGTTTGCAGGTGCATTTGTGAATTTCACCAACAACACACGTGATAATGATTTATTACCAACTTTAGGTAGTTATGTAGATTTTAAACTATTGGGCTACAAAGGCGTTAACAAATATTCTAACTCTTATGGACAGTTTACAGCGAGTATAGCATTATATAAAAACCTGGATGGCAGAAAAAACTTCATTTTGGCAGATCGTTTTGGTGGTGGGGTTACCGTTGGTAAACCTGCATTTTACCAGGCTTTATTTCTAGGCGGCCAAGGAAATCTTTTAGGCTATCGTCAGTTCAGGTTTGCGGGCGAACATATGTTTTACAATAATTTAGAGTTACGTGCCAAACTTGGCGATTTAGTAAGCTATGTTTTACCCGGACAGATTGGCTTACTGGGTTTTTATGATGTAGGCAGGGTATGGAAAAGAGACGAAGCCTCTACATTGTGGCACCACGGTGTAGGAGGGGGTGTTTACTTTGCTCCGGCATCACTCACAGTTGTGCGATTTGTGATGGGACACTCTTCAGATGGCTGGTATCCATACGTATCGCTTAATTTTAGGTACTAAATTTGTGTAACATATTAATAGATCTAATATCTAAGTATTACGTTCAGCAGACGAAGATTGCTTTTAGGAGTATGTATCTTTGCAATGAATTAGTACTTAAATAGATAACTATAAATTTTACACTATAGCAAACTTATACAATGAATACCAATGTAATACAGATACACAAAAACGAATGTATACATTGCCAGGTAGAATCATCTCTGTCTTTCCGCCCCCTTGTGGAGTATTTAAAAGGCAGGTTGAAAACAGAGAAATCGGTAAAATCTGAATTTTACAGGTTTTTACTTCAAAAAATTGAAAAAGACGATGTGCTTCTTGGCAACATCAGTGCAGAAAAATTATCCAAGTATAAAGATACTTTAGAATTGATTTTTACCATTCTAACGCCTTTAATGGATAACGAAGACGATTTGTTTTGGGCTTTAAGTACCCCTATTCCGGATCAGATTTTCTTTAGCACCAATGCATTTTATAAATTTTTTAAGGATCACGATCCTAAAAACAAGGTAACGAAAGATAACGAGCCGGTTGAAAAAAAACAGCTCAAGTTTATCTACAACGTAATTTTAGGCCGTTTTTATAATTTCACCCCGGTACTGAAAAATGAGATCATTTATGCACACATTAATGAGGAAACGAAACTAACACAGTATTATAATATCCAGACGGATACCAAGTTTGTAGAAATTATGCATAAGGGTGATTTGCCTGAGCTGAATTTCGAGGCGCTGGGTAAACATTTTCAGGAAGAAACAGAATTAGAATTCCTGGTGGAAAATCTGCCTTTGAATAATTTCCATTTTGAAGGCTTTAGCATCATTTCCATTACCGATGTTACTTTACAACACTCTATTGAAGGTATTCGCGGTGCGTTGGCTGATCATAACTACCAAACCGAAGCTTATAGCCACGTAATACATGCGTTAAAAACACTTAGTGGTAACAGTAAGCTGGAATTTGGCTTAATGCCTTTTTTAACGGTTAACAATAAGCTGGTATTCGATAACCAGGAGTTTTCGCAAAGTAAGCTCATCAATTCTGCAAAAGCTTCTAATTTAGAAGAAGAAGTTTTTTATTCGCTGGTTGATAAATACAAGGAAAACCCAAGGGCTATTTTCGTGGGCGCCATTAACGACGATCAGATAGAGAAAGATCCTTTTTTAAAGGTTTTGAAAGCTGCGGGTGTTAGTTCTTATTCAGTGCTGCCTATTTACTACAATAAAGAGTTAGCAGGCGTACTGGAAGTATATTCTAACGATAAAGTAGCAGTTGATGACAAATTATTATCCAGGTTGCGTCCGGCCATGCCTTTAATCGGTCAGCTTTTCCAATACAGCATTGAAGAGTTTGATGCCAAAATGGACGAAATTCTAATGGATAAATTTACTGCCTTGCAACCTTCCGTTCAGTGGAAATTTAACGAGGCCGTTTGGCATTTCCTTCAGCAGAATAATGGCTATCACAAGCTAAAAGAAATCGAGACCGTTACCTTCAAACATTTATACCCGCTGTTTGGCGCTATCGATATCCGCAACTCCACCATCGAGCGTAACAAAGCGCTTAAAGATGATATGGGAGTGCAGTTAAATACTTTAATTGATACTTTAAAACTGATTCGTAAACATGTTTCTTTAGAGCTGATTGATAAGCTGGTTTTTAATTGTAAAGACTGGATTAAACGAATTGGCGATTTTGCTTCATCAAACGAAGAAAGTCAGCTGAACGAATTTTTGGAAGTTGAGGTTTATCCTTTTTTATCTATCATTAAAGGAAATCATCCTAAAACAGCCGAGGTAATTGATAAATATTTTGAAGTGGTGGTGCCCGAAACCGGAGCCGCATTCGAAAACCGCAGGCAGCTGGAAGTTTCTATGCAGCTGATCAATACCGAAGTAAGCCAATACCTGGAAAAATCGCAATCAAAACTGCAGGCTTCTTATCCTTGCTATTTCGCCAAATTTAGAACAGATGGGGTAGAATACGATATTTACATTGGTCAGGACATAGCGCCCGAAAAGCCGTTTGACTTGCTTTACCTGAAAAATATCCGCTTGTGGCAACTTACTTCCATGGTTGATATTGCCCGGTTATCAAATAGTTTAATTGCCGAAATGCCACGTGCACTCGAAACAACGCAATTAATTTTTATCCACTCAAATGCTATTGACATTAGTTTCAGGAACGATGAACGCCGTTTTGACGTAGAAGGAGCCTATAATATTCGTTATGAGGTGGTTAAAAAACGGATTGATAAAGTGCTGATAAAAGGAACTACAGAACGTTTAACGCAGCCGCATAAAATTTCTATGGTTTACTTTAATCCTGAAGAAGCCAAAGAGTATATAGAATATATCAAATACATGCAGGTTCAAGGTTATTTAAACGACGATTTAGAGCAATTGGAATTGGATGAACTTCAGGGCGTATCAGGCTTAAAAGCTTTAAGGGTAGGTGTAAAGTATCTGGAAAATAAAGTAACAACCAGAACAGATGCCGCTAAGAAGCTTAAACCTAAAGAAATTAAATCTATTGAGAAGGAAATTGCAAAAGTGCTGCAGCACTAAATTCTTTATAAATCCGCTGGCATAATACCAGCGGATTTTTTGTTTTAACCCTTGTGTAAATCGATAGCGTTCAATAAAAAGAGTCCTATTTTTCTTCACCTTAAAAGCTAATGCAATACGGACTTGTTACTGAAGCCCTAACCTATGGTAATGATTGGTGTGCACTCCATCACCCATCTTGCATTTTCCATCGCAACAAAAAAGGCCTCCCGATCAGATCAGAAAGCCTTGTTTCATTTGTGTGTTTTGTAATTAGTTGATGGCTGCAATTTCTCTTTCAACAGCATCAGTTTCTATCGAACTGATGTTGGTTTTTAAAGCAGCAAATCTATCGATGGTTAACTTTTGTGATTTACCCATTACCAGTGTATGGATATTGGTAGAGCCACTTAATTTTAAATCTGCATGATCTGAAATTACAGTATATAAACCTTCTGAGCTGGTATTGATATCTGCATGTGCATTTCCTTTTAAAAAGATTTGAAGATATTTAGTGGTTAGTTTTCCTTCGGTTTTAACAACGGCATTTCCAGATGCTTCAATCCTGAAAAAATCATTTACATAAACGGTTAATTTTGCTTTTTCGGCACCGATTGAAGTGATTTTTAAATTATCCCCATTTTGCATCACTTTTGCTGTGCCTGTGTTATCTTCGCTATAAGAAATACCAGCATTACCTCGCTGGATAATGGTTACTTCTACATTCCCTGCCACGGAAATTCTTTTAAAGGCTGATATTTTTGTAATGGCATCCGGTTCTTTTTCTATAGCAGAAACACTTGTATTAAATACAGCAGATGATAAAACAATTGCGGTTAATGAAGTTGCGATGAGGGTTTTAATAGCGGTTTTCATAATATTTTTATTTAATAATTAAATGTTAATTAATTGTTATTTAAATGGTTAAGTTTTTTTTGTTTTTGTTTTGATGATAAGACGCCATGAAATCAAAAACGTTGCAGGCCATGTTGCATTTTTATACAATCGATACTTAATACTCGACGAACAGGCATTAATCCAAGACAAAAACCTGAAACTTTACCAAGCATTTGTAAAATAATTTAAGATCCATTTTTGGATTGCTCTTTTTTTTTATCTTTAATGAGAATTTAGGCTGTTTATTTATGAAAAAAAAGGTTGTACTTGTTCAGGATAATAAAGATATCCTCGATATAATGGACCAGGTGTTGGAAGAAGAGGGGTTTGATGTTACCGCATCTTTAACAACCGATCCTATAGATAAAATAGATGAAATTGAGCCTGATGTGGTGATTGTGGATGATCACATCAAAGGTAAAAAGAAAGGGTCGCAAGTAATTAAAGAACTTAAATCTGACCCTGAAACGCAAGATGTACCAGCCGTGCTCACTTCGACATCTAATAACTTACCACAACAGGCAGAAGATTGCAAAGCCGACGATTATATCGAAAAACCATTTGATATCGATCACATGGTTGATGTGGTAAAGAAAAACGTTTGATTTCAGTTACTAATGACAGCAACTCAGGGTGAGGCTGCATTATATTAAACTCTCTATTTACAACACTGTTTCGCTTGCTAAGGCGATTGAATGCACTTTTAATAAAATCTGGTATTAAATTCGGACTAGTATCCGAAAAAAATCCGGATACGAATTAAAAGATATCCAAAAGTCGTAAAAACTAAATCCGGGAAAATTGCTTATCATTCAGCACCGTCAGTTCTTGGTAGGAGTATGCTTTATTGCTTGGTAAAATTATACTCCGTGTATACTCGCGAAACGAAGCCAGGTCCGGCGTTATCAAATCGCTGCTCAAGCACCCAGGTCATATTCGTATCAGTGATATTGGTGATATTAAATGTGTGTGCGATATCATAAGATTTCTCACCAATCTCTATCCTTGAAATATTATTATCGGAAATGGAAATTTTGTAACCGATTGCCTGTCTTCCATAACGGTCTGAAAGATAAAGTATTTCCGGGTTGCGAAAATCATACCATGGTTTAGGAGATTCAAAAGGAAGATTCTCGGTGTACGAAACCTTTCCGGTTTCATCATACTCCATATAGACTCCTTTAGTAAATTCCCACTCTCCTGAAACTTTTTGTTTAAGCAAAGTCAGCTGATCTTGCTGCGGAACTTCGTCATGCTTTTTACAACCTGAAAACAAGAGTACAAAGGCCAAAAGGATAACCGTTTCAGGGAAAAATTTCGTAATTTTAGATGTCATATAGAAAAATCTTCTGGTGATCTTGTTTTGTTGAAACTAACATCAAAACTTAGATATTGTTTTGGGTGTTATGAAAAAAGTGCCATTCTACAACTCGGGCCTAAACTTCCTTTACCTAACCGTAATAAATAGCAGCAGGGTTATTGATTATAATATGGTAACTTCAGGTGTAAAAGTTACAACAAACCAAATGGCAGGCAGATTGTTTAACCTAACAAAATCTTCCACTTAAATATTAAATGTACCTATGACCTTATGCAAAACTGTCCTTTTATTTTCCCTGTCTTTTGGTTTAACAAATGGGGCGTTTGCCCAGGTAACGAAACCTGCGCCATCGCAACAGAATTTAACATCGAACAAACAAATGGTCGACCAGGCAATTTTAGCAATTCGACAGGATGTGCAGAAAATTAATTCAAAGCGGCTAAAGAGGGAACACTACACTTACGAATCTGCCGGTTGTACGGAGGACGGAATAGTAGATTACTATTTTGATGAAAAAGCCATTGTTAAAATTGTAGAATCGGGTTCAATTGGCGATGGGAGTTGGGTAAATGAGTACTATTACCAATCCGGTAAAGTCATTTTTTGTTTTCAGACCATTATTGGCGGACCAGCAATTGGCAAGGTTACCAAAACAGAATACCGGTTTTATGTTAAAGATGACAGCCCTTTAAAAACAATGGAAGGAGCAAAGACTGTAAAATCAGATTCAAAAGCGACTGAATTTATCGGAACTGCAAACAGAATATTCAAAGCTTATGCATCAAAAGACTTTGCCGGAGCATTATGTAATTAATTCATTCCGATAACTATCGGATCATAGTGCCGCAACTATATTAATCTCCAGTATTTTTACCTTTCTAAAGTGGGTTTATAAGTGTCCGTATGTACAGTAGCTTTTAATTCATGCAAAATCTGGTACAATCCAAAGTTAGTCCTGTTAACATAAATAAAATGTTTTACGCCACGGGCCTGTTTGAATTCTGGCATTTTAGAAATCTTTTCACCGTAGGCGTACAGCTGCTCAAAAAAATCAGGTTTACTAAAATCAAAAGATTTACTGGTATAAGGTTTGGCAAAGAGGCTGATCATTTCTCTATATGATTTATAATAAAACTCAACCTGCTCAGTCGAATCGTCTGTATGGATCATATCCAGTTTTCTAAAAGCATCGATGGTTTTATTTTTATCATTAATGACATCAGTAGAAATTAAGGAGAAAAACGGGTAATAAAAGTCATCTGGCATTTCTTTAATACAGCCAAAATCAATTACCCCTAAGTTTTCGTCAGGAGTGATCATGAAATTTCCCGGATGTGGATCTGCATGTACAGCCCTCAGCTCGTGTTGCTGAAAGTTATAGAAATCCCATAGGGCCTGACCGATTTTGTTCCGAAGTTGCTGAGAAGGATTGGTCTGCAAAAATTCCTTTAGGTGCTGGCCATCAATCCAATCCATGGTAATGACACGCTTGCCAGATAATTCGGGATAATATTTCGGAAAAACCACATGATCGAGGTTTTTACAGGCTTCAGAAAATTCTATAGAACGTTTAACTTCCAGTTCATAATCCGTTTCTTCGAGCAAACGTTCCTCAACTTCTTTTATATAGATATTCAATTCCCTTTCAGACATGCCCAGTAAACGGAATGCGAAAGGTTTTACCAGTTTTAAATCAGACGAAATACTATCGCCCACGCCTGGATATTGAATTTTGATGGCTAATTTTTTGCCATTAAGCATGGCCTGGTGTACCTGCCCGATAGAAGCTGCATTGCTGGAATTTAAGTTAAAACTATCGAAAATGTTTTCGGGTGTTTTACCGAAATTTTTGGTGAAAGTGCGCACAATCAATGGACCAGAAAGCGGGGGTGCATTGTATTGCGACTGGCTAAATTTATCGACATATGATTTAGGCAGGATATTTTTATCCATACTCAGCATTTGTGCAATTTTTAAGGCGCTTCCCTTAAGTTCGCTCAGTGATTTATAAATGTCGGTAGCATTATCCTCGTTAAGCTGTTCCCTGTCCATTTCAGGGTTAAACAGTTTTTTTGAATAATGTTTGATGTAATTACCGCCGATCTGAATACCAGTTTTAACAAATTTTGCCGAACGCTCTACCTTTGTAGTTGGAATACTTTTTTGTGTCTTCATCTAATGTTTAAAACCTCATCTTTTCTGCAAATTTTCCGTTTCTGGATAAAAATTTCCCGTATTCCAATAAATTATCAATTGGCGAATGCTGAAAGAGATCGAAAGTAACATTGATGCCTTTTTCTATGGCTTCGTCGCTTTTTTCGAAACCTTCACTATCATCGTTAATCCAGAAATTAAGAATAAAGGCAAACTGGATCCATAAGGCATCTTTATATCTTTTGCTTAAAAAGCGTCGCTCAGCAAGTTCTCCACTATCTAAACCCTCTTCAATAATTTCCTGTGCAAAGTTCTCGAAAATAGGCTTTACACCAGCAAGTACATCAGGGGTAGAAAATTTACCCCGGTGATTTTTTAAGCTATAAATCACAAAACTGCGCTCATTCTTCAGATTTTCAAGATAACTGTAAAAGAAAGAAAGCATTTTTTCCCTGGCCGTATACTGGGGCCAAACTTCCTGCTCTTTGATTTTTGTAATGGTTTCGAAAGTGAGTTCAAACCAGATTGTTTTTTCAATGCTTTCGAAAGAAGAGAAAAACTGATAAAAATCGGCCTCGGTAATTTTAATCTTTTTTGCAAAAATGTAAACCGATTTAGGCTTTTCATTGTTCGTTAAAACATAATCTAAATACCCTTTTCTAATTTGTTCAGCAGTTGCCATATCGCTATTTTTTACAAGTATAACGTTTAATTAATCGGGTTGTTTTTACTGCTGGTTTTTTGTTGATCACGAAATTGTAATAATAGCTTTCAAAATATTTGAAAGTTGGTTTTTGACTAATTAATTTAGTTTTTAAATGGTATTAATGTGGATAATTTTTTATCAAAAAGCTAATTTATTTAGTATTTTTGCAATTGATTATTCTTTTAAATAAAAGCAAGCAATATGATTCAGGTGAATGATTTTTTATATGGCAAAATGGAACTGCCAATGGTATTTTCTGAGCTGTTAAATACTGACGCTTTAAAAAGGTTAGGTGGGGTTCATCAAAGCGGTGCTATATTTTTGGTCAATCCGGATATCTGCCATTCGCGGCTAGAGCATGCCATCGGAGTAACCATGTTGATCAGGATGCTTGGTGGTTCGGAACTGGAGCAAATTGCTGGCTTGCTACACGATATTTCACATACTGCTTTTTCTCATGTGGGGGATTATGTTTTCGACAATTTGGACGAAGATTATCATGAAAAAGTTTTTGCCGAAGTTTTATGTAAATCGGAAGTGCCTGATGTGCTGTTGAAATATGGATATAATGTTAACCAGATTCTATATGGCACCTTTGATATTTTAGAACAGCCCTTGCCAGCGCTCTGCGCCGATCGTTTGGATTATACTTTACGCGATGGTGTTCATGGTGGGGTAATTTCCCGTCAGCGTGCACGCGAATTTTTGACTTCCATTGTGTTGAATGAGGGGAAAATAGCGGTGAATGCACAAACTGAAGTAGCCTGGATTAATGAAGCTTTTGATAAGCTGAATAATGATGTGTTTAAATTGCCTCTTCATTTATATGCTAACGGCAAAATGGCCGAACTGATTAAGAAATTTTTGAATAAAGGAATATTAGTTGAAAGTGACCTGTTTAAAACAGATACTATGCTGCTGAACAAAATCAGAACATCATATGAAGGCTATGAAGCCATCAAGTCGATTAAACAATTAAAAGGTTTAGCCGAATTTATGCGCCATGGTGCGGTACCAAACATTAAAAAAAGAACTTTAAATGCGTTGCTGGTTTAGTTTTTAGGGGTAGGCGTTAAGCGTCGATTATTCTCTTCGTTTCGTCATCCTGAACTTGTTTCAGGATTTATCCAGTATAATTAATCAATTTCAATTTGGAGTTTATGCCGGGTACTAGGAAGCCAATGACCAATCTACCAATGGCCAATAAAGAAATAATCAAACAATCCGTTTTAAAAGAAATCACGTATATTGGGAAAAATATAAAGATATGTCTGCAGTGGAAATTATTTTGATCGGCGTGGTTATCCTGCTTATTTTTGGTGGTAAGAAACTACCTGAATTAATGAGGGGGATAGGGAAGAGTGTAAAAGAATTTAAGGATGCCAAAAATGAGCCGCCAGTTAAATAATTCTTATTAGTGAAACATTCTTTTACAGGCGCTGTTTTAATTAAAATAAATACCAAATAATGGAAAATCAAAAACAAGACCTGGCCAAATCAAAATCAGATTTTACTGAAGAAAATGCTGAAAATCCTGATAAAGGACTCGATAACTGGAACGACCGTTTAGAGGAGAATTTGGAGCCTGAAGCGCATAGTGATCATGAGGCAGATGAAAAGGCCAAAGATTTTTCAGAGAAATATGGTAGCGGCGATCAGTCCGACCAGGGAAATGACTGAATTTTTATCATATAGCCAATTAATAAGTTGGCTTTGGTTTTATATCTTATCAAATTAAATAAAGGTGATATTTATCAATATCAATCAGTTGATGATTTAACAGGGAACCATATTAAAGTGGAGTTGTCATCTTTTATTGGATTCTATTGATTGTGATTTATCAATCTAAATAAGTCTTCTACTACGCTCAGACTGAGAATCGCAGTGCTTAACTTAATGACATTAGAGTAATGCTGCAAACGAGGACTATATTATAGTAACGCTATAACAGGAGCTAAATAGCTAAGCCATTATTCAATTTCAAAGGTGAAAATGCACATGCCTATGCTCATAAACCCTGTAAACTAATAACTGAAAACTGCCAACTGGACTAAAGTTCTTTCCTCAGCCTTGCTACCGGAATATTCATTTGTTCGCGATATTTCGCGACTGTTCTTCTGGCAATGTTGTAACCTCTTTCTTTTAAAATTTCGGTTAGTTTTTCATCCGCCAAAGGTTTGCGTTTGTCTTCGTTGCCAATACAGTCTTCTAATATTTTTTTAACCTCTTTATTCGAAACTTCTTCACCGTTTTCGGTCTGTATAGCTTCTGAGAAGAAAGATTTTAACAGGAATGTGCCAAATTCGGTTTGTACATATTTAGAGTTTGCCACCCTGGATACGGTTGAGATATCCATATCGATTTTATCTGCAATATCTTTTAAGATCATCGGGCGCATTTTACGCTCATCAGCCGTTAAAAAATATTCATATTGATAGTGCATAATGGCATTCATCGTTTTTAACAAAGTTTGTTGTCTTTGTTTAATCGCATCTATAAACCATCGGGCGGAATCTAATTTTTGTTTAACAAACTGAACAGCCTCTTTTAGCTTTTTATCTTTAGATGCAGCCTTGTCGTAATGCTCAAACATTTCCTGATAAGATCTGCTTACCTTTAATTCAGGAGCATTTTTGGAATTTAAGGTTAAAATTAATATGCCATCGTTATTGCTGATGTGGAAATCAGGAATAATCTGCATTTGTTTAGTGGTAACCTGATTGGCATCACCTGGTTTCGGATTTAAACGTAAAATTTCATTTACCACCTCTTTAAGCTCTTCGCTATCCAGGCCTAAACTTTTTTCTAATTTATCGTAGTGTTTACGGGTAAACTCATCCAGATAGTTTTCTACAACATTCATTGCTTTAACTATAATGGGATTGTTCGGATCTTTTCTTTTTAACTGGATCAGTAAACATTCCTTCAGGTCTCTTGCACCAATGCCCGGAGGATCGAAGCTTTGGATCAGTTTTAACATTTCCAATACATCCTCTTCCTCAACAATAACATTCTGAGAAAAAGCAAGATCATCGATCATGGAGCCCAGCGGACGGCGTAAATAACCATCATCATCTAAACTGCCAATAATCTGTTTACCAATAATAAAATCCTGATCGGATAGGGGAATAAGGTCTAATTGCTCTTGTAAACTTTCAAAAAACGTACTTTCAATAGCAATTGGCGTTTCTTTTTTCTCCTCATCATCGTCGCCATTATTGTAGTTGGTGCTGTAATCGTTGGTCGAATCATCCTGTAAATAATCATCTACATTAAATTCATCCATGCTGGTATCTTCTGATGGTTGTTCATAATCTTCAGGTCCATCATTTAGATCATCATATTCACTCTTTGGCTCATCCTGAGTCATTAAGCTTGGATCTTCAAGCGCTGGGTTTTCTTCGAGTTCTTCTTTTACACGGGTATCTAAAGCAACGGTTGGTACCTGCAACAATTTAATAAACTGTATTTGTTGTGGTGATAACTTTTGTAATAATTTTTGTTGTAGGTGTTGTTTTAGCATATTAAATAGAAAAGAATATGGCAAAAATAAACAATAGATTTCAGATATTATGCTGATTTGATCTAAATGCTATTGATATGTTTGGTTTTAAAATTAATTTGCTAAACATTTGTATTGAGTTTAATGTTTGCTATTTTAGTAAATAAATAAAACTACACAGATAGCGTATGGGATTTGTAAAAGAATTTAAAGAGTTTGCCATTAAGGGCAATGCTTTCGATTTAGCAGTTGGAGTTATTATTGGTGGAGCTTTCGGTAAGATAGTGACCAGTGTAATTGAAGACTTAATAATGCCTGTAGTTGCTGCTATGGTGGGTAAACCAGATTTCAGCAGCATTTACTTTGCAATGGGTAAAGGATCAGAACTTATCCCGGAGGGAGCATCGTTGGCAGATGCCAAAAAAGCTGCTCCAGATGCCGCTATATTTGCCTATGGTAATTTTATTACGGTTGCGATAAACTTCTTATTATTGGCGTTAATTGTTTTTATTATGGTTAAGGCAATTAATAGAATGAAAAAGAAAGAAGAAGCCGTAGCAGTTGCCGCACCACCTGTGCCTACAAAAGAAGAAGTGCTTTTAACCGAAATCAGAGATTTACTAAAAGCAAAAGCATAAAATGTAAAAGCTCCGCAGACCTATACCAGCTTCGGAGCTTTTTATTTTAATAACCTAAGTTCGATTAATATTTGAATAATAGTGATTGTTTACAGGCGCTTTACCTCACGCGATCGTCATGCTGAATTTATTTCAGCATCCTTCCAGCTATTAAGACCCTGAAATGAATTCAGTGTGATGATACTAATACTAAAATACCTAAAGAATAGCTTCTTTTCAAGTGCTTTCGTTATGCTGATTTTATTTTACAAGTATAAAAAGTGTTTTCAATTATCTTGTAGCTACTGAGTGGTCAGCATCTTCCATCTTCTTGCAAAATAGACGACTCAAGTGATAAATATCTGCTGAACATCCTTTAACTGATTAAGGTTAATAACTCCTTTTTACCGTTGGATCTGTTACTATGATATAATCGCCAAGATTTTTAAATTTCTCCCAATTTGGGTTGATAAAACTTTCATCAGAAAACGAAGAAATATTCAGGATTTTTAATTTTGGATTTAATTGTTGGAGTTTTGCTAAAGTACCCAGTTTTTCATCGCTATGGAAACGCCCGTTTAGTTGAAAAACCTTTATGCCCCTGTTCGCCTTAATAAACTTATTAATAGACCAGGCCATGGTCGCATCCCATAAATTTTGGGTCTGATAAATTTTCATCGAACCCATACTGTGTCCACCCAAAGTTTCTGTAAATTTTTCATAATATCTACCCTGAGCCGTATCAATAGGCAAGGGAGGTAAAAAATTGAATGATGTTTTTGGGAAATTTTCTAAAACCTTAAGTCCACATTGTGTAACAGCATTGCTGTAGCGCGTTGCCGCATTTGCCGCAATAATTTTTAACCTGTTCTGTTTGGCATACTCAATTAAAGGTCTGTAATCTTTGTAATTTCCCCAGGCCCTGCTTTCTTTAATAAAATTCTTTTCTGATATTACTCCTGCCAGGTATTCGTCTAACTCAGGTTGTACATCAGTATGGAACATTTCTAATGATAGTCCTATATTTAATGGATATTTTAAATGGAGTTTTCTGAAAAGCACTGCTTCAAGGTAGTGCCCTACAGAATCATTATGGTCTTCGCCAAAGAATAAAACATCTGCCTGCTCCATATCAGCAACAATATCGTCTATCGATATCAATTTTTGTTTTTTTACATCGTAGATCTGATAATGGCTACTCATTTCCTGTGCCTTTAAGCAGGTAGAAGTAACAAGAACAAACATTAATAGGAGAAATTTCATGCCATCAAAATAACAAAATAATTTTCACCGATAAAATAAGGGCACTTACCGCCTTTTACCTAGTTTTTGCATGTTGTCTATATTATGACCAGGTGCTTATCAATATTTTTGGATTATTAAATACGAGCACAAATGGAAAATATTAATAATAACGATAATAGCCAGCTTAAAAACTCAGGAAGGGTTTGGAGCGGTTTCATCATAGTCATCATCGGATTTGCATTTTTATTGAACAATATGGGATTAGCGATTCCGAGATGGATATTCAGCTGGTCTAATTTTTTAATTTTACTTGGTGTATTTCTCGGCGTTCGTCGTAACTTTAAAGGAATAGCCTGGCTGATTTTGATTTTAATCGGCGCTTACAATACCTTATGTAGTATACCTGGATTAGATCTCGATTTATCTAAATACGCTTTAGGTATTGGTTTAGTGATAGTAGGCGGTTTTTTAATCTTCAGACCAAAGGATACTTTTGGTTTTAAGAAAAAACGTAAAGATAAAAACAAAGCCGATTTTGATTTTGACACAGCTAGCGATCAGAAGACCGCAAATAATAATGATGTTATTGATGTAATGGCCATTTTTGGTGGTAGCCATCAAACGGTTTACACTAAAAACTTTCAGGGCGGCGATATTACGGCCGTTTTTGGCGGTGCCGATATTGTAATGACCCAGGCCGATTTTTCTGAAACAGTATCGCTTGATGTAACGGCAGTTTTTGGAGGAATTAAATTAATTGTACCACAAAACTGGGCAATTAAATCGAACGTAACGGCATTATTTGGGAGCGTTGAAGATAAAAGATCACATGTAATGCCAGTAGCCGAGTTGAAAAAAACATTAATCTTAGATGGGACGGCTTTATTTGGCGGGATTGAAATTAAAAGTTTCTAAACATTTATTATAAACATCGCCTATGAAATGGTTTGCGGTAAATTGTATCTATCAGGTAATTTGTGGTGAAGGAAAGCATACGCCCCAATTTAATGAACAAACGCGTTTAATCCAGGCAGAAGGTATAAAGCAAGTCTTAAGCAAAGCTAATTTGAATGCCATACACTTTAATCCCTCTTTTAATAATTGCCAGGGTGATAAAGTAACATGGAAGTTTTTAGGTGTAGGTGGAATATCGGAAGTTGCAGAGCTTACCGATGGTGTAGAAGTAAGTTCCAGGATTGTTGAGCCTAAATCAGTTACACAATACCTGGAAAAGCTGGCACACCGTAATAAATCATTAACTAATCAAAATCATTTTGACAACTAGACCTTTATCCGTTCCGCAAATACAGAAAGTATCGTTAACCATTGCAATCGTGTGGACGGTATTGTGTGGTGCCGGATTGCATTATGTAGTTAATTTTTCCTGGTGGATAGCGATAACCGATAGCTTAACCAATAACTTTTTGCTGGCCCTGGCTTGTATAGGGTTAAGCAATATGCTGGGTTATTATCAGCCAAAAAATGAACGGATTCTCTATGTGCTGATTATTACGCTTGCCCTCACATTTGTAATTATTTATGCAGCTAAATACAGCGTGCTTTATATTTTTGTCGATTATAAAGAATACAAAGATTTTTACAATTTCTCTTTTGCCTTTAGGGGCTTAATTTCCTTTATGTGTTTAGCCTGGTGTGCTTTAGCTAATATTTTATGGTATAGGTTAGAAGAACAATCAGAAACACACGAAAGACTATCGGCAGCTAAAAGTTTAGCCAAAGAAGCTGAGTTAAATAAGTTAAGACACCAGTTACAGCCGCATTTTCTTTTCAATAGTTTAAATTCGGTATTTGCACTTACCATGGTTAATCCAAAAGAGGCGGGGGTAATGATTACAAAATTAGCTTCTTTTTTACGTGGTACCCTAAAACGCGATGATGAATTATGGGTTTCTGTGGAGGAAGAAATGGAGTACATTCAGCTGTATCTGGATATCGAAAAAGTAAGGTTTAGCCATAGGTTAAACATTGAAGTTAATGTTGCTGAAGATACTTTAAACCTTTGTCTGCCCGGTACATTATTGCAACCCATCGTAGAAAACGCCATTAAATTCGGATTGTATAATACATCTGCAGGCATTACGATCAAAGTTGATGTTACTGTAGAGTACAATATTTTACAGTTGCGCGTACAGAATCCTTTCGATCCCGAGATGAAAGCTACCGGAGGTACAGGGTTTGGTTTAAGTGCCATTAAACGCAGGTTATATCTGTTATTTGCAAATACACATTTATTACAAACCGATATTGAGGCAAATAATTTATATATTACCACCCTAAAAATTCCACAAAAAAATGATCAGAACAATACTAATTGACGATGAGCCTTTAGCGAGAGATATTGTAAAATATTACCTTTCGGATCATGCAGAAATAGAGATTGTAGCAGAATGTGTGGATGGGTTTGAAGGTTTAAAAGCCATTACCTTACATAAGCCTGATTTAATTTTTCTCGATATACAGATGCCAAAAATTAGTGGTTTCGAAATGCTCGAGCTGGTGGAAGATAAACCTGCGGTAATTTTTACCACAGCTTTTGATGAATATGCCATTAAAGCTTTTGAAGTAAATGCAGTAGATTATCTGCTTAAGCCAATTGATAAGTCGCGCTTCGATGCTGCTCTTAAAAAGTTACCGGGCAAATTAAATCAAACTGAAAATACGGAGGCTGTTTTGGATGCTGCAGCTTTAAGTCCGGCCCAAAACAATAGGGTAGTAGTAAAAAAAGATGGTGTAATTAAGATTATTCCTGTTGCCGATATCAACTATTTAGAGGCTGATGATGATTATGTGAAATTAAGTACAGTTGATGGTGCTTTTTACAAGAACAAAACCATGGCTTATTTTGAACAAACGCTTGATGTGAGCCAGTTTATTCGCATACACCGATCGTACATCATTAATCTGGCTCAGGTAACTAAAATAGAGCTGAAAGAGAAGGATAGTTATGTGGTTTTGTTAAAGTCTGATATTTGGTTGCCGGTGAGTAAAACAGGCTATGTGAAATTGAAGGCGGCGTTGGGCTTGTAAAAAAGATTATTTTATAAGTGGCGACACTCTGATCCAATAGCTATATGATTTATTTCATGGTCTTCATTGCAAGAAAGATGCTGACCACGATTAGGTATTAGATCTTTAAAGCAATGAAAACTGCTAATAAAATAAATTCAGCACAATGGCTCGCAGGTAGTAGTTTACCTCGTTCCATCGCGACGGATCATAGTGGAACGTTTGCTGAAAGATATAAAATATACAAACAGATATTAATAAAATGCCCCTCTGGGGCATCTTTTTCAAAAGAATTATTACATTTGCATTTAAATAGAAAAAATAATAATTAATCACTCTTGCATTTGTAGAGAAATCGCTTTATATTTGCACCTCTTAATTTTACAATAGATAATATACAGTCATGAAAAGAACATACCAACCTTCGCAAAGAAAGAGAAGAAACAAACACGGCTTCCGCGAAAGAATGGCAACAGCTAACGGCAGACGAGTATTAGCATCACGTCGTGCTAAAGGAAGAAAAAGATTAACAGTTTCTGACGAACGCAAGCATAAAGCATAATTTTTGATTGTTTTTCCGTTAATTCGGAATCGGCAGATCAAAATCTGCAATTATCAATCAAAATATATGTACACATTCAAGAAAGAAGAACGGTTATGCAGCAGGAAACATTTAGACCTGTTGTTTAAAAGCGGTTCTTCTTTTTTATTATATCCTTTCCGGATTTCTTATCTTTTTGTTGATGCACCAGCGAATGTACAAGCACAGGTGGTGATCAATGTTCCTAAAAAAAGATATAAACGGGCAGTAGATCGCAATCTGCTCAAGCGCCGCATACGCGAAGCTTATCGCCTAAATAAACAAGATAAATTTTACATGTCATTACCTGCAGATCGGGGATTACTTTTATTTTCAATCCAGTTTGTAGGAAAGGATAAGTACGAATTTGCTTTCATCGAGAAAAAACTGATCGCTACCTTTAAGCGTTTCCAAAATTTAATCCAGCCCAATGAAATTCATCAATAAAATTTTTGGATGGTTTTTTTTAGGTTTGATTAAAATTTATCAATACGCCATTTCACCTATGCTTGGCGCAAACTGCCGCTTTACACCAACCTGCTCCCAATATGGGATAGAGGCCATTAAAAAACATGGTCCTTTTAAAGGTGGCTGGCTGGCGCTGAAACGTATAGGCCGTTGCCATCCCTGGGGCAAACATGGACACGATCCGGTTCCATAGGAGAGCTCACTGGTTCATTAGTCATTAGTTTATTTGTTACCATCGCTGACTGGTTATTGATTCATTAACCATTTGATTATTGGTTAAGGTGTCCGTCATTTCGATCCGATAGAATACGGGTTGGGAATGACGATCTCTCGAAGCCTTTCATTAGTCAAAAAGTTCTGTTATTTATATTGATTTTTATAAAAAAAAATATCCCTCAGGATGATCCTACGCAAGCGATAATTGACTATAGACTTCGGACTGTCGACTTCAGACTAAAAACTGCGGACTAGCAACGCCCATCTTCCATAATCCCTCTTACATCTTCCATTTTTACTTATCTTTGCCCCATGGCTAAAATACTTCAAATAGAAACCGCTACAGCGATCTGTTCTGTAGCATTATCTGTTAACGGGAAAACAATTGCATTTAAAGAAGAGCACGGACAAAACCTGCACGCAGCAAATTTAACCCTGTTTATTGATGAGGTAGTTAGAGCTGCAGGACTAAGCTATCAGGAACTTGATGCCATCGCCGTAAGTAAAGGCCCCGGATCTTATACCGGATTGAGAATTGGTGTTTCTACTGCTAAAGGACTTTGTTATGCCTTAGATAAACCCCTGATCGCAATTGAAACATTGGAAATGATGGCAGCCGGTTACTTAGCGGAGAACCCGGATTATTCTGGTTTAATTTGCCCGATGATCGATGCCCGTAGAATGGAAGTGTATACCTCAATTTTTGACCTATCGTTAAACATAATTTTACCAACTGAAGCTAAAATTATTGATGAAACAGGTTTTACAGATTATCTCGCACAGGAAACGCTTACATTTATAGGTGATGGCGCAGCCAAGTGTGCAGAAGTTTTAACGCATCAAAACGCAAAATTTGATACGGCGAATTTTAATGCTGCAACTTACATGTCAATGTTAGCTAACAAAGCTTTCTGCAACAGTAAATTTGAAGATGTAGCCTATTTCGAACCCTTTTACCTGAAAGATTTTGTAGTTACCCAATCTAAAAAACAACAAGCACAGGGTTAAAAACGTTTATTGTCTTTTAAAGATCGAAAACAAATTTTTAAAGAAACTCCCGCCTTCATTGTCATTTATGCCGGGTATTACATCGGCAAACTGCGGATGGTTAACCGCATTGCCGAATTTAATGCCTACACCCATGTAAAAAGAAGCGCCATTGGGGCCACGGCCTACAGTAGCATCTTTTTTAAGTAGTCCATAAGTTTGGAAACTGGTAGCCACTAAATTATCGGTACCCATAAACAACTCGAAATTTGGCGTCTGGTATTTCCCTTGCAGGCCAACCATAAAAACACCATTTAAATTATATAATGGGGTAATGCTTCCTGAAAGATCGTTAACAATAAAGGTATTTACAAAAGCGATATCCCCGCCTTTGTAAAACAGATTTTTCGAAACTGCCAATGCGGGTTTGTAAAAATCATAACGTTTAGATAGGTAAACATCCAGTTTAGCATTGGTTGGGGCCAAAAAATTTTTGGGTTGCCCTGAAAGAAGGAAAATATCTTTTATTTGCTGATTGGTATTCGACTGGTTGTTTTCTATATTCTCAATAATTTTCGATTGATTTATCGTATTACGTTGGGTATTACTGCGCCACCAGATAAATCCTAAATCTTTAATGTTAGCCATTAAAAACAAACCCTTTTCCGTGGTATAATTTGTTCCAAAACCTAATGATAAACCAGGGTTTTTAAAATTTGGGAAGAAGTTTTTCTGATCTACCTCGTTAAAGTCAGAGAAGTTAGCTGAATAGGTTCCTTTTAAGCTAATTAACGGCGCATCTGATCCGGGTGCGATGTATAAATAAGAATCAGAAACATCTAATTTGTTATAAAGTATTCCGCTCAGTATACTTGCTTTTAAACCAAATGCCAGCCTTTTATTCCAGTTTTCCCGATAGGTAAAGCTAAATTGATGGTAGCTTTGTTCATAACCCTTGGTATCCAATATTCCGGTATACAGTTGGTCGGTATTAAATCTTTCAAATGAATCAAAAATAACCAAAGTTTCATTGGTATAATCGATATGCGCATCAGACCTGATCTGCCACGAAAGCCCCATTTCTTTTTGATATTTATAAGACATGAAAAGCCTGAATGCTGCTACATAAATATTGCTGTTTTCAAAAAAATGATTCACTTCTCCGGTGCCAATCGGTAAACTTCTGGTATCAAAAACACCTGTCTGCGTTAATTTTCTTATGGCCGGCCCGGAGCTTCCCTTATTAATGGCATTTGTTCCAAGATAGGGTAAGAAGAAATTGGAAGAAAATCTTCGTGATGAATCCAGGGTGAAAGATTTCTGAGATGGATTTTCGAATGCATCAAACATGGTTTTCGTGCCAAAAAGCGCATATTGTTGTGCATTTGCAACCCCGAAGCTGGTTATTGCCAGTAACGCTAGTAAAAGTTTCTTCATGTAAAATAGTTTCCTGGGATGGTTCATTATTAACGGTTACTTAACGAATCTGGTGTTTTTGGTTGTATGTATTTGTTTAAGAGTAAGTTAGTGATGAACTTGTTTTTGTCTGCACTCATTTGGTAGCAAAAGGTATCGAAACTTTTTAAACCACTATCGGCCCGTAGATGTTTATAGAAATTCAGTTGAATGTTGTGTCTGAAAATATCTGCAGAATTTTTAGTATTGATGTAATAGCTGATGTTTGAAGTGGTAGAGATCTGGTTCGCCGCATCTAAGTATTGCGGCGTTTGTATTAATAGCCTGTTGTTCTTATAATCATTTAAAAATGATTGCAAAGTGCTCGCATTATTGGCTACTATTAAATTATTATCTACAATAGTATAATAAGGCCGAGTAAATTTTTTAAAAGGCTCCCCAAAATAACTGTATAAGATATCGGCCGATTTAAACACTTTAATTTCTTCGTTATAATCTGCACTTACATCAAGCAATAACTGTTTTACCTTTTCACCATTTGATAATGAAATTGCGCCTAGTTTTTCGCTGGTGCTTAACTGAAAAAGAATAAACTGATTCCTCGCGTAAGTAGTAAATACCAAATTTAAATCTGTTCTGTAATCATCCTTTACTTTTTTTATTGCAGCATTGGTTTTTGAAAGTATTTTCGTCTGTTCCTGCCAGCTATTCAGTTTTTTGAGCCATTTACCATAATCATCATAAGCATAAAGTACATAATTCGCAGTATTATCAGGCAGAATATTTTGGATAGATGTATTTTGGGCCGCGGTGTTTTCGAATAATTTAAGATAGTTATGCTGATCTTTTAGTTCGGTACTCCCGTTGAAAAGAATTTTTTCTTTACTGAAATTGTAATTGAGTACAGCGAAACTGTTCTGTTGGTTAAAAATTGAAATCTCGCCATTAATGTTGCCGGCAATAATATTTTTGAGCAATAAGGGTGCCTGGTTAAAATTAATATAAACATGGCTGAGCACATTTTTAATTTGACGGTTATTTTCCTTAATGTATTCGGTAAATGGGTTTTCTGTTAAACGTACATTGGCATCATTGATCAGTTTGAGCGATGTTGATGCAGTTAGTACCTGGTTATGAATGCCTAAATAAACCGATAAGCTGTCATTGAGCTTCAACGTGTACAGGTCTTTAGCATTTTCGTTGATCGCTTTTTTAAATTTTAACTGTTCGTAGAGTTTTTTGATGTCATTATCACGTTGTATCTGCACGGTGATTAAGAAGTTTAGCGTTTTATTCGAGTCGGGCAGTACACTAATATAAACCTGCTGATCTTTCAGGTATCTGTTTAGCAGATTATCGTCAATGATACTTGTTTTTAGCTGTTTTAACAGGTTCATTTTATCCTTCCCTAAAACCTGTTGGATAAGCTGTTGCCCTTCAATGATATCGTAAAAACCCTTATCGTTTTGAAAAGAAAACACCAAAGCGGCATTATTGGTTGCCGATTGCAGCGCCAGGTCTTTCGCATCATTATCAATGCCTAATTTCGAAAAATAGAGGTACGCCATAAAGGCTACACCTAAAAATAATGCACTTGTTAGAATTACGATTTTTTTCATCTGCTGTGCAACAAATTTAATTTATTACATTGATTAGTGAGAAGTTCTTTGCCAATTTATTAATTTAGCGATTGCTACTAGCAAATAACTATGAATAAACGAATAATCCTTACTGCTTCTTTTTTTGGTGCTGTTGCTGTTTTACTGGGTGCATTCGGTGCCCATGGCCTAAAGGCCCTAATTGATGGACCATCATTAGAAATATGGCAAAAAGGTGTTGATTACCAGTTCTATCATACATTTGCGCTATTGTACCTTTCTACCTTTGCCCGTTATCGGAATAAACTTATTAATATTGCTTATTTCTGTTTCACATTTGGAATCATCCTTTTTTCAGGATCATTATATTTATTGGCTACCCGAAGTATATCGCATTTAGGATTTACTGAATTTATTGGACCAATTACACCAATTGGCGGGCTTTTATTTGTATTGGGATGGATAATGCTCTTTTTTGCGGCATTTAAAGATAAATAATGAATACTTTCGAAAACGATATTTTTTCAGAAAGAGAAACACTTTTTGTGGAAGTTATTTTGCCATTATCTTTGGCAAAAAACTATACTTATCGGGTACCTTTTGATTTAAACGACCAGATCGCTGTTGGTAAACGGGTGGTGGTGCAATTTGGAAAGCATAAAATTTATACGGCCTTAATTAGCGGAATCAGCACGGTACCACCAGTGGCTTATGAGGCGAAATATATTATTGATGTTGTAGATGCCGAGCCTGTAATTACACCCATGCAGCTTAAATTCTGGACATGGATGACCAATTATTACATGTGCAATGAAGGTGATGTAATGGCGGCTGCGTTACCTGCAAGTTTAAAATTGGCAAGCGAAACCATATTGATTCTTCGTGAAGATTACAATGAAGATACTGCGCTTACCGATAAGGAAGAAATCATCATCAATGCACTGAAACAGCAACAGAAACTTACAGTTAATGATGTTTCCAAGCTACTGGGGCAGAAAACGGTGTATCCGATCATCAACCATTTACTCGATAAAGAATTGATTCTGGTTGCCGAGGAGGTAGTGCAGAAATATAAACCTTTGCTTAAATCGTTCATCATTTTAAATGATTTTTATAGCGATGAAGAAAATCTGAAACAGCTTTTTAATGTTTTGGATAGGGCTCCTAAACAATTAGACGCTTTACTGGCTTACCTGAAATTACAAAAATCAAATCTCCCAATCTCCAAAGAACAGCTTTTGGAAGAAAGTAATTGTGGACCAGCAGCATTAAAGGCTTTAACCGACAAAGATATTTTTGTGGTAATGAAAAGGCCGGTTAGTCGCCTGGCTGCTCATGATGAAGAGTTTAGTGTTAATTTTGAACTGAACGAAGGTCAGCAGAAGGCGTTGGGCCAGATTAACCAGCATTTTGAAGAGAAAGAGGTGGTTTTGCTTCATGGGGTCACAGCATCAGGAAAAACACAGGTTTATATTAAACTGATTGAAAAAATTATCCAGAATACAGATGGACAGGTATTGTTCCTGCTTCCTGAAATTGCCTTAACCACACAGATTGTAGAGCGGATCAAACGTTATTTTGGCAATTCGATAGGAGTATATCATTCTAAATTCAACAATAGCGAAAGGGTAGAAATCTGGAATAAGGTTAGAACAGGTGCATATAAAGTAATCTTAGGTGCACGTTCAGCTGTTTTTCTTCCCTTTCAGCATTTAAAATTGATTGTGGTTGATGAAGAACATGAACCTTCATATAAACAATACGATCCGGCACCACGTTATCAGGCCAGAGATGCAGCCATTTATTTAGGATACCTACACCAGGCAAAAGTGATTTTAGGTTCGGCTACTCCATCTTTAGAAAGTTATTACAATGCCTTACAGGGCAAATACGGACTTGTAGAGATGAAAGAACGTTTTGGTGGTGTTCAATTGCCAAACCAACAGGTAGTAAGTATCTCTGAAGAAACCAAGAAAAAAACGATGAGTTCGTATTTTTCGAGCGTGTTAATCAAAGATATCGATCTGGCACTTTCTAAAAAAGAGCAGATTGTGTTATTCCAGAACAGAAGGGGTTATGCCACCATTTTAATCTGTGCAACCTGTGGTTATACCCCAAAATGTGTAAACTGCGATGTAAGTTTAACCTATCATAAAAGCAGTGGGAAATTACATTGCCATTATTGCGGTTATCAGCAGAGCAGTGTGAATATCTGTCCGGCTTGTGGTTCAGTACATGTAGAGCAAAAAGGTTTTGGTACCGAGCGGATTGAAGAAGAACTCAGGTTACTTTATCCAGAGGTTACCATTGCCCGGTTGGATATGGACAGTACGCGGACAAAAAATGGGCTTCAGCAGATTTTAAATGACTTTCAAGAGAAGAAAACCGATATTTTAATAGGTACGCAGATGGTGGCCAAAGGACTTGATTTCGACAACCTGAACCTTATAGGGGTAATTAATGCCGATACTCTTTTAGGTTATCCCGATTTCCGCGCTTATGAAAGGAGCTTCCAGCTGTTGGCACAGGTTGCGGGTAGGGCAGGCAGAAGAGCCGACCAGGGAAATGTTTGTATCCAGACTTACGACGCAGAAAACCGAATCATCAAACAAGTGGTAAACAATGATTACGAAGGGATGTACAACGACGAAATCGTTGAACGCGAGAAATTCCTGTATCCGCCTTTTTCCAGAATGATATTCTTGTATGTAAAACATAAAGATTCTCATATACTGGATCACGCGGCATTCACTCTGGCTAACATCCTCAAAGGAAAATTTGGTAAACGTGTTTTAGGTCCGGAGCAACCCTTGGTAAGCCGTGTACGGAATCTTTATATCAAACAGATCATTATCAAAGCTGATAAGCATACGGCCATTCAAAAGGTTAAAGATGCATTGAGGGAGACCCTGACCCAATTTAATGCCACCAAAGAATTTAAAGGTGTTTTTACACAGATAGATGTAGATCCATACTAGAAAGGAGAGTGTTGTCATGCTGAACTTAGTGAAGCATCTGCATGCGATAAGTACTTAACTTTAATTAAGCACAGCACTGTTTTTGAGCTTGCTGTGTTCAGGCAAGGGATTCTTCACTGCGTTCAGAATGACAGATTAAATTAATTGAGAATTTAAGTTTTGATTTAGTGTTACTTACGGTAATGTGGATTTCTTTATCTTGTATCACCGTTAAAAAAAGCTAATTTTGAAGCTCATGGCGTATAAATTTGTTGATAATTACCGGGAACGTGGAGCGAGAAAAAAACTGGTTGAGTTGCTAAAATCTCGCGGAA
This sequence comes from Pedobacter sp. MR2016-19, assembly GCF_014947265.1. Lineage (NCBI taxonomy): Bacteria > Pseudomonadati > Bacteroidota > Sphingobacteriia > Sphingobacteriales > Sphingobacteriaceae > Pedobacter > Pedobacter sp. MR2016-19. The sequence continues at coordinate 486,905 of NZ_JADCNK010000003.1, forward strand.
TTGAAGATGAAAATGTGTTAACAGCCATAGGTAAAGTTCCACGGCACTTCTTTTTTGATGAAACTTTTTGGAATCAATCTTACAAAGATATTGCTTTTCCAATAGGGGATGGGCAAACCATATCTCAACCTTACACGGTTGCTTACCAAAGTGAATTGCTGCACATTAAAAAAGGAGATAAAGTACTTGAGATCGGAACGGGCTCGGGCTATCAAACCTGTATTTTAATGGAGCTTGGTGCTACCGTTTTTACGATAGAAAGACAAGAGAATATTTACAACAGAACGATTCAGATTTTACCTGGAATGGGTTACAGACCTACTTTTTATTGTGGTGATGGCTCAAAAGGAATTGCTGCGCACGCACCATACGACAAAATAATCGTTACCGCTGGCGCTCCCCTGGTTCCGGAGATCTTATTAAAACAGTTAAAAATTGGTGGCATTCTGGTTATCCCGGTAGGAGATGAGAAAACGCAGAAAATGGTTACTGTTATCCGAGTAAGCGAAACCGACTACGAAAAAATTGTGTTAGATACCTTTAGGTTTGTACCCTTAGTTGGAGACCAGGCATGGTAGTCTTTTAGTCCAAAGTCCTCAGTCTTAAGTCAATTTGGACTCAAAACTAAAGACTTCAGACTGAAGACTAAACTACCGTTTCATCGCTCTATCCAACTCCCGCTTGGTATCTCTATCCTTAATGCTATCGCGTTTATCGAATTCTTTTTTACCTTGAGCCAGGGCAATCTCCATTTTAGCAAAGCCTCTTTCGTTGATGAAAATGCGTAAAGGAACAATGGTATAACCTTTTTCTTCGCCTTTAAGCTTTAGCTTTCTGATTTCTTTTTTCTGTAGTAATAATGCTCGGTCGCGTTTTATATCGTGGTGATAAAAAGAACTGTGGCTATATTCAGAAATATGAAGGTTGCGCACGAAAAGATTGCCACCAATAAACATGCAAAATGCATCCGTCATGTTGGCTTTACCTTGTCTGATCGCTTTTATTTCAGTTCCTAAAAGGGCAATACCGGCTACGTATTTATCTAAGAGATTGTAGTCGAAATATGCTCTTTTATTTTTTATGTTGATGTCGTTTTTCAAAATTTTAATAAAGTATGTTGTTGTAATATATACAATTGTATATAAAGTATAATGTTTAGGTCGCAAATGCAGATATAAAATACCCCACGTCATGCTGAAGTCGTTTCAGCATCTTTGTAACTGTAAAGATCCTGAAATAAATCCGATAGCTATCGGATCAGGATGACGACCGTTTATGCGATTTGCCCTCAACTGGTTGCAAATATCCTAAAAATTGATGTGATAATTTAGTTTTAATTTCAATTGTATGAATTAAAGAAGTCAAGTTTGAATAGCCAAATCGCTTTAAAACTTGACTTCTTTGATATTTGGGAAATGTACGGACAGTTCCTTTGGCAGCCTCAGTCCCGCTTTTTGCTGCAACAAAAGCAGAAAAAGCTTTTGGTTTCCGCGTCAATCGGGTTTATTTAACAGAGGCTTTTGCAAGGAAACAAGCCAATTGGATACTCACAAGCCCTTGTTCCTAAACCCGACAGGAGCGGGCATCCCGATTTAAGCATTGTTGTTGATTATTTTTTGGTATGCTTGCTTGTTTCACAGGTTTCATCGGGGTAAAGCGGATGGCGGGACAACAGTACCCATGAAAAACTGGCTTTCATTTTCTAATTATAATGCTTGGATTGGAGAGAAGTCAAGTTTCTTGGCAATGTGCATATTTAAACTTGACTTCTCTTGGATAAAAAATGTTCATCAGTTTGTAAAAGCTAATGATATATTATTATGTTCGTATTTATTCTGTTAAGTTTGGACATAAATATCAAAAATGAAATTCAGAAACCTACTTTTAATCTTATTATTAGCCATTACTTTCCAGGTAAAAGCACAGCAGCCAACTTTGTTGCCACAATTTACTTTCTACCGTCTGGATGGAAAAGCCTTTTCTAATACAGATATTAAACAAGGCAAAAAGAACCTTTTTATATTATTCGATTGTACCTGCGAACATTGCCAGCGTGAAAGCAAAATGTTGAATACCAATTATGCTAAGTTTAAGAATGTAAATATTTATATGATTACCATGGATGAAGGTTATATCATTCCAAAGTTTTTCGATTCTTATGCCAAAGGTTTAAATGCAAAACCGAACGTGCTGGTACTACAGGATAAAAAACGAATATTTATTCCAACATTTTTACCGAAAAAGTACCCTTCCATGTACTTATATTCACCTGCAGGTAAATTATTAATGTATCAATCCGGCGATGGCGGCATCAACAAAATGATGACGGTGGTGAATAAATAATAACTATTTTTTTACCACAGATATGCACAGATAAACACAGATTCTCATATATCTGTGTTTATCTGTGGTTAATCATAATTTAGCTCTGCGTATGGCGTAAGCTAGGGAGGTAGCTAAATAGACTACCTGATAATCAATACAGGAATATTCACCTTGTGCCTCACCGAATCTACCGTAGTGCCGAAAATAAGGTCTTTTAAACCTTTATGTCCATGTGCACCCATTACCAAAAGTTCCATTTCGTTCCGGTTACTAATATCGGCTATGGCTTTACCGGTGTTTCCAAAACCAATGAATGGTGTAGAATCATATCCAAGGTCTTCGAGATTAGTTCTGTATCTTTCCAGGTTAGCAGCATCGCTCTGTGTTTCATGGTCCATTACTTCCTTACCAAGATAGCGGGCAGCAGCAGTTTCTACAACATGGATCAGGTAATAGTGCGCATCTTTACCACCTTGAATTAAAGCATGCCTGATCGTGTTTCTGTCGTTTTTAGAGAAGTCTACTGCAATACCAATTTTTGTATAGGTGATCTTGTCGATTTTGCCGATATCCAAAGCATCTCCATGAGGCACAATTTGTTTGGATGCATCTTTTTTCTTTTCCAATAGTGGATGGAAGAAAACATAGAGCAGGAGTAGTACAATTAGGATTAATGCTGGTATTACAATCGCATAAATCCACCAGTTATTGGCTTCTTTTGCCCAGCCGCTTATTTCTTCAACAACCAGTTTTACATTGAGTGCAATAATGGCTATGGCGCTTGCCCAGGCCAAAACCTTTACCCAAGGTTTGATCGCGAAATCTTTCATCTGTTTTTTATCTGATGTAAAATGGATCAAAGGAATAATGGCAAAACCCAACTGCAAACTTAAAACCACCTGACTTAACACCAATAAGCCACCAAGGGCATCGTCGCCATAATGCAGGATGGTGAAAAATGCAGGAATAATTGCCAGAAGGCGCGTAATCAAACGCCGTAGCCAAGGTTGGATCCTTAAATTGATGTGCCCTTCCATAATAATCTGTCCGGCTAAAGTTCCGGTAACGGTAGAGCTTTGTCCGGCTGCAATTAGCGCGATGGCAAATAGAGTTGGGGCTACATTGCCAAAAATATTAGAAAGTAATTTATGCGCATCCTGAATTTCGGCTACTTCGTGTAAGCCATTTTTATAGAAAGCTGCAGCAGCAAGAATCAATATGGCTGCATTAACAAAAAAGGCCAGGTTTAGAGCTACGGTGGTATCAATCAGGTTAAACTTTAAAGCTTCTTTAATCCCTTTATTGCTCCGTTCAATTTTTCTGGTCTGTACCAAAGAAGAATGAAGGTAAAGATTGTGCGGCATTACTGTTGCGCCGATAATCCCAATGGCAATATAAAGTGCATCACCATTTAGGATGGAGGGTTCAAAACCTTTCGCAATTTCTTTAAGTGATGGTTCTACAATAAACATTTCAACCAAAAAGGAAATCCCCACGATAAAAACCATCGAAACGATAAAACCTTCCATGGCTCTCATGCCTTTATTTAGTAAAAAAAGCAATAAAATGGTATCGAAAATGGTAATCGAAATGCCCCAGATTAATGGCAGGCCAAAAAGTAACTGTAAGCCGATGGCCATCCCAATGATTTCTGCCAGATCGCAGGCAATAATCGCGGTTTGTGCCAATCCAAACAATGGAATATTCGCCCATCGGGGGTAAGCCTGTTTTGAAGCCTGGGCCAAATCCAATCCCCTCACAATACCCAAACGGGCACTCAGCGATTGCAAAAGCAATGCAATGAGGTTCGACATGAGTAAAACCCAGATCAATTGGTAACCAAATTTACTACCACCCGCTAAATCTGTTGCCCAGTTACCCGGATCCATGTAGCCCACACTAATTAAATAGGCAGGACCAATAAAAGCTAAAATTCTTTTCCAGCCTTTTCTTTTATCTGTATTTACGCTTTGATGTACTTCACTTAGGGATTCAGTTTTTGCCATTACTGCTGATTAAAATATGTTTTGCAACTTCTCTACTAATATTAACTTGTTTATCGGATAACCGGATCTCAACTGAACCATCGAAATCGGTAACATCGCTAACCTGGATTTGTTTGCCTAGCGTAAGCCCTAATTTTTCTAAATGTTTTAAAAAAGGAGAACTGTGCTGACTCACTCCGGTAATGGTACCCGAATCTCCCACTTTTAATTCGATCAGTTTAATAAACTGGGTTTTAGCAAATCGTCCGTTTTTATCCGGGATCGGGTCGCCATGAGGGTCTGCTTTCGGAAAACCTAAAAATTCATCTAATCTTTCAATCAGCTCAACCGATTTAATATGTTCTAACTCTTCGGCTACATCATGTACCTCATCCCACTTAAAGTTTAATTTGTCTACTAAAAAAACTTCCCATAATCTATGCTTACGAACAATATCTATCGCTGTATTTTTTCCTGTTTCTGTTAAGGTAACCCCTTGGTATTTTATGTAATCAATCAGGCCCTTATCGGCTAATTTCTTAATCATATCAGTAACCGATGCTGGCTTGGTTTGCATTTGCTCAGCAATAGCATTGGTTTGAACATTTATTGTTTTTTCCGCCAGATGATAAATAGTCTTTAGATAGTTCTCTTCGGTATAACTTTGCATTTATGTTTATCTAATTTTATTTTTAGGTAAATCTAAAAATTATTATTTAAAATATATATGATAAATTATGTTAAAATTTAGAATTTAATTTGGTTATGTTTGTATTCTGAAATACCTTTAACACCATATGGCATCTGAATTAGATAAAATTGACTTTAAAATTTTAAGAATTCTTCAAGAGAACGGAAGAATTACCAATTTACTTTTATCACAAGAAATTGGTCTATCACCTGCACCAACTTTAGAGCGTGTACGTAAGCTCGAAATGGCGGGATATATTAAAAGTTATCATGCCCTGGTGGATGAAGAAAAACTAGGTTTAGGTATTAAAACCTTTATCCAGATTCAACTCGATTTTCATAAAAACAATACCATCCAGATCTTTTTGGATGAAGTAAATCAAATTAAAGAAATTACCGAATGTCACCACGTTACCGGTCAGGCCGATTTTCTACTAAAGGTTTATGTGAAAGACATTAAAGCGTACGAACGTTTAATTATGGATAAAATTAGTAAGATTTCTGTAGTGAAAACATTCCAGACGATGATGATCATGTCGACTACAAAGAAAGAACCGATTGTGCCTTTGGAGTATTAATAGCAAACAATAATAGTTGCTAAAAAGCTAAGGTGTATTCAGGTGACTTAGGTGGTTCATCTAATTTTTTACCACCTAAGCCACCTGAGACCATCTAAGTTGGGCTTTCATACTAATTGTTTAATTGTCAATGCCGTACATAAATTCGTTTACGAAACTCTTTTTTCCATTATGAACAATATTGGTTGAATTGAAGTTAATCAACAAGCCTTTAGGTATTTTAAGCAATTTCATATACGTTAAGATCTGCGCCTCATGAATAGGCAATATACTTTCAACTGCTTTTAACTCTAATACTAAGCAGTTTTCAATAACCAAATCTACTTTAAGTGTTGTATCTAATAAAACTTCTTTGTAAGAAAGTATAATTGGATGTTCAGCGGCAAAATTTATACCCTGCAATTGTAATTCCCACATTAAGCACTTTTTATACACGCTTTCAAGGAGGCCAGGACCGAGAATTTTGTTTACTTCAATATAAGCACCTGTAACCTTGTATTCCAACTGGTCGAGAAAAGTTTTGTTCATCATAAAATCCATTAATTAGTTGATAATGTTTTTGGGATGATTTAAACAATTCGTTGATCGAATTATAAATGCAATTTATCAATAATTCCTGAAATTTCCGCTGCATTTTGATAAACCATGAAGTGGGTTCCATTTTCGATCACAAAATCGGGTGTTGCTTTTTTAGAATAGAGGATTTTATCATTCGTGCCATGAATTTGAAAAATCCTTTCTGGTTTAACCTTATTCTCCCAGCTTAGTATGCTTCCAATAGCCCACTTCAAAAAATAGGGATCAGTATCCTTAATAATTTTGCTCAGTAATGTTTTTTCACTGCTAGATCGTGTACCGAAATAATAGTTTTGGGTAAGTTTGTTCGATGATTTTAAAAGCCTTGCTGGAATAAAATTCAACAGTCTAAGTTTCCCTGCGATGCAGTATAATGTTGGCAGCTGAGTACTCAACATGGTGCTGGAAATGATAACAGTAGTAATGGGTTTTAAGACCTTCGCTATTTCTACCGCGATCATCCCTCCAAAAGAAACCCCGACCAAAGCAAAAGGTTGAGATTTGTCGATAACTTTGCTCAACCTTTCTGCATAAGCGGACAGTGATTCATTTTTAACCGGATTGATCCAATCTATATGAATGATATTGATCTTTTCATCGAGCTTAAGTTTAGAAAAAATCCTTTTATCGGCACCTAAACCACTGATAAAATAAGTATTCATTAGGCTGGTAAGTTCCAGTCGATTGGTGTTAAATTATTCTGTACCAGAAGCTGATTTGCTTTCGAAAAATGTTTTGATCCAAAGAAACCATTGTAGGCCGAAAATGGCGATGGGTGAGCAGCTGTAAGTACATAATGTTTCTTTTGATCTATTAATGATGCCTTTTGCTGAGCGTATTTACCCCATAACAAAAAAACAATGTGTTCGCGTTTTTGAGATAAAGCTCTAATTATTTCATCTGTAAAAATTTCCCATCCCCGGTTTTGGTGTGAACCAGCCTCCGAAGCACGGACTGTTAATGTGGCATTGAGCAATAATACCCCCTGTTCTGCCCAATGGGTTAAGTGGCCATGATTTGGTGTTTTAAAGCCCTCGATATCAGTTTCCAGTTCTTTATAAATATTTTTTAATGAGGGCGGAACTGCTACTCCGCGTTGCACTGAAAAAGAAAGGCCGTGTGCCTGGCCAACGCCATGATAAGGATCCTGGCCCAATATCACCACCTTAACCTGATCAAAAGGAGTGGTGTTTAGTGCATTGAAAATATCAGCGCCTTTAGGATAAACCGTTGTACCATTGTTTTTCTCTTCCTGTAAAAAAGACTTCAGGTTTTTCATGTAGTCTTTTTCAAATTCTTCCTCTAAAACGGCTAACCAACCTGGTTCTAATGCTGCAGACATAATATTGATGTAAGATGTATAATGTAAAATGGATTTCAGGTAATGTCTTGTAAATAAATTTTTAGTCGATGGTTTGATAGATCATGGTCAATGGTCAGGGTGGCTAAGCATAAGCCAATAAGTAATCGACTATGAATGACGACTTAGGCAATCAACCATGAAACTATGGACCATCAACCAAAACCTCTCAAAAAGTTTAAGACTTCTTCTTGTATATCGCCAATAAATCCCCCTCAAGGCTTGTTTTTGGCCCTTCTGTAATCCTGCCAAGTTCATTGCCTTTTTTATCAAAAACTATAAATGTGGGTACCCTCGAAATATCAAGGCCGTCTAAAATGCCATTCTCAGCTTTTTTATTACCGTCAGCGGCTATAATTTCTATGTTTTTCTCTTTAAAGTGTAAGGCATCTAAAATTTTAAAAAAGTTCGGAACATTTGCTTTGCTGTCGCCACACCAGGTACCTAAAACAATTTTGATCTTTTCATTTTTAACCAGTTTTTTCAATTCGATCATGGTTGCCGCATCTGGTATATATGCCGCATAAAGTGGATCATACATTTCTTTAAACTCAGGAAAAGTGGTAATACCTTCACGCGTACAAGCATTGATTAAGATATCTTTATTGTGAACTTGATCGTGGATTTTTTTATTAACTTCCTGTGCAGAAACGTTCATTGCGATTACAATTAGGGTTATAGATAAGAGGATTTTCATATTTACGGGATGGTTTTTGTGAGCTTTTAAATTTTTACTGAAATTATTGTTTTAAAATCTAATTTCTGCCATTTAAACACGATATTTGCAAAAAAAACAATTAGAATAAATTTATGCCAAATATTATCAGATTAATTGCGGGGTTTGCTTTACTGGGTGGCGCAGTAGCTTTATTTATTTTCGGTTTCTGGCCTTGGGGTATTGTTTCCATTTTATTGGGGATAATTGTACTGGTAACCTATTTCTTTAATGAGAACATGCTTTTAGCACAATGGTTCCTCAGAAAAGATAACATGCCTAAAGCAAAAATGTTTTTAGATCGGATTACCAATTATGAAACGCAGTTGATTAAAGTTCAACATGGTTATTATAATTTATTGATCGGGTTAATCGAAAGCAGAACAGCACCGATGAAGTCAGAAAAATATTTCAAAGCTGCTTTGAGCCTGGGCATGCAAATGGATCATAACATTGCTTTGGCAAAATTAAGTTTAGCAGGTATTGCAATGGCTAAACGTAACAAACGCGAAGCAACCATGTATCTTGCTGAAGCGAAAAAAGCAGATAAAAATAAATTACTGGCCGATCAGATTAAACAAATGAAAGATCAGATGGGTATGATGGACAAACAGCAGCAAGTTCGTTACAGATAGTACTGATTACATTTTATATAGAGCCATTTCAAAATTGAGATGGCTTTTTTGTTTAATCTCAGTTTTGTTTATTGAAAATTGCAACATATAAATTACTATTTTTATGGATACCTAACTTTTAAATATTCATGAAAAAAGTATCTTATTTACCCATGGTGGCTTTTTTAGCCATCCTAGGTGCCTGCAATAACAAAAAAAATACTGAAGAAAGCAGTGAAAGCTTTTCATCGGCTAATCCTTTTTTTAAGGCAAGCGAACTTGCCTTTCAGGCTCCTGCTTTCGACAAAATAAAAAACGGCGATTTTAAACCGGCATTGGAAGAAGGAATGAAGCAGCAAATGGATGAAATTCAGAAAATTGCAGATCAGAGCGATATACCCAGCTTTGAAAATACAATTTTGGCCATCGAAAAAAGCGGACAATTGCTGAGCCGTACAAGTATGGTTTTTAACCTGCTTACAGGTGCGAATACCAATCCTGAATTGCAAAAGGTTAAAGAAGAGGAAGCGCCTAAACTAACTGCAAATACCGATGCCATTTATTTGAATACGAAACTATTTAATCGGGTAGAAACCCTTTTTAAAAAGAAAAATCAGCTGAAACTGGATGCCGAATCGTTGCGCTTACTGGAGTATTATTACCAAAAATTTGAATTGGCAGGAGCAAAGCTATCTGACGCTGACAAGAACAAGCTTAAAGAGCTGAATAAAGAAGAAGCTACTTTGGGCGCGAAATTTACCGCACAGTTACAGGCAGCGGGTAAAGGTTTAAAAAATACTACGCAACAGCCCGAATTGCAATCAATGACCGATCGTGCCAAGAGAGAAGAACTTTTTAAGAAATCATGGAACAGGGCAGAAAAAGGCGATGCAAACGATACCCGCAAAATAATTTCAAGAATTGCACAAATCCGTTCTGCTCAGGCGGCATTGCTTGGCTTTAAAAATTATGCAGCCTGGAAATTGCAAAATCAGATGGCTAAAACACCTGAAGCAGTAGAAGATTTTTTTGGCAAAGTTATTCCTGCTGCTACCGCGAAGGCAAAAAGTGAAGCGGCAGATATACAGGCCGTAATCGATCAGCAAAAAGGTGGCTTTAAACTAGAGCCATGGGATTGGGATTTTTATGCCGAACAAGTTCGTAAAGCAAAATTCGATCTGGATGAAAATGAGGTTAAACCTTATTTCGAGTTAAATAAAGTACTCGTTAACGGTGTATTTTATGCCGCCACACAACTTTACGGCATTACTTTTAAAGAACGTAAAGATTTACCAGTTTACCAGGAAGATGTTCGTGTGTTTGATGTGATGGATAAAGATGGAAAACAGCTAGGCCTGTTTTATTGCGATTACTATAAACGTGATAACAAAGATGGTGGCGCCTGGATGGATAACCTTGTTCCACAATCTAAGTTATTCGGCACAATACCTGTAATTTATAATGTCTGCAATTTTGCAAAACCCGAAGCCGGAAAACCAGCATTAATTAGCTTTGACGATGTTACCACCATGTTTCATGAATTTGGACACGGTTTACATGGTCTGTTTGCCAACCAGCAATATCCAAGTCTTTCAGGTGCGAACGTAGCACGCGATTATGTAGAATTTCCTTCCCAGTTCAATGAACATTGGGCTTCAGATCCAAAGATATTAAAGAATTATGCCCTTCATTATCAAACAGGAAAACAGATGCCACAAGCTTTATTGGATAAGATTAAAAAGGCGAGTTCTTTTAACCAGGGCTATATTTTTACAGAAGCTTTGGCAGCGGCCGATCTGGATATGCAATGGCATACAATTTCACCTGGTTCTCCATTGCAGGATGTAGATAAATTTGAAGCCGAGGCTTTAAAGAAAACCAATCTAAATTTATCGTATGTACCGCCACGTTACCGCTCCAGCTATTTTTTGCATATCTGGAGTAATGGCTACGCTGCAGGTTATTACGCTTACAGCTGGACTTCTATGCTTGAAAATGATGCCTTCTCGTGGTTTCAGGAAAATGGAGGATTAACCAGGGCAAATGGTCAGCGTTTTAGGGATATGATTCTGTCAAAAGGAAATACGGAAGATCTTGGCAAAATGTTTTTTAATTTCAGGGGACATAACCCTGATATTAAACCAATGCTTAAAAAGCGAGGATTGTTATAAAATAACACTATAGTGCAAAGGACAGTTACTAATTGGCCTTTGTACTATAATGAATAATGCTTTAAATCCCATCTCTACCGATAAACCGTTCTTTACCCAAAAGAAACTGAATAGCTTTTTTTACATTACTGTCAATCGACTCTTCCGTTTTAAGATTGGCAATATACCGTATAATTTCCTTCTGTAAATAAGGAGCAAGGCCATCAAATATATCTTTGGCTTGTTTATTTTCTGCTAAGGCCTTTACCAATTTAGGATTGATACTAATTGTCCGTTCTTCAGTATCAAATTCGATTTCGAAAGTTGCGGTGTCGCCAATATCTTTTCCGGCTGCTTTTCGCATGGGCGTATTGAGGTACAAACGCCAATCTCCGGCATATTTAACCAGGGTTTGTTTAAACTCATGTCCATCAATTTTCATTGTAATGGGTAATTGGCCCTTATTTTTTCCAGATTGATGAAAAATATAGTTTAATGCTTCTTCTGGTACAAATACAAAAGGGTTGATGCCTATAATTGTAATCTCAGCCTTAAAAGCTTTCGGTTTTTTGATATTCATTGATTAAAGATATTGCCTTTGATCAAAACGCCATAATTTTTATCCAGTAAATCAAACGCTATAATTTATCTATATGCGCTCCGCTTAACGCCCTCCGTAAAAACTCAAAACCAAACCCCAATTTCTATTGTAGTTAATATAAAATCTTAATCCTATGGCAACATCACAAGAAGGAAGTACGAACAATACTCAGGAAGAAAATAACATTAAAGATCTGGGTGGCAAAGCAGCCATCGAAAAACTGAGGGAGTTGGCAGAAAAAGCTGAGAGTTGTTTTTTCTGCACCAATATTAAAACAGGTATACCATTATCCGTAAGACCAATGGCTATTCAGCAGGTGGATGATGAAGGTAATATTTGGTTTATGAGCATGAAAGACAGTCATAAAAATGATGAAATCTCTGCCGATCCATTTACACATTTGCTGTTTCAGGCAGGCGCCCATTCAGGTTTTGTAAATATTTATGGCATTTCTGAAATCAGCAGGGATCAGGCTAAAATCGATGAACTTTGGAGTCCGTTTATTAAAACCTGGTTTCAGGGAGGAAAAGACGACCCGAATATTACTTTAATTAAAGTAATCCCATCAGAAGGATATTACTGGGATACCAAACATGGTACTGCTGTTGCATTTTTGAAAATGGCAGCCTCAGTTATCACAGGAGAAACAATGGATGACTCGGTTGAAGGAACTTTGGAGGTTGATTAATAAAATAGCGCGTCACCCTGAATTTATTGCAGGATCTTATAGATGCTGAAATAAATCCGATAACTATCGGATCAGCATGACGATTTCTATTACTTATCTCCTAAATAATCAAATCCTTCAAATTCTTCTCTTTGAGCTCTTTTGCTTAAGATATCTTCTTCTTCAGCTTGTACTCTTGAGAAAAATAAGGCTTCAGCCTGGATTCTTTTTATTAATTGACGTACCAGTGTTAAATCAAAAGCATCTTTGCTTAATTTAATGCAGTATTCTCTTTCGTTGATTTCTAAACTTGACGTATTCATATCGCAATGATTTTAATTATCGATTGCTGTAAATATAGAAAAGGCTTGCTAAACATTTGTTAGCAAGCCTTTTAAGTTTTTGTTATGTTTATGTTAAAATCTGGTCTCCTGTTTTACCATTATATTAACAAATTAACTATTTATGCGATAGAAATAGGCCATCATCTGTTTTGGTAACTTTCAAGATTCCTTTTGCTGTTAAAGCCTTTAAAGTGGTATCCCATTTTTTGTTGCTCCAATCGGCTAGCTTCCCTTTTACTTCAGTTAACAGGTATTGTTCGCCTTCCGAGACCAACGCATATAATTCTGTTTCTTCAGGTGTCATTTCTATTTTCTTTTTCTCCGGGCGCATCTGCGGGAAGAATAAAACTTCCTGGATGGTACTTTGATTGGTCATTAACATCACGATACGATCGATACCAAAACCTAAACCTGAGGTAGGAGGCATACCATATTCTAAAGCACGAACAAAGTCATCATCCATTGCCATTGCTTCGGCATCACCACGATCAGCAAGTTTCAACTGATCTTCAAAACGTTCTTTTTGATCAATTGGATCATTCAGTTCTGAATACGCATTTCCGATTTCTTTACCATTCACAAATATTTCGAAACGCTCTACCAATCCTTCTGCACTACGGTGTTTTTTAGCCAACGGTGTCATTTCGATCGGGTAATCTGTAATGAATGTAGGCTGGATTAAATTGGCTTCTACCTTATCACTGAAAATTTCATCTACTAATTTACCGCGGCCCATTGTAGAATCGGTTTCGATGCCTAATGATGCACAGGTTTGCAAAAGTTCCTCTTCAGTCATTTTCGAAACATCAATTCCTGTATATTTTTGGATCGATTCGTACATGGTCAGTTTTTCGTATGGTCCTTCGAAATTGATATCGTTTTCACCAACTTTAACTACTGCCGAACCATTGGTTGCAATGGCTACTTTTTCCAAACATTCTTCAACCATAGCCATCATCCAGATATAATCTTTATAGGCTACATAAATTTCCATCGAAGTATACTCTGGATTATGTGTGCGGTCCATTCCTTCGTTGCGGAACATTTTACCGAACTCATAAACGCCATCAAAACCTGCAACGATCAATCTTTTTAGATAAAGCTCATTCGCAATACGCAGGTAAAGCGGCATATCTAAAGTATTGTGGTGTGTAGCAAAAGGACGCGCCGCTGCACCACCGTGTATAGGCTGTAGGATAGGTGTTTCTACTTCCATCCAACCTTGCTCATCAAAGTAATTGCGCATGCTGTTAATTACCTTGCTGCGTTTGACGAAAATCTGTTTATAGTCAGGATTTACCGTTAAATCTACATAACGCATGCGGTAACGTAGTTCCGGATTGGTAAAACCATCGTAAACATTGCCTTCATCATCACGTTTAACAATTGGTAAAGGACGCAGTGACTTAGAAAGTACCTTAAACTCAGTAACGTGTACAGAAATTTCTCCTGTTTGTGTAGTGAATACGTATCCTTTAACCCCAATGAAATCGCCGATATCTAAAAGTTTTTTAAATACAGTGTTGTATAGCGTTTTATCATCGCCTGGACAAAGTTCATCACGCTTTAAGTAGATCTGGATTCTGCCGGTAGAATCCTGTAACTCGGTAAAAGAGGCAGCACCCATAATATTGCGGCTCATAATTCTACCTGCTAATACTACCGTCTTGTACGCTGTCTTATCTGCTTCATAATTAGCTAATATATCTGCAGCATATGCATTTACTTCATACGCTTCTGCAGGATAAGGCTCAATGCCCAGTGCACGTAATTGTTTTAGCGACTCACGTCGTAATACTTCTTGTTCTGATAATCCTATACTCATTTCAGGTATTTTTTGCAAAATAATGATTTTGCATTTTTTTGTTATTGTTAAATTTTGGTGCTTTAATGAAAAGGGAATAATTAGCTGATTAAATTTTGAATTTATATTGAAAAAAATCAATTTTCAGTACCAATTAGCTATCCATTTAAAACAGATGGTTGCAAAGATAAGAAAGCTATTGTAATTACTAAATGCTTTATTAGATATAAAACCTTATTTGAGAATGTTAAAATCCAATAAAATAAAGAATGAAAGGTAAGAAGCTTTGTCTATGATGTTTTATTCCAGATCAATTAAAGGATCCCAGAATACCTTTTTAAGGTTTTGAACTTTCAGGTTTTTAATTTCTACGCCTTCGTATTCGAGGAGCTCCTGTCTTTTTGCTGTGGATGATGGATCGCCACTAAGCAAACCGTTGCTGCTAATTACCCTATAATAAGGCACAGGGAGCTGTGCTTGCCCGCAAGCACCAATGGCTCTGGCAACCATTCTTGATAGATTAGGTGTGCCAATGGCTTTTGCAATTGCACCGTAAGAAGTTACCCTGCCTTTGGGTATTTCTCTGGTTAAATCCCAAACCTGCTCAAAAAATAAATCGTGTTTCATCGTTTATGGCAAATGATAGGTAAAGCTAATAAATAAATCTCTTCATAAAATTTAATAGGGTTTCATCAGGTAAATTTTTTGAGCGATATGAATTTAGTCTTTTACAGATGGTATCTTTGTTTGGAATGATTTAGCCTATTTTAAAAACGATGCCCGATATAAAACAAATACCGTCTTCCAGTTTTGAGTTTTTAAGCTTATTAAAAAATAACAATGAACGCGAGTGGTTTAATGACCATAAAACAGCCTATCAAAAAGAACTGGCATACGTAGAATCTTTTGCGCAGGATTTATTAGATCTTATGAATACCCATGACGTAATTGAAACACCGTCTGGCAAGAAAAGTTTATACCGGATTTATCGTGATACACGTTTCTCTAATGATAAAACACCCTATAAAACACACTGGAGCGGAAGTTTTAAACGGGCAGGTAAACAAAGAAGGGGTGGCTATTATTTTCATATCGAACCAGGTAATAGTTTTGTAGCCGGTGGCTTTTTCGGGCCTTCAGCACAAGATTTGAAATTGATAAGGGAAAATATAGCTTTTGATGCCCAGCCCTTAAGAGATATATTAAATGATAAAACTTTTATTGCTTCATTTGAAACTTTAAAAGGTGAACAATTAAAGACTGCTCCAAAAGGTTTTGATGGATATCATCAGGATATCGATTTGCTGCGTTATAAACAATTTTTATTAATTCATCGATTTGCTGATCAGGAAGTGTTAAGTAAAGATTACTTAGCATATTGTAATCAGGAATTTAAAAATATGCGTCCTTTCTTTGATTATATGAGCGAAATATTAACAACCGATGCAAACGGGATGGATCTGTAACTGATATAAAACTTTACAAAATGAAGGGCCACAATTACAATTTGTAATGATGGCCCTTTTTCATTATGATTCCGCTTCTACACCTTCTTCATACATTTCATTAATAGCCTCGGCATATTTCTTTTCTACAATGCGACGCTTCACTTTCATGGTTGGGGTAATTTCTCCTTCATCTATATTGAAAGGATTTCGCTTGATCTTGAAGTTTTTTATGCGTTCAAATTTGGCCAGCTCGCCAGAGATTTTTTTGATATCCTGTTCCATCCAATCTATAATTTCCTGATCGCGGATAAATGGATCAGTCTCCTCAAAAAATGATGGTTTAAGCTTAAAAGTTTCTTCTAAGGTTTCCCTGTTCGGAATAATGATTGCTGTAATAAATTCACGTTTATCTCCGATTAAGAAAAGCTGATCAATTCTAGGGCTTTTTAGGTAAATATTTTCTACCGGAGTTGGGTAAACATTCTTGCCATAAGCATTTACGATCATGTTTTTTAAACGGTCGGTAATCTGCAGGTTGCCTTTATAAAAACGACCAATATCACCCGTGTGGAACCACATTTCTTTATCTATAGCTTCAGCAGTTTCTGCAGGTTTATTAAAATAACCTTTCATTACGCAATGACCGCGTACAATTACTTCTCCTTCGGCGCATTCAAAATCTTCCTCAAAAGTGTTGTGTGTTTGGATACTCAGCATTGCTTTGCTTTCTACATCTTGTATGCCTACTTCAATGCCAGGAATCACTCGACCAACGGTGCCATAAACCTGCCTGTGGTATTCAGTTACCGACATTACCGGCGAGGTTTCCGTTAAACCAAAACCTTCTAATATTTTAATGCCCAGATCGCCAAAAAACTCACCCACATTTTTAGGTAGGGCGGCTCCGCCTGAAATCATGAATTTTAATCTTCCACCTGTTTTTTCCTTGATTTTACTGAAGACCAATTTTTCGGCGATTCCTTTTTTTGCCGATAAAATTAATCCAGGATTTTTGCCCGCTTCTTTTGCAACACGGTATTTATTACCGGTTTCTAAGGCCCAGGTAAATATTTTTGCTTTTGTTCCTCCACCTGCAGTTCCTCCTTTTATCGCTTTATCATGTATCCGCTCCAATAAACGCGGTACGCAGCTCATTACCGTTGGACGCACTTCGCCCATGTTTTTAGCCAATAGTTCTAAACTTTGTGCGAAGGCAATTTTACAACCCTGTGCACAGCAAACATGATAAGTAGCTGTACGTTCGAATACATGTGATAGTGGTAGAAAGGAAAGGAAAGTTTCTGTTTGATCAATCACCGGGATTTGTTGTAAACAAACCTCCACATTCTTAACAAAGTTGTAATGGGTAAGCATTACGCCTTTCGGAGTTCCTGTTGTTCCAGAAGTATAAATTAAAGAGGAAACATCTTCAGGTAAAACCAGACTTCTACATTGCTCTATTTCTGCTTTTTCGGCAGCCGTAACCTGATGCTTAAGTGCAAGGATATCTGAAAAAGCAATTACTTCTACATTAACATCTGCAGGGATAGTAACCTTTTCGAAATCTTTAAAAGCTGGTATAATATATTTTAATGCTTTACAATTAGCCGCAACTTTTAAAACTTTACGGTAAAGAAAATTATTCCCAACAAGAATAGCTTTTATGCCAGAGTCGTTAAGAATATAGGCTACTTCCTGCTCAGAAAGTGTAGGATAAATAGATACGTTAATTACACCAATTTGCTGGATTCCCTGATCATAATATACATATTCAGGAGAATTCTCAATCATTAAGCCTAAACGATCGCCTTTTTTTATTCCCTTTTCCAGGAAGAATGCAGAAACAGCATCAGCTCTTTTTAAGGTATCTTCATAAGAAATTTCAACCCACTCTGCGCCTTGTTTGTGGATTAAAAAGGTGTCCTGGGGCTTGTGAATATTTTTAACAACATTCCGCAACAAAGTAGGAACTGTTGAAAATTCGTTTATTAATGGCATGCTCGTAATCTGAATGTTCGTTATTTTAACAATTATAATACTTTTAGCTTTAATAATGGCAACAGTGTGATAAACCTATTCTAAAATTAAATAAAAAATATAAAATTTAAGCGACCACAAAAAGACCGTAAAAAAAAAAGGACAGCAGTTTAGTTTAAAAATTAATGGAAATACCTGGTTTTAGGTAGATCTATATAGTGGTTTATCGTTATTTTAATCTACAAGAGGCAAATTATTGGATATTGGCACTACAGTTGCAATTGGGCATTTTAAAACTTGGAATTAAAATTTGCATGATGAAAACAACAAAAACAAACTTAACTATGGTAGCCAAAGGATGTGCATTTGCTTTAATAGTAGGTGTAGTGCTACAATTTGCGGCTTGCTCTAAAAGCAAAGATATTAATCCGAGCGATGAAGAAATCCTGACTAAGAAAATTGAAGATATTATTCCGCAACAGTATGTGGATAGCTTAACCAAACTGGGTTTTACTATAAATAAGGGTACTACGCCCCCAAATGTCGATGGATCTTACTTATTTAAGCCTTTCACCATAAAAAATAGTAATATACCCAACGACTCCTATACGCCTGGTTATGTACTTATGGATGGCGTAGTTAAATTTTATGAGCAAAGTACCAGCGATTTCAGTATTAAAATGTTGGGCAAAAACTTTATTGGCGCAGCAGATACCAGTGTCGTAACCGCCATAAGTGGAAGTGGAAATAAATTTACAGTTTACGGAAAGGTAAAAGCGTACAGAAACGGTGGTTATAATTTTTACGCTTTTTTAATGTCAGGAGAAAAAGATGGAAGTAACATTAAAAACGGAATTGGTGGCATCATAAATATCGACGATTCTCACAGCGGACCTTATACCATTAGAGAGGGACAAGGCAGGGTTGCCTTTGATGGAGATTATACTTCTGAACCTACAGATTTTAATAGCAAAACCACTGCGATTACTGAAAGAAATACCATTAGCAGTAAACCATCCCAATTCAAATAACAAAAAAAGCGGCTCGGAAAATCTCCCAAGCCGCTTTCTTCTTGCTGTTAAATTTATACAGAAAAACTTTCGCCACAGCCACAACTACGGCTGGCATTTGGGTTTATAAAGTTGAAACCTTTTCCGTTTAAACCATCAGTAAAGTCTAATTCAGTTCCAGCCAAATAAAGAAAGGATTTCATGTCCAAAGCAATTTTGATTCCTTTATCTTCAAAAAACTGATCGCCTTTTTGTTCTTCGTTATCAAAATCCAGATTGTATGATAAGCCTGAACAGCCACCACCTTTTACCGAAACGCGTAAAAAGTAATCAGAACCCATTTCCGAGTCCTGCATTAAGTGATCTATTTTATCTTTTGCTTTATCTGTTATCGTTATCATAGTATCGAGTATTTAGTATCAAGTATCAAGATTGAATTATTATAGTCTTGATACTAGATACTTATGTCTTGTTACTTATTAATGGTGCGATTTTTCTAACACAATAGCTTCCAGGCCATTTTTAACACGGTAATCGTTAATAGCCGATTTAATTGCATCTTCTGCCAATACTGAGCAGTGGATTTTTACCGGAGGTAAAGCCAATTCTTCAACAATATCCATGTTATCGATAGATAAAGCCTCATCAATTGTTTTTCCTTTTAACCATTCTGTAGCCAAAGAAGAAGAAGCAATTGCCGAACCACAGCCAAATGTTTTAAATTTAGCATCAGTGATTACGTTATCTTCTCCAACTTCAATTTGTAAACGCATTACGTCACCGCACTCAGGTGCACCAACTAATCCTGTGCCTACAAATTTGCTGTCTTTATTTAAAGTACCTACGTTACGTGGGTTATTGTAATGGTCAATTACTTTTTCTGAATATGCCATGATTTCTATTTCTTAAGTCTCCTTTAGGAGATAATTTTATTTATTAATTATCACTTTAGCGTTTGGCGAATTGCGTAAGGCGTTTGGCGTTTGGCTATTAACCTTCTACCTTAAGCCTTCCAACCCTCTACCTTCTTAGTGTTCTGCCCACTCAATTTTACTCAAATCGATTCCTTCTTTAAACATTTCCCAAAGTGGAGAAAGTTCTCTTAAGTGATTAACCGCTTTTTGAGTTACTTCAATAGCCTGATCGATCTCTGCTTCAGTTGTAAACCTTCCTAAACCGTAACGGATAGAAGAGTGAGCCAAATCATCAGATAAACCTAAACTTTTCAATACATAAGATGGCTCTAAAGAAGCTGAAGTACAAGCCGATCCTGAAGATACCGCTAAATCACTCATCGCCATCATTAAACCTTCTCCCTCAACATATTTGAAAGAGATATTGGCTACGTGTGGTAAACGGTGTTGTGTATTACCATTAACATAACTCTCTTCCATTTTGTTTAAAGTAGTCTCTAACTTATCACGTAAAGCTGATAAACGAATTGATTCGCTTTCCATTTCTAAACGACAAAGTTCGCAGGCTTTTCCTAAACCAACAATACCTGGAACGTTTAAAGTACCAGAACGCATGCCGCGCTCGTGGCCACCGCCATCCATTTGTGCAGTAACTTTAACCCTTGGGTTTTTACGACGAACGTAAAGCACACCAACACCTTTCGGACCATACATTTTGTGTGCCGAGAAAGCCATTAAATCAATACCATCCGTATTTACATCAACCGGAATTTTACCAACTGCCTGTGTAGCATCAGTCATAAATAAAGCACCGTGTTTGTGTGCAATTGCTGCTATTTCTTTAACAGGTTGTATTACGCCGATTTCGTTGTTGCCATACATAATCGAAACTAAAATAGTTTCAGGAGTCATAGCAGCTTCTAATTCAGCTAAATCAATTAAACCGTCTTCTTTAACACCTAAATAAGTAACGCGTGCGCCATTTTTCTCTAAGTGTTTGCAGGTATCTAAAACTGCTTTATGTTCAGTAACCGCAGTAATAATGTGGTTACCTTTTTCTTTGTACATTTCAAATACACCCTTAATGGCCAGGTTATCGGCCTCAGTTGCACCTGATGTAAAAATAATTTCTTTTTCAGTACAGCCGATTAATTTGGCTACCTGTTCACGAGCGTAATCTACACCCTCTTCAGCCACCCAGCCAAACGCGTGATTACGACTTGCGGCATTTCCAAATTTCTCAGTAAAGTAAGGTAGCATTGCTTCCAGCACACGTGGATCTAACGGTGTTGTAGCATTATTATCTAAATATATCGGCTGTTTCATCTCTATTCTGTTAATTATATCACAAAGATACGAAAAAACTTATTTAACAATTATAAATAATAGCTATGAGCTTATAGATAAAAGCCGCATTTTTACATTCACATAACCTTATAATCTATGAATAAGATAGAACACATCGGCATCGCGGTAAAAGACCTTAACAGTTCCATAGCGGTTTATCAGAAACTACTCAATACCGATTGTTATAAAACTGAGCAGGTTGCGTCAGAATCAGTAAATACTGCTTTTTTTAAAACAGGCGAAAATAAGGTGGAGCTGCTTCAGGCTACGGCTCCAGATAGTGCAATTGCTAAGTTTATCGAGAAAAAAGGAGAGGGGATTCATCATATCGCTTTTCTGGTTGATGATATTCTGGCCGAAATGGAACGTTTGCATCAGGAAGGTTTTGTACTGCTCAGCGATTCTCCAAAAAAGGGGGCAGATAATAAGATGGTGTGTTTTGTGCATCCTAAAGATACCAATAGCGTGTTGATCGAGATCTGCCAGGAGATTAAATGGGTATAGGGATGGAAGATGGGAAAGGTAAGATGGAAAATGGTTAATTTTTGAGATCCGTCATCCTCGTGCATGCGGGGATCTTAAGAAGCGACTAAAGTTTGATTTTGAAAACGAAAGGTCTGTATTCCATAGGCTTTTCAGTCCTGCTAACCGCTGTAGTCCCGATGAAACCTGTGAAACAAGCAAGCACACCATAAATAAAAGACAAAAAAATAGTGCTTAAATCGGGAGCTGCCGCTTTTATCAGGTTTATTTAATGTTGGATTGTGGTTCTTCGGAAAATGCAAATTGCCTAAACCCAATATTAACAACTCCTATTCTAACACACTTTAATCTTGAAATCCTACAATCTTAAAAATCCTATTCCATGTCATTAATTAGTATCATCAGCAAAGATTTCGATATACCGGATAACCTTTCCGAAGGCCAGCTGCGCGCCACAATGGTTGATGCTTTTGCTTACCTCATTGATAACGATTTCCCAAAACTGATCCAGATTTTATATAAAGCAGATGTCGATCAGTATAAATTAAAAGAATTGTTAGAAACCGTAGAGGGTTCCAGTTCAGCTGAAGTAATTGCTGATGCTTACATTGCCCGTCAAAATGCCAAAATAGAAACCTGGAAAAAGTACAGTCAGAAAAAAGATTAAGAGCCTGTTTAATTTAATGCAATTATTTTACTTATCTAATATTTCTGTCACACTGAGCGGAGTCGAAGTGCTTTTAATAAATCAAAAAATGGATCTTCTACTACGCTTAGACTGAAATACGAATAAATTCTGATAAAACTCAAACAGGCTCTAAATTTTGGAATTTTATTCTTGTGCAGGATTAAAGCGGTTATACATATCCATATCAAAAAAAGAAATAGAATTAATCTTATCGGCTTTCAGTACGAGATCTGTTTTCAATTCATCGGTATTCGCTACTGAGCCATCTTCAATATAACTGGCATAAACCGTTAAATACTGGGTGGTAAAAACAAGTTCCTTATCGTCAGCTTTGCGGTAGCCACTAAAGGCAGGGGTAATGCGGATATAACTGGTGGTAAAGGGTTTTGGTAATTCTTTCACCCAGCCAATATAAAATTTGCCGCTATCCATGGTAAACTGTAAAAGGTGTGCGTCAAAAAAAGATGAACTTAATAATAATTCAAATTCATTTCCAGAAGTAGCGATGGCCCTTTTAATGGCTTTCAGGCGGTTGATAAAAAGATTCGCGATTTCTGTGGCGGCTACCGCGACCAATAACGATAAGCTGGTAGTGCCGAAATAGGGTGCATGGATGGGGAGTAATTTGCTAAGGTGTTCAACCGTTTCCGGCCAGATGGCAATAAAAATCGCCCTTAATACAAAACAAGCGCCGAGTAATAAGATACCCGCAAAAGCAGAGTTTAATAATATACGTTGGCTTTCCAACCGGTATTGTACATACCGCAGGTACCTGAACCTGATTAATATATAATAGCCGCCTACAAGAGGGAATAAAAGTAGGTTAAAAGGCATCTTTAAGGCTATTTCTTGTTTTTATCCTTTTCTATCTTTTTAAAAATACTCGATTGCATTAATGCACCCACCATTTCGATCACCCTTGGCTGTGCAAAAAAATCAGGACTTTTAATATAGAGCTTTCCGCTGCTATCGGCATGGATGATGCCATCTAATTCGCCATGTTTTCTCATAAATCAAATTTACATATATTTTTTAAATATCTGAAAAACAATATTCTGCTTAGAAAGTTTATTTTTGCCTAACCGGGCTATCGGTATGCTTTAGCTTCTTCGTAGATAGAAAAAAACATATAATTTAAAATTCTTTATTTAGGCTTGTAAATCAAAAATAAAATTAGGATATTTGCATCCTCTAAAATAGAGGTAGAAAGACTATAGGAAATGTCATAAGCGTTGTTGCCAGCAAATTGCAAGAATGTTCTTGATGCTTTCACATAAATAACTAAAAATAATATTCAAATGAAACCATCGAAGCATTAGCGAGATAGCTTCATCAAAATTAAAAGAAAATAAAAAACACGATGAAAAAAGATTTGCACCCAACAAGCTACAGACCAGTTGTTTTTAAAGACATGTCTAACGAATATGCTTTCTTAACAAAATCTTGCGTAGATACTAAAGAAACAATTAAATGGGAAGATGGTAACGAGTATCCTCTTTATAAATTAGAGATTTCTCATACTTCACACCCTTTCTATACTGGTAAAATGAAATTGGTTGATACAGCAGGACGTATCGATAAATTCAAAAACCGTTACGCTAAGAAATAATTTTAGCAACAAAAAGCATTTTTTGAAGTCCCTTTGCCAAAAGCATCGGGACTTTTTTTATTTTTGCTGCTTATGACAATCAATCTATTTGATGATGCTTCCTGGATGTCCCTGCGTCCACTTACGTTTACCAGGCCTGTAGCCGATTTACGCATTGGTATTTTAACTATTGCCGAAAAATGGGCCAAATATTTAAATGCCGATTTTGGCTTTCAAACCCAGGATTACCTTTCCATAAAATTTGCGCCAAAGCCTAATGCAGATTTATTTATAAACGGTTCCATTTGTCCTGATGAAGCTTTGCTTAATGCTATTTCAGATCTTAAAGCAGGTGAAGCACTTTATAAAAGAGATATTGTTGTAGCTTATATTGCGGATCAACACGATCTTGAAGCTGTTAAGTCGCTAAAGCAGATTGAATATGACGGAGATTTTATACGGATTGTTTATCCAGAGCATATTTTCGGAAATAATCCAGCGGAGATCAGAAAAGATTTTAAATTGTTAACCGATGGGCGTACCTCGGCAAACATCAGTAGTACCAATCAATTACTTGGTGATGATATTTTTCTCGAAGAAGGCGCAAAAGCCGAATGCAGCTTTTTTAATACTACATATGGCCCAATTTATATTGGTAAAAATGCTGAAGTTTGGGAAGGTAGCTTGATTAGAGGTTCTTTTGCACTTTGTGATAATTCATCCGTGAAAATGGGTGCAAAAATATATTCGGGTACAACAATTGGCCCAAATAGCCGTGCAGGGGGGGAAATTAATAATGCTGTAATTTGGGGTAATTCGGCCAAAGGCCATGAAGGATATCTGGGCAATTCGGTGATGGGTGAGTGGTGTAATATCGGTGCCGATACCAATAATTCGAATTTAAAAAACAACTATGCAGAAGTAAAACTTTACGATTACGAAAGTAAAAAAATGCGTAACACTAACCTGCAGTTTTGCGGTTTAATCATGGCTGATCATGCTAAATCCGGCATTAATACCATGTTCAATACTGGTAGTGTGATAGGTGTTGGTACTAATGTTTTTGGTGCGGGTTTCCCTCCAAATCATGTTCCAGATTTTAGTTGGGGAGGTGCCAGTGGATTTGAAGCCTATAGATTGGATAAAATGTTCGGCACCACCGAAAAGGTATTTGCAAGAAAGAACATCGCTTTTGATGAAACTGAAAAGAACATTCTTGAGAAAGTATTTGAATTAACCGAATCGTATAGACGATTTTAATATAAAACCTGATCTGAAAAGATCAACCAACCATTAAATAATACAAAATGAGAAAAAAGATTGTTGCCGGTAACTGGAAAATGAACTTAGATTATAACGAAGGTGTTTCGTTGTTCAGCGAAATTGTAAATATGGTTAAAGATGAACGCAAAGGCGATCAGCTGGCTATTATTTGCTCACCGTTTATTCATTTAAACAGCTTGGCAAAATTGGGTGGTAATGATGTTAAAATTGGCGCTCAAAATATTAGCGATAAAGAAAGTGGCGCATATACAGGCGAAACTTCTGCTAAAATGGTGAAATCTGTTGGTGCAGAATATGTGATTTTAGGTCACTCAGAACGCAGGCAATATTTCGCTGAAAGCGATGCATTATTAGCTGAAAAAACTAAAGTTGCACTGGCAAATGGTTTAACACCAATTTTCTGTATCGGCGAAACGCTAGACGAGCGTAATAACGGCAGTTATTATGAGGTATTAAAGAAACAATTGGTAGAAGGTATTTTTAGTTTAACTGAAGAAGACTTTAAGAAACTGGTTATTGCTTATGAGCCGGTTTGGGCTATTGGTACAGGTTTAACCGCTTCTCCAGAGCAGGCGCAGGATATCCATGCGTTTATCCGTAGCGAAATTCAAGCGAACTATGGTTTTAATGTGGCTGACGATACAACCATCTTGTACGGAGGTAGCTGTAACCCAGGCAATGCGGCAAGCTTATTTTCTCAGAACGATATCGATGGTGGCCTGATTGGTGGTGCATCATTAAAATCACGCGATTTTACAGACATTATTAAAGCATTAAACAGCTAAATGCAATATATCAAAGCAATATTTACATTCAAGAGTATCGAAGATTATCAACAGGATCTGCTCATCAGCGATCTTGCCGATTTAGGCTTCGATACTTTCGAAGATAGTGAGGGTGGTTTTACGGCTTTCGTAATCAAGGATAATTTTAACGAGCAGGAATTAAAAGACCTGTTGGGCAATTATAGTGAAGAATTTGCAACAGATTATACCTTAGAAGATGTTGCCGATGAAAACTGGAATGCCGAATGGGAGAAAAACTTCAGTCCGTTGATTATTGACGATGTATGTTATGTAAGGGCAACCTTTCATGAGCCTCAGCCATCATATCCTTACGAGATTGTAATCGATCCAAAAATGGCTTTTGGCACAGGTCACCATCAAACCACCACAATGATGATGCAGTATATTTTAGCTGCCGACCTAAAGGATAAAAATATCCTGGATATGGGTTGTGGAACTGGAATTTTGGCTATTCTGGCGGCAAAACTAGGTGCTAAAAGTTTAATGGCTATCGATTATGACGATATCTGCTACGAAAGCACGATAGAAAATGCTGCGCTTAACCAGGTAGGTCATTTAAAGGCACTTTGCGGAAGTAAAGAAGTGATTCCTAACGAAGAATACGATGTTATTTTTGCTAATATTAATCGGAATATCCTGCTCGATCAGATTCATCGTTATGCAGAAGTACTAAAATCAGAAGGCAAAATTTTCTTCAGTGGGTTTTATTTAGATCCTGATTTGGGAATGATTACTGCTGAATGTGCTAAATACGGGATTAAATACGTTGATCATAAACAGAATGGCGATTGGGTAGCGGCACAGTTTGAGAAAAAGGTGGAAGGGTAGAAGGCGGAAGGTTTAAGGTCTTAGACGTAGGATTTGTTTTCACACCTTCGGTCTCCAATCTTATGTCTCATATCTCAAATCTAAAACAAAAAAATATGCGCATACATTTTATAGCAATCGGTGGGAGTGCGATGCACAACCTGGCCATTGCCTTACATAAAAAAGGATATCAGATTTCGGGATCAGATGATGTGATTTTTGAGCCTGCAAAATCCCGTTTGGGTAAATATGGTTTATTGCCGGCTGAAATGGGCTGGGATGAAAACCGTATATCCAAAGATTTAGATGCAGTAATTTTAGGCATGCATGCACGGATCGATAATCCTGAATTATTGAAAGCGCAGGAACTGGGTGTTAAAATTTATTCTTACCCTGAGTACATTTACGAGCAGAGTAAAAATAAGCTTCGTGTAGTCATTGGTGGCAGTCATGGTAAAACAACCATTACCAGCATGATTCTGCACGTGCTAAATTATTACAAACGTGATTTCGATTATTTGGTTGGTGCGCAACTGACTGGTTTCGAAACCATGGTGAAAGTTACCGAAGAAGCTCCTGTAATGATTATCGAAGGGGATGAGTATTTATCGTCACCGATTGATAGAAGACCTAAATTTCATCTTTACAAGGCAAATGTTGCGGTAATCAGCGGTATAGCATGGGATCATATCAATGTTTTTCCAACCTATGCAGATTATACTTTGCAGTTTGATAAATTTATTGATACCATTGAAGCTAACGGAACTTTAATTTATTGTGAAGCGGATGCAGACCTGAATGAGATTGTATCCAATTCCAAAGCTCATGTAACTAAAATCGGTTATGCTATTCCAGAACATGAAATCAGAAACGGAATAACTTACCTCCTGCCAGGAGAAACCGCTTTAAAGATTTTTGGCGATCACAATCTGATGAACCTGAATGCAGCTAAATTAGTTTGCAAACAATTGGAAATCAGTGAATCTGAGTTTGATGCTGCTATTTCTTCGTTTACTGGCGCTGCTAAGCGCTTAGAAGTGATTTTAGCAGATGAATCGACCAGTGTTTACAAAGATTTTGCGCATTCGCCCTCAAAATTAAAAGCCACTATTGATGCTGTTAAAGCGCAATTTATCAACCGTAAATTAGTAGCTTGTATTGAATTGCATACTTTTAGCAGTTTGAATAAAGACTTTTTGAAAGAATACACCGGGGCAATGGATAATGCCGACGAAGCAATAGTATTTATTGATATTAAATCTTTTGAGCAAAAACGCATGGAACCTTTTTCTGAAGATGATGTGCAACAGGCTTTTTCTAATCCAAAACTGAAATTTTTTAACGATGCTGCAGAGCTAAAAAGTTATCTGTTAAGCCTCAATTACAAAGATACCAACCTATTGATGATGAGCTCTGGTAATTATGCAGGTTTTGATCTGCCTGAACTGGCGGATTCTTTAGAGAAGTGAGATTTGAGACATGAGATTTGAGAGGTGAAATTTTAAAGTTCAAATCCCTCTCAAATCCCTTTTTTGTCTCATATCTAGCATCTCAAATCTCATATCTAATCAAATGAAAAGCATCGGAGATCGTATTAAACAAAGTAGACTGGCTTTAGGGTTAAGTCAGGCTGATGCTGCTAAAAAATTGAATATCTCGACTCCGGCTTTCTGCAAAATAGAAACGGGACAAACCGATCTCAATATTTCCCGTTTACTCCAGATTTCCAAAACCTTTAAAGTTTCTGTTGTACAATTGATAGATGGTAAATCAGTAGGAGCAGATTCTTCTGAAGAATTGACTGCGCTTAAAAAAGAACTGATTGAAAAGGAAGAAGAAATTAATAAACTCCGTAAAAAAGTGATCGACCTTTATGATAAACTCGGAATATAAAATTCGGTATGTTGTTTGTCGAGCCGACTAATTATCATAGTAAAGCTATTAAATAGAATAAAATTCATTTTTAATTAATTTTTTTTGAATTTTATTCTTAATATTTATAGTTTTATTGAATGGTAACCGAAAACAATTTTAGTCTGGATCATATCGATCTGGCTATACTCAGGCTCATGCAGGATAATGCCCGGATCTCTAATGTAGATTTAGCGAAGGCATTAGATCTCGTTCCATCAGCCGTGTTGGAACGCGTAAAAAAACTCGAGAAAAAGAATGTAATTACCGGTTACCATGCCAAAGTAAATCCTGTAGCAGTTGACTTAAAGTTATTGGCTTTCATCTCCATGAAATCTTCGCAAAGCTTTAGCTGTAATGATACCGCAAGCGAATTGGCAAAAATCCCCGATGTGCAGGAAGTACACGTAATAGCCGGTGATGATTGTTTTCTGGTGAAAGTGAGAACCACCGATTCGGCATCATTAATGGCTTTATTACGTGATGAGTTTAGCAAGGTTCCCAATATTTTATCGGTAAAAACAACGATTGTGTTAGAAACGGTAAAAGAACAGCAACAATTGGTTATTCCTGAAAAAAAATCATGACAAATTTAAATAAAACAGCATCTCCGGCAATGGTTTACCTGGCTTTTGCTATCGTATATATTGTATGGGGCTCTACTTATTTTTTTATTCAAAAAGCTTTAGCCGGGTTTCCGCCTTTTATTTTAGGAGCATTCCGTTTTTCTGTTGCGGGAGTGTTGATGTTAACCTGGTGTAAGATTAAGGGAGAAGATATTTTTAACCTAAAAACCATCAAAATTGCTGCAGTGAGCGGTATTTTAATGTTGGGTTTGGGTAACGGGATTGTAATCTGGGTAGAGCAGTTTATTCCCAGCGGTTTAGTGGCTATTATGGTGGCTTCAGCAGCAATATGGTTCGTTATTTTAGATAAATCGCATTGGAAAGAAAATCTGAGTAATAAGTATATTGTTTCGGGTTTAGTAATTGGCTTTTTGGGTGTTGTGCTCTTATTTGGCGATCAGATTGTGCAAGCGCTTGATAAACCACAAAGTAATCTGCAGATTATAGGTATGGTATTACTTGTTTTTGGTCCAATAGCATGGGCCGGAGGATCACTTTATTCGAAATACCATCCTACTACAGGCAGTTCGGTTTCTGTTAACACGGGCTGGCAAATGTTAATGGCCAGTTTAGCTTTTATTCCAGGTGGCATTTTGAAGTCGGAATTCAAATTGTTAGACTGGGAAAATATATCATTAGATGCCTGGCTATCCATTATTTACCTGATTCTATTCGGATCCATTGCAGCATTCAGTGCTTATGTGTGGTTGCTAAAAGTTCGTCCGGCTACGCAAGTGAGTACTTATGCTTATGTAAATCCTGTAGTGGCGGTATTGTTAAGTTTAACATTTACCAATGAGGTAATTGGCCTTACGCAGGTGATCGGACTGGTAATTATTTTAGGAAGTGTACTGTTGATTAATCTTCCGAAGTATAAAAACGCGTAGGTTATTCCTTGAAAGAAAGTCCTCGTTTGTAACGAGGGTTAGCGAAATCCGCATTTGTAATGCGAAATGGATAGCCTTAGTGCGATACAATCGCCATTCTCATTCATCCTCGTTGCAAACGAGGACGATGAAGTTTAAAGTTAGATTTCTCTGTGTTTTCGTGAATCCGGAACCAAAATAAAAAAAAGGTTCGTGGAGACACGAACCTTGGCGGGTGATGAACCTATTAAGGTTAAAATATCTTTCGCATGGTTAAGTGCTTTTTACCAAAAGTAGCACCTGTAGCTTTATGGATAGCAATCATCTGTTCATTAAAATCGCCAACCCAGCTTAACTCGAGTTCTTTGTACTGGTTTTTAGGCAGTACATATTCACCTAAACGGATAAAAAGAACCGATTCCAGGCCGTGTTTCTGGAATTTAGGTTTAGTACCCATCACAATTGCCCTCATGCGGGTAACGCCCACCCAGCGGCGGTAAACAAACTTTAATTTTTCAATTAAACCTAATTTACCATCAAAACCTTTGATCATTTGATTTGCATCAGGAATCAACACTACAAAAGATGCTGGTTCGCCATTAAAATATGCAAACTGGATGAGGTGCTCATCCATAATGGGTTCCATGCTTTTAAAACTCTCTTCCAGGGTTTCTCTTTTAATAGGAACAAAATTTTCAAAATCCTGCCAGCCATCATTGTAAATTTCCATTAAATCATTAATGTACTTGCTGGAATTGGCTTTGCTGAAATATTCGAAAGTATAACCCGGTTTATTTCTTACCCAGTTGGCAATTTTTGTAAAACGTTCCGGAAAAGGAATAGTAAGGTTAATGTGATTGGTTAATTGCTCATATTCGGTAACAAAACCATAGTTATCGAAAAACTTCTGATAGTAGGGAAAGTTGTAGTTCATGCCGAAAGAAGGAGGGGTGAAGCCTTCAACCAATAAGCCCCAGAAGGTATCGTTTTCGCCAAAATTAATCGGACCGTCCATCGCTTTCATACCATTTTCGGCTAACCAGTTTTTTGCTGTATCGAATAAAAGAAAAGCAGCTTTTTCATCATCAATACATTCAAAAAAGCCCATGCCACCTGTAGGTTGATCATAGTGGTAGGCTTTTTTCTCATTGATAAAAGCTGCTACACGGCCAATCAGTTTTCCAGCATCGTCTTTTAAAACCCAGCGTGTACATTTTCCATGCGCAAAAAAAGTGTTTTTTTCTAGATTAAAAACATTTTCAACTTCACTATCCAATGGACAGATCCAGTTTTTATCGTTTTTATATAGGATTTTTGGTGTGTTTAGAAAGTCTTTTTTTAATGATGTATTGCTTACCGATATAACTTGCATGGGCAGATTTTAAAATTAAAAAGCATCCTACCAAGCGGGCGGATGCTTTTTCAAATATATGTTTTTTTAAATATTAATAATCGTCGTCGTCATCGTCGAAATTATCGAAATTATCAAGATCATCTAATGGGATATCAAAATCATCATCTTCATCATCTTGAGGCTTCTTTTTTGTTGTTTGAATATCGTCATCTTCAAGATCATCATCTTCGTCTACCTGTTTTTTAGTAGTCGGCTTAGTTGGGAGTTTGTTTGGCGCTTTCATAACACAAAAATAAAAATTGCTTTTATAGTTTAAAAATACAAAAAAAAAATTTTTAATAACAAGCTGTGAATAAATAAAATAATTTTATTTATTCCACATTTTCTCCCACTGTATTTTCCTCCTTAACAATGTCTTTTAACTGTGGAAGTTGGTTTAGGTTATTTAAGCCAAAATAATCCATAAATGATGTACTGGTGCTGTAAAGGATCGGCCTGCCGGGACTCTCTGCTTTTCCATCAATACTGATCAACTCTTTTTCCAGCAGCCGTTGCACTGAATAATCCGAGTTTACACCCCTAATCTGTTCAATTTCTAATTTGGTAATGGGCTGGCGGTAAGCTATAATGGCTAACGTTTCCATAGCCGCCTGACTTAGTTTTTTTTTTGAGCGATGTAACTGAAGTTGGTTAACGGTTTCATGATAATCTTTTTTGGTGAGAAACTGGTAACCATTGTTTAAGGAGACCAGTTCGATGGCAAAATCATCATGGCTATATTTTTCCTTAATCTGTTCTACGCTTTCGAATACTTGTGCTTCTGTAAATTCTTCATTGAAAACAGCGTTTAGGGCAAGTATAATTTCTTGTGTACCTATGCTTTGGCTTGAAGAAAATACAAGGGCTTCAATGTGCCTGGTGATGTTGTGATTGGGCATATAACAAAAATAGAATTTTTGGACATAAAAAAAGCGGTCTCGCTTTTAAAAACAAGACCGCTTTCAACACACAAATGAAACCTGAATTAAGATATAGTTTTAGGTTAGGTTATTAAATATCTATATCAATTCTATAAGAACGTCTTTGATAAACACTATCGTTTATTTCTAATACAAGTTTAAGGCTAAAGAAGGTTCGATCAAGATTCTATTTAGTGAGTGGTATTAATAATTGAGTAAACGGTAAATTTTCTATTTTAATGGTATAGAAATCGATACCGTCGTACCATTTGTGGTATTCTGTCTCACGTTTAAGTGTATAGGTTTTGCTCCAATCTGACCTAAAAGGTGCAATCTTTCTTTAGTTAACTGCATACCTTTGCTGATATGGGTATCCTTTTTATCCTTTAAAGAGTTATCAATTCCAATCCCATCATCAATAATTTCAATGTTAAGATAGAATTCATCCTGAAGTTTAATGTTGATCAGAATTTCGCCGCCCGTTTCTTTTGGCATAATGCCATGCCATATTGCATTTTCTATATAAGGTTGCAACAGCATAGATGGGATAAAGGTTTCTTCTTTGTCGATATCTTCATCAACATTAAAAATATAGGCTAATTTATCACCGAACCGGTTTTTCTCCAGTTTGAGATAGAGGTTTAGGTATTCCAGTTCCTCTTCAAGTGATATATAACTCTTTGTACAGATTTCCAGGTTTTTTCTAATCAGTCTGGCAAATCCCGTTAAGACTTTATTCGCAGACGCTGTATTCTGCGTATTAATGTAATGCTGGATGGAATTCATTACATTAAATACGAAATGCGGATTCATCATGGCTTGTAAAGCCTGCTGCTCAAGCATTAATACTTTATTTTTGAGTAATAATTGTTCCTGCTCTTTATCTTTTTGTTTACGGGTGATGTAAACCGCCACTTTATAGAAGATATAAGCCACCAGCAGGATTAAAATGGATAAAAACCATAGACTTTGCCAGAAATGTTTTTTAATGGTGAAAGATATTTTTGCCGATTCGCCCCAATTACCGTTTTGGCTTTTTGCACTTACTTCGAATACATAATCGCCTGGTTGCAGTGAAGAAAAATCTAATCGCCTGGTACGGGTTTCCAACCAGGCCGAATTTTCATTTAAACGGTAACGATAGGTAATATCGCTGGTGGTAAAATCAACTGCGCTAAAGGTAAACAGAATGGTATTGTTACCAGTTTCGAAAGTAAAGTTGTCCTGATCAACCGGCAAACGCTCGTTATCTTTAATGATAGAGGTAACGTACACCTTGGGAAGATTTTTAACGATATTTTTATTATTATATTTAAATAAGATCAGGCCTTTGTTTGTTGCAAAATAGGCGGTGCTGTCATCAATGAACAAACTGTTGATATCGTCACTCAAAAGATCCTTACCGTAATCAAAATTGGCTACGCTGGGTTGATCGGGATAATCTGCAATTTTATTAACACCTTTATTTGTTAATACCCATATTTCGCTGTTTTTTACGAATATTTTAGTGCAGACATTATTGGTCAATCCGTCTTTTTGAGTGATCTGCCTTGTAATCTGGTTATTTTTGTAAAAGATTAAACCATAGCCATCCGTCGCCAAAATTAGTGTTCCATCTGCCAGCTGTTGTATATCGTTTATTCTTTTGGTGAGTAATGGATGATTTTCGTAGTGTTTAATCAGTTTCCCTTTAGAAAATTGAGATAACCCGTTAATATTAGAAAACCACAAACTGCCTTCGCGATCGTAAAAAACATGGTAGGAACGATCCTTAAAGAAATCTTCTTTTTCCCGGTATTTTGCGGCATTAAATTCGAATTTTGTTCTTCTGTCCGATAAGAAAACAACACCTGATGATAGGGCCAGGGCAAGATGATTATTATTTTTACCTACGCTAAAGTGTTTAATTACGAACATTGAGTTATTCGATTCTTTTAAATAACTTACTTCATTACTGCTCTTATAGATATTTTTGAAAACACCCATTCCATAATCGGATGCAAAATATATAGATTGGTCTTTTGGGTCGAAAGTAATCTGTTTAATGGTTTTGTATTTCTTAAAATCGTCTAAACCGATCTCATCTACCTGATAATTGTTGATGGTTAATACGTCGATTACAGCGTCATCAGTACCTAACCAAAGGCGATTTTTCCCATCTTTAGTAATGCTTTTGATTACGTTGCTACTCAGACCTGATTCTGCATCAATAATCGATAATCGGTTATTCGTATTCGGAAGCATGTAAATCCCCTGATTGGTGGCAAACCACATGTTCTGATTATTGTCCTTAATTACCTGGTTTACTGAAATATCCTGAAGATATTGGACTGTTTTTCCGCTTTTATCAAGCGCGAAGGCTCCGTTAGCATTCGACAACCAGACTTCTTTGTTCGTAACATCATAATAAAAATATCCCGACATGTTCTTGATCAGGTTCTGAGGGATAGGAATAAGGTCGTTAATGTTTCCGTGTGTATATTGTTTTAAACCTCCGCCATCCAGGTAAAATAAAGATCTGTGGCTGCTATTTGTAGCAGTCATGTAGGAGAGGGGCTGCACTTTTGACCTGATCATGGAAAAAGTTTTACCATTAAATTGCTGCACGCTTAAGTCGCTATATGCAAATATGTTACCTTGCTCATCTTCATGAATAAAGGCATTAATAAACTTATCATTTAGGTTTGGGGAAATATATTTTTTGATGGTTTTTCCGTCCCAGCAAACAATCAGATTAGCGTTTGTTCCGAGCCAGATCCGCCCAGATTTATCTACTAAAAAGGAAACAATTACCGTATTAAAATTCAGCTTTTTGAGCAGTTCGTCATTATTCTGGTTGTAAAACTTTCCTTCCTTTAAATAGCTGAGCTGACCGTTTAAGGCAAAAAACCACAAGCGGCCTTCTTTGTCTTCTTTCATCTGCAGGATCTGCGTATCAGGCAGTCCGTCTTCGATCGTAAAATTCTGAAAATTTGTGCCATCAAAACGACTCAATCCATTATCTGTTGCAATCCAGATAAAACCTTTTTTATCCTGTAAAATGTAATAACAGTTGTTGCTGGCTAAACCATTTTTGGAAGTGTAATGCGGGAGATAGGTGGTTTGTGCAAGTAGCGTTTTCGGGATGCTAAATAAAATGATCCCAAATAAAAAAGCAATAAAAGAGCGGCTGAAGTTTAATTTCAGGATTGCTTTTTCAGCAAATAAAGCCACTTTTTTGCCTGGTTTAATGATCACTGTTTGCTTTTGTAAATAATTTTATTTTTTCAAAAAAATCGCTTGCTCTTCTTCTGGAAATATTAATACTTTCTCCATTTTTCAAAAAAACCTGAAGTCCGTTTTTAGAATTATACTCTTTTAAATGGTTAAGGTTGATGATGCTCGACTTATGGATCCGTACAAACTGGTCGCCGGGTAAAAGCTCCTCAAATTCCCGTAAAACTTTCGAAACCGTTATTTTATCATGATTACTTAAGTGTACAATAGAATAATTGCTATCTGCTTCAATGTAGATAATATCGTCAATATCAATCATTTTAAAACCCTGTCCATAAGGAAGTGTAAGTTTCCTGATTTCTGATCGTGAGCTTAAACTGGAAGCCAGATTATTGATTCTTTCGTCGTTTTCGTTCTGGCTTTTAAAAAGCTTGATATGTTGAAAAACCTTGTCTACAGCTATTTTAAGTTCATCAATATCAATTGGCTTTAACAAATAATCGAGTGCATTTGCTTTGATCGCCTTTAGTGCATATTGATCGTAAGCAGTGGTAAATATAACGGCTGCATTGTGTTTTTGTGCATCCGGGATAAGTTCAAAGCCATTTCCCCCAGGCATGGCAATATCCAGGAAAATCAGATCAATGGGATGATGTGCTAAAATATCTTTTGCCTCCGCTACAGATCTTGCAATACCGGTAATTTCTACCTGCGGGCAGTTCTGTTGCAGTAAAAAAAATAGCGATGAGCGTGCAAATTCCTCATCGTCAACAATAATGGCTTTTAGTTGGGTCATAGCTATAGGTTGGTGAATGTATTAAAATGGTCTTACAAAAAAAAATACAAATCAAAAAAACCAGTGTTCTGATTGTCACGTATGTATCATCAAACGAATTCAAAACCACTAAAACATAGAGGACTATGAAAAACAATGAACTAGAAACAAAAAGTGAACTTCGGGAAGAAAGTTTATTTGACAAAACTGTAGGCAGAAGGTCTTTTCTTCAGTATGCAGGTGCAGGTGCTGCAGGAATTGCTTTGGTAGCAGCTGGTTGTAAAAAAGATCGCGGTTATGAAAACCCAACTATGAATGGGGGCGCTACATTAGATTTTAAAGATGATATTGGGGTATTAAATTATGCTTATGCTTTAGAGCAACTGGAAGCTGCATTCTATATTCAGGTTGCCAATAGTAACACTCAATTCACCGGGTCAAATGCTGCAGCAAAAAAGGCATATTTTCAGGATATTCAGTTTCACGAAATTGCACATAGAGAATTTTTCAAAGCAGCCCTAACCACATCTGCAATCGGAAGTTTACAGGTAGATTTCTCATCAATTGATTTTACCAGCGAAGCAAGCGTACTCGCAACTGCAATGGCATTTGAAGATTTGGGGGTATCAGCTTATAATGGTGCCGGACCAAGACTCAAAAATGCAACATATTTGCTGTTAGCCGGCAAGATTGTTTCAGTTGAAGCCCGCCACGCAGCTTATGTACGTGATTTAGTCTCAAATGGAACATTTGCTGATCTCAATAGCCTTGCTTCATTGGGTGCCAATAATTCGGCTGGATTAGATGCAGCTTTAACGCCTGATAAGGTATTAGCCATTGCTGGAAAATATGTTAAAACCAAAATTAATGTAATCAATCTTTAATTTTTAAAATCAGAAAATCATGAATATCGTAAATATATTAGAAGAAATTGAAAAAGTTGACGGCGAAATCTATGAGCGTTTAAATCCGAGAAGAGCCGCAATGAAAAGCTTTTTCAACATGGGCAAAAAAATCTCATTAGCTGCTATGCCGCTGGCCCTGGGTTCAATGTTTCAAAAAGCGTATGGACAAACAGCATTACCTGCTGCAGTTGTTGATGTATTAAACTTTGCTTTGTCGTTAGAGTATTTAGAATACCATTTTTATAATCACTGTATTGTAGGTAAAACTGCAGGATCATCGGTAACCGATGTTACCTTTAATTTTCCTAATGCAGCCAGCCAAGCAGCCATTACTACTATTCGTGACCACGAAAAGGCACACGTTGATTTATTGGTAGGTGCTTTGGGAAGTTCTGCCCGTGCACCTATTGCATACGCAGATACTGATTTTAGGGCAGGTGGAGCATTTGCTTCGGTATATTCTGATTATAATACTTTTTTGGCTGTAGCACAAGGTTTTGAAGATACAGGAGTTAGAGCTTACAAAGGTCAGGCAGGAGCCTTACTAGGTAGTCCTGTATTGCAAACAGCTTTACAGATTCACTCGGTTGAGGCACGTCATGCTTCGCACATCCGTCAAATGCGGACAGCAGCTGGTACAGCTGTATACAAACCATGGGTTAGTCTTGGTGCTTCAGGGCAAGCAAATGATTCAGGAGTGGCCGCTGTTGATGCAGTATATGCTGGTGAAGATTTAACCGTACAAGCTGGTGCAAACATTGTGGGAATAGGTGGCAATGCAGGTATAACCAAAGCAGCAGCGGTAGAAAGTTTTGACGAGCCTTTAGATAAAGCGAGTGTAGTAACTATTGCCAACTTATTCTTAAGGGACGGTAAAAAATTATAGTGTATAAACAAACATATTCACATTATTAATTAGGTAATGTTTGGTTTAAGGTAGGGAGGTAGAACTTGGTTTTACTTCCCTTTTTTGATCAGGATTTCTAGGATTGTATGATTTTCAGGATTGATTGGTAGAAACTTCGTCCATCCCACATCATCCATTTTCCATCACCTAGTACGTAATCACCTGCTCTTCTAAATGCTCCGGTAAATCCCTGTAATTGTATTTTTGTCCACGTAACTGAGGTTCGAAACCTGCAGCTTTAATGGATTGTTGGATACCATTCGCCGTAAACCGGTGTGGTGCACCAGCAGCTGATACTACGTTTTCTTCAATCATGATTGATCCAAAATCGTTAGCACCTGCATGTAAACAAAGCTGTGCAGTAGCTTTTCCAACGGTTAACCAGCTGGCCTGAATATTTTTGATGTTTGGCAACATGATGCGGCTCAAGGCAATCATACGGATATATTCATCAGCTGTTACATTGTTGCTGATTCCGCGTAATCTTTTTAGTAAAGTGCCATCATCCTGGAAAGGCCAGGGAATAAAGGCCAGAAATCCGTTTGCACCGGCTGGTTTTTCACTCTGTACCTGACGGATCCATACTAAATGCTCAAAACGCTCTTCAATGGTTTCTACGTGTCCAAACATCATGGTTGCAGAGGTAGTGATATCTAATTGATGGCATGCACGCATTACATCAAGCCATTCCTGTCCACCGCATTTACCTTTCGAGATTAAACGCCTTACGCGATCGTTCAAAATTTCTGCACCAGCTCCAGGAAGAGAATCCATACCAGCTTCTTTTAACGCTTTTAATACTTCAGTATGCGTCATTCCTTCCAACTTTGCCACGTGTGCAATTTCTGGTGGACCTAAAGTATGCAGTTTTAAATCAGGATATAATTCTTTTAATTTTTTGAAAAGATCGGCATAAAAGGCCAGACCCAAATCGGGGTGATGGCCACCTTGTAACAACAACTGATCGCCGCCTAAACGGAAAGTCTCTTCAATTTTTACCTTATAAGTTTCGATATCAGTAATGTAACTTTCATCGTGGCCAGGCCTGCGGAAGAAATTACAGAATTTACAGTTGGCTATACAAACGTTGGTGGTATTTACATTACGGTCAATCTGCCAGGTTACTTTTCCACTGGGTACCTGAATCTTTCTCAATTCATTCGCCACAAACATCAACGATGCTGTATCGGCATGATGGTATAAATGTACTCCTTCTTCAAGGCTCAAAAAATCGAAATGTAATGCCCGTTGCAGTAGATCGGCTGTATTCATATTGCAAAAATACTAAATTGTTTATAGATCAATGCTTAGTTATTATGGCATAAAAGTAAATTTTTGACATAAAAAAAGAGCGACTGCAATTAAACAGCCACTCTTTAACTTATATTTTAAGTTTATTTTAAAGCTAATAAAAAGCCAATAGTAAAGTTAGCGTCCCAATCAAATACAAAAGTATCACAGTTGGTTGCATCTTTAATGGCTTTGTAAATGTTGACACCGCTTTTAATCTTAATTTTGTCGGTATTATATTTATCAGGATCATTTAAAACGGTAAATCTTTCTTCACCTGTGCGGGTTTGTTTTGCGAGCTCAAAAGGCACACCACCAATGATGAAGCAAACTTCGCGTTTTCCGGATGGAATTTTTAAAGTAATAGATTTTACATCATTGTAAACGGCATCGTCTTTTAAATTTTTCTCGTAATATTTAGCCCCCGGAGCTTCAGCAGATTTAATATCGCCATCCATCCAGGAAATTTTTGTATTGCCAGAACCAATATCCACCACAAAAGAATTGTCATAATAAGAGGGAGGTAAAACGCATTTCAAAGCCAGTTTTCCTTCTTGCTCTGCTGTAACCAGGTTAACAACAAAGCCCATTTTCTTTAGTTCTGAAACGATAGTAGTTGTTTTAGGCTCTTTTTGAGCACCTGAACTAATTACAAAGTGAATATTTTTAGACTTAACACCTTTATCAAACATTGCACCTATGTAATCTTTTAGGCCAGTTCTAATATCAGCGGTATTAGCCAAACCTTCGTAAACAAAAGATTTACCGAAATCTTTAGAGATAATTTCCCAGCGTTTTTCTTTATCAATATTAACTACGAAAGAGTTAAAGCCTGATGCACCCACTTCAACAACACCTTTATATTCGCCATTTACAGGTTTTTCCGGGGTGTAGTTAAAAGTTCTTTTATCATCATTTTTGGCAGCAGCAGGGGATGAGGACGACTGCTCGGTACTGTCTTTTTTACTTTTGCCGGGATTTGATATAGCATCAATTTTGCCTGATTCAAAAGCCCAGTAACCTAATCCAATAATTGGTATTGCAATAATAATTGCCTTTATAGGCCAGCGTAATCTTGCCCAGATTGATTTTTCTTCCATTGTGATATTGTTTAATTTAAATGTTGATTAATCTAATAATGTAAATCCTTTATCTACCTTTTCTTCAGGTTTAAGCTCGTAAGCAGCGTCAGACATTCTGCTTACATTAAGCATTTTAAGGTTACGATCGTCTACTTTTTTGATAAATTCTTCTAACTCACTTTGTGATGGCGCACCACCAACGGTAATGTTATTATTTTGATCTAAGAAATCAAGGTTTGAACGAATAGACGCTATGTTTTGGCTTATGGCACCAGTAGCAGCATTCATAGCCTCCTGAAAAGCCCAACCATCTTTAATGTTAAATACTTCTGCAAGTCCTTCAGTAGCATTTTTCATTTTTTGAGTAGCTTCCAGTTTTTTCGAAATAATAGAAATACTGCTATCCAAAGTACTTACATAAATGCGGGCTGCACTTTCATTATCTTTCAAAACCTCTAAAACTTTAGCAAACTGATTGGCATATTGTACATAACTGCGGGCATTTTGTTCTTCTGCTTCGCCTTCTTTACCTAACAAAAATGCTTTTGTTCGGGTTTCTTTAGCATCTCTGTTTAAATCGTTCGCTTTTTCGATGTTATTGTTTGTCTTTTCCTGATTTGCTTTTTCATCTAAATTTGCTGCTTCCAGCGTGAAACGTTTAGCATAGGTATATTTTTCTTCAGCAGTTTTTTGTGCCGTTTCGCCACTTTGAATCATATCAATGCGAACACCATCAACATTCGTAATTTTATCTTTTACTCTTTTTAAAGTGTCTTTTGCATCTTTTGATAACAGTTGAAGCGTTTCAATAGGATTACCTCTGATGATTGCTTTTTCACCTTTAAAAATTAAAATTGTACCTAAACGGTTTAATAAGGAGATAATTTTCGGAGCCAATAAAAGCAAAACAATGAGTATAATACTGAAGATAACCAATAGAATACTTTTGGCTGCATAAACCAGCATAATTGGCAGAAATTTAAAAAATGCAAATGCACCTCCTAAAATGAGCGCCCAAAAAAAGATACTCGA
Source organism: Pedobacter sp. MR2016-19 (assembly GCF_014947265.1). Taxonomy (NCBI): domain Bacteria; kingdom Pseudomonadati; phylum Bacteroidota; class Sphingobacteriia; order Sphingobacteriales; family Sphingobacteriaceae; genus Pedobacter; species Pedobacter sp. MR2016-19. The sequence goes on from NZ_JADCNK010000003.1 coordinate 528,589, forward strand.
AATTACCTTTTTACCTTCAGGAGTTTGCACCTGACTGGGAAGATGATCGCCCAAAACCTGAAATATCGGCAGCTGGCTCTTAATCTCAGCCGGAATATTTACATACTGATTTTTGTTTTCCATTACTTGTCGTTAATTTTAATTGTTTAATTTATGTTTGTTTCAATTATGCTTAATGCCTTTTCAATATCCATAATCACCTCATTAACCGCTGCATTACCTAAGGCAATTTTTTGATCAATATCTTTTAATTGTGGGTCGTACTTGGCGTTAATACTTTTTAAATCCTGTTCTTTTGCTTGTAGTTTGGCTTTAAGATCGGCAATGTTTTGTTCAATAGATTTAATTTCACTTACCAGGCTATCCTTTTCATCAACCAAATTATTTTCTATAGTTTGTTTTTGTTGTTGTTTCTGGCTGCTTTCCTGATCTATAACTTTCTTTAATTCGGTAGCATAATTACGCCCTGTAGCTAATAGTTTTTGCTTGTTTAAGTCTTTTTCTACATATTTTAATGATGTAAAAGCAGCTTTTATAGTTGTAGCATCAATACTGCCCATTTCTGCTGCTGCATTCCAAACTTCAAAAAAATCAAGTCCAGGCTCGTTCATTCTTTCCAGTATACCTAAAACTTTTACCTTCATTTGCTTAACATCTGTAACACCTATTACAGTAACATTTTGCTTTAGATTAGTCTGTGCCTGGTTAGTTACAGGTTCAGCCGCTTTTGTAGGGGGGAGTGGCCTATCTTGCAAGTTATCAGTCGTTTCTGCACTATCTTCGAATATTAGTTTTTTTAAACTATTTAAAATTCCAAAAGAATTTTTTGCTGTTTCCTCGCCCATGATTAATGATTATCTGGTGCTAAAATAATAAAAATAGAATAGGTTAAGTGGCAAAACATGTTTTATACTATTCCAGTTAAAAGAATTTTAAAAATATCTGGAGCAGTCGTCATAATTATTAATCACTTTCTGCTAAATGAATTATTAAATTATCTTTACCCACACTAAAAATTAATATGGTAGATTTTAATCGTTTTACACTTGCCAATGGTTTAAAAGTTTTGGTGCATGAAGATGCGACAACGCCAATGGCAGTTTTAAATATTTTATATGATGTTGGTGCCCGTGACGAGGACCCAGAAAAAACCGGTTTTGCGCATTTATTTGAACATTTAATGTTCGGCGGATCGGTAAATATTCCGAATTATGATGAGCCTTTGCAGCGCGTAGGTGGTGAGAACAACGCTTTTACGAGTAATGATATTACCAATTATTACATTACGTTGCCTGCAGAAAACATAGAAACGGCATTTTGGCTGGAAAGCGACCGGATGCTGAGCCTGGCTTTTTCTGAAAAAAGTTTAGATACGCAAAGGAATGTAGTAAGCGAGGAGTTTAAGCAACGTTACCTTAACCAGCCTTATGGTGATGTTTGGTTAAAATTGCGTCCGCTGGCTTATAAAAAGCATTCTTACCGCTGGGCAACTATTGGCAAAGAACTTTCGCATATTGAAAATGCAACAATGGATGATGTAAAAGCATTTTTCAAGAAACATTATACGCCACAAAATGCAATTTTGGTTGTTGGAGGAAACGTGAAAACAGCAGATGTGAAAAAAATGGCTGAAAAGTGGTTCGAACCGATTCCAGCTGGTGATAAATATAATCGAAATTTAATTCAGGAAGATTCTCAAACAGAAGCCAGGCAAGAAACAGTTAGGGCTAACGTACCTTTAAATGCAATTTATATGGCTTTTAAAATGCCGGGACGATTAAATCAGGATTATTACGCCTTTGATTTATTATCCGATATTTTATCACGGGGACAGTCTTCGCGTTTGTACAATAGCCTGTTGAAAGAACAAAAACTTTTTAGCGATATCAACGCTTATATTTCAAGTAGTTTAGATCCGGGTTTGTTTATTGTTGAGGGTAAACTGGTTGAAGGGGTAACAATTGAAACTGCCGAAAAGGCAATCTGGGCTGAACTGGAAAAATTAAAGACCGAACTCGTTTCTGAAACTGAATTAACTAAGGTAAAGAACAAGGTAGAATCAGTACTTGTGTTTTCTGAGATGAGCCTGCTTGATAAAGCAATGAACCTGGCTTACTATGAACTATTGGGCGATGCTGCTATATTGAACCGGGAAACCGAAGAATTTTTAAAAGTAGAGGCAAAAGATATCAAAAGGATATCTAACGAAACTTTTAACCATAAATCATCATCTACTTTATATTACTTAACTGAAGAAAATGCTTAACAGACAACAGGCGCCTGATTTTAAGCAGGTATCGACAATAAATTTTATCCATCCGGAGAAAAAAGTATTAGATAATGGTGTACCCGTTTTCACTATTTATTCTGGTGAGCAGGATCTGGTACGTATCGAATTTATTTTCGATAATGTTAACTGGAAATCCGAAAAACCATTGCAGGCTATTGCAGTGAGCGCATTGATCAATAATGGAACAAATAAATTATCTGCAAAAGAGATAGCCGAACAAATTGATTTTTATGGTGCATTTTTCCAAACAGAATATGTCCAGGATCAATCTTCGGTTACATTGTATACTTTAAATAAACATTTACGTTCGGCATTACCGATTGTGAAAGATGTTTTATCAGAAAGTCAGTTTCCACAGCAGGAGCTAGATATTTACATCCAAAACAAGAAACAAAAACTGCAGGTAAACCTCAAGAAAAACGATATTCTTGCTAGAAAGGAGTTTGCGCACGCTTTATTTGGTAATACCGCCTATGGTGTAAATATACAGGCTGAACATTATGATGCTTTAAAACGTGAAGACCTGGTTGATTATTTTAAAGCGGCTTATGCACCTAACAACTGCACCATTATCATTTCTGGAAAGTTTGATGAGGCAAGTTTTAATTTGCTGAACGATGCCTTTGGTAAAGATTGGGAGAAGAGTAATGCCATAAAAAACAGTTTTGATTTCGCTGCAACTGCAAAACAGACTATTTATACTGAAAAACCAGAAGCTTTGCAGTCTGCTATCAGGATTGGTCAGTTGGCCATTAACCGTAAACATGAAGATTTCTCCGGACTTCAGATTCTAAATACCGTTTTAGGGGGGTATTTTGGTTCGCGCTTAATGAACAATATCCGTGAAGATAAAGGCTATACTTATGGTATTGGTTCAGGGGTTTCTTCGCTGCAGCAAGCAGGTTATCTTTTTATCGCCACCGAAGTTGGTGCAGATGTGTGTTCGGCTGCATTAACTGAGATTTATAAAGAGATTGAGATATTGAAAACTGAACTGGTAGGGAACGAGGAACTGGACCTGGTTCGGAACTACATGCTGGGTTCGATGTTGGGTAGTTTGGAGAATGTTTTCTCTCATGCCGATAAATTCAAGAATATTTATTTCGCAGGATTGGATTACGATTACTATACCAAATATATAGAGAAAGTTAAAACCATTACTGCTGAAGAATTACTTGCCTTAGCGAATAAATACCTGATTACAGATACTTTTACAGAAGTAGTAATTGGGAAGAAGTAAGTGTCTAGAGGCCGTCATTTCGAGCGGAGTGCAACGAAGTCGAGAAATCTGCAAAGATAGATCTCTCCATTCCACTACATTTCAGTCGAGATGACGGCCCTAGGTTATTTCAGTATTTATTGCTCTAGGTTTGAAACTAGAATTCTATAATCAAACTATCTATACTGGCATAAATATGCCGTTTGTACAGTCGTTTTTACTTTAAATGATGAATTTGCAGGAACTTCGAAATTACTGCCTGCTTTAATACTTTGCCATTCAGTGGTTTCTGGAAGTAAGGCTTCTAATTCACCCTCAATAACATGCATAATTTCTTTTTGAGCAGTACCAAAGGTATATTCTCCCGGATTGATAATGCCAATGGTCGATTTGCCTTCAGCAGTTTCATAGCCTAACGATTTAACGTTGCCATCAAAATATTGGTTTTCAGTAATCATGATTTATAAGGTTTTAGCTAAAACAGCTTTTTGTTTATCGGCCTGATAGATCTTTTTATAAAAATCTACATACTCCCCATACTTTTCTGGTGGATATTTTTTATTGTTCATGGTTTGCGTGCGGTTATAAACAATCGTATTGTCTTTTATACTGAATTTAGCGCTGTACGACCCAAACTCCGAAGTAATGGTAATATCTTTAGGAATAAATTCTACATTGTAGCCTTTTGGAAGAATATAGTTGATTTCATCATCATCGTTATAGCTAAAAGGAACGGCAAAATAGGTTTTTCGGTTCTCTACTTTAAGTGGCACACTTTCGCGACGGTTAATCTGGTTTACGACCAAAAATAATTTATCTCCACCTTTAGTTAGTATTGGATTGGTTTTAAAGTTAATCTCTTCGGTAAGCACAGGGACCGTTTTATCTGCCTGCAAATACTTATAGCTGGTTAGCGCTGCAACCGGAATAGAACTCTCTTCAATAATTCTTTTCCTAAGTTCAACAGGCTCCATCAGTGTCATCGAAAAATTTTCTTCAAACTGGGCATTGCCATAGGTAGATCTGATTTCCGAATCTGCTGTACCATCTTCGGCGAGTATAATTTTGGTTTTTCTGATCTGGTAATTTTCCTTTGCATTATAAACTGGAGTATGCACTATTTTTCCACCGTCTTCTGTCACCATTAATACATTCCGGTCAGAATTGCTGTAACCAATAAAACCCATGGGTTTATATTGACTGGTACACTCTAAAAAAGTAGTATCCTTTTCGAGTGGTACACATAAAATCATGTGGTTGGCCTGCCCCATGCTCGAATAATTTGGATTTAAACTAGGCATATCATTTCCAATAACAATTAAATTTGAGGCAATTCCTGCTTCGTTAAGCAAGGCTTTCATGTAATTAGAGAGTGCTTTACAATCGCCGTAATTCACCTGTGCCACTTTTTCAGCCAAAATAGGCCTGAAGCCACCTATTCCTAGTTGAACACTTACATAACGGGTATTTTGCTGCAAATGGTGATATAGAATCCGGATCTTTTCTTTTGGTGTTTTTGCATCCTTAATTAAGTTCTGCACCATTAATCTGGTTGCTTCCGGAAGTTTATTTCCTCCCTGATTTAATGTAAACAACCACGAACCAAAATTTTTCCAATTGTCGAAATTTCCTGTAGAGCCATCGTATTCGAACTGATTTGGAGCTGCCTTAACCCAGGCAGAAATGTTATCAATCCCTGTACTTAAAGGCTCTTCAGCAACAGCGCTAACATTGGCACTTTTCCATTTATACTGTATTTTTTCTCCATTAATTACCGAGTCGGTCTTTAAATTCGAACTCGTAATGTACCTCATTTTGTAGTTCTTTGCCTTTTGAATGGTGTAAGCTGATTTTTCTACAGATACACCAAAGCCTTTCAAATCATGCCACGAAGGAAAAGATAACAATCCGTTATAGTCCTGACTATAACTGTATTCTATAGTGTATGGATAAGTTACACTTATAAATTTTAAGAGCTTAAGCCTGTTGTCTTCAAAGATTGAAAAATCCGAAATCAGGCTTTGGTCTTTAATATCCGAACTTTTATAATCTTTTACTTTTTTGCCTGCAGCATCGTAGAGGGTTGCTTTGATGTTATAGATGCTGCTGAATTTATCATAAACCTCTGCCATTTCTCCATATTGATCGCCCGCTTTGTTCAAAATGGTAATTGCAATTTTATAATCCATTTTTGCAGCCCCAAGCCCTTTAACATCAAAAAAAGATTCTTCATTCCTGATCACCACAATTGCATCTTTTTTCAGGTTTTCGGGAATTTTTGCTACATCATAATCTGTTTGCGCAAATACAGTATTAATACCCAAAAGCGCAAGCGCTAAACTTAAATAATATTTCATTATCCTTTCTTTTTAAATACAATCTGTTCGGCCTGTTTTTCTACCACGGTTTTGAATAATTCTTTTAGATCGAAATATTCTTCTGGCGTATAAAATGATTTATTTACGTTGATGCTGCTTTTTACCAGCAAGGTTTTGCCTTCTGCTATATAATTAATGGTAAAGGTTCCGTTCTCTTCCGGAAGTTTGTAAATTCCTCCTTTAGGAAGTTTATCTATTTCATAATCTTCAGGAAAGTTTACTGTAATGCGGTAGCTTTCTTTAAATGGATAGGCAAAATCAACAGGGAATTTACGCTGTTCCAGTTTAAATAAATTTTCTTTTGTTCTTTCAAAAAGGAGCGGGGTGAAGTACACCAGGTTGCCGGCTTCCTCAACATTATCTTCAATTACTGCGTCCATACTTTCGCTCAGTAATTCGTCGACGTTATCAAGATTGTCAATTTTGTAAGCAGAAACCTCAAGGCCTGTTTTATCCTTTTTGAAACCTTTTATAAACTCGGTTTCGTTATTGGTTGTCCTGTATTTATTGCGCAGGTTTAAGGCTGCATAACCTTTAGAATATTGGTTGATTGTTCCAGACAGTTTATGCTCTTTATCCAGCACCATATTGTAAACAAAAATCTTTTCGCTAGGTATATTAGGTTCGGTAGAAAGCCATTTACCATCGTTATTTTTTAAATCCATGTAAAAACCCTGGTGGCTCAGGTTTTCATAATCCAACATTCCGGCAGGTAAATCCCGATCTGTTGCATCAAGATAATAAATGGTATTGCCGATCTGAGTAACAGCGATTACATTGTTAAATGCGGAGATTAACGGATAACCGGGGTGCGTGCCATTTTCCCTTGTACTGATCAGCACCGGATAGGCTTCAATTTTAGCCTCTTTTAGTAAACTTAATAAAGCCAGATTGATATCGCCTGATGATCCTGTTTTCTTTTCAAAAAGATTTTTAGGATTGGTTTCGTTTGAATATTTAGAATATTGCTTATTCCATTTTAAACTGGTTTTAACATAGTTGAAAATAAGTTTAACGGCAGCCAATGTATCTTTTTCACCTTTTAAAATGCCAGGAAGCACCGATTTTGCATAGCCGTTACGGTTAATATATCCCCCAAAGTTTTCATCCTGAGCCAGCTCGTTGATGATTTTAGGCCAGGAGCCATTATAATCATGATATACATCTCCCGGAAAACTGGTTGCCCTTAATTCAAATTCAATCTTTGGATTATAGTCATCCATGGTGGTCACATATGGCTCATCTTTTAAAGCAGGCATATTCTCTGCACAATATTTATCGTATACCGCATTTGAATTTACACCAGTTACATAAGATGCACTTACATTTTGGTGAAGCGGATGATCAACCTGATAATAACCAGTCATATTGGTTTTATAAGTCAGGTACTCTGGTATTCTCACATTATATTCCGACCAAAGTGTAGGAACACTTGATTGAAACCGCCAGCCGCGTAACGTAAAAATAAAATCTGATTTGATCTTATATTTAAATTCAATGATCGAACCTTCTTTCACGTTAGGAAGCGCAAACTTTTTGATCACATAGTTTTTGTTAAACTCTTCGGTAAACTTGGCATCTTTGTTAAGTTTGCTGGTTACCATCTTACCATCAACCATATTATAGGTTGCAGCATCCATGTAGTTAAGGTCTTCTTTTGCCGAATTGCTGCTTTTATAAAGTTCTACTTTAAAATTGGCAAGATCATAACCGTTTTTGTTTAAAATCTTGTAACGGATGTGTCTTTCAAAAACATAAACAAAGCCATCTGAAGACGGGCCTATTTCAAAATAGCAGTTGCCAACATCAAACAGTTTAATCGCCGAAGCCGAAGAGTCTTGCCCCGAGGCTTTTACTTCGAATTCTGTTGGTGCAATTTTACCAAACTTAAATTCTCTTTTTACCGGTTGAGTAGTTTGGGCATAGGTGGTGCTAACTCCAATGCAAAGCATTAAAGTCAGAAATCTGAGAGCATTTTTCTGCATTATAAAATTAGTTCTTTGGTTTCTACAATGATAAAAACATTCTCCGAATTATTTTGAAATAATTTTCGGTTAATACGTTTTGATTTTTATAGGGTATAGGTAGGAGCGACGGAAAAAATAAATCCAGTTATGGGCATTGTCAGCCAAGCTCAATATTTAAGTAATTTAAACTCTATACTTTTATTTTTGCATTATTTTCGTATCTTTGCCTGGCAAATAATAAATCCTAATTTATTTGCTATGCAACTCGATTCCACAAAATTTATTGCCACAGGTTTAACGTACGACGACGTATTATTAGTACCCGCATATTCCGAAATTCTGCCCCGTGAAGTAAATACATCCACTTTTTTAACAAAAAAAATCAAACTTAATGTTCCATTGATTTCTGCCGCAATGGATACCGTAACAGAGGCTGAGCTTGCCATTGCAATTGCACAAAATGGTGGTATCGGGATGTTACATAAAAACATGACCATAGAAAGACAAGCTGCAGAAGTACGTAAAGTTAAGCGTTCAGAAAGTGGTATGATCCAGGATCCTGTTACCTTATTGGAGACAGCTGTTGTGGCCGATGCTTTCAAAATCATGAAAGAACATAAAATTGGTGGCATTCCGGTTGTAAGCAGCGATAATAAACTTGTTGGAATTATTACAAACAGAGATTTACGTTTCCAAAAAGATATGAAGCGGCCGATTTCTGAGGTAATGACAAAAGATAATCTAATCATTGCACCAGAAGGTACTACTTTAGTACAGGCTGAAGAAATTCTTCAGAACCACAAAATCGAGAAACTTCCCGTAGTAAGCAAAGATGGTTACCTAAGTGGTTTAATCACCTTTAAAGATATTTCGAAAGTAAAAAATTATCCTGTTGCCTGTAAAGATGAACGTGGCCGTTTACGTGTGGGTGCTGCTGTTGGCGTAACTGCCGATACCATTGAAAGGGTTGATGCTTTAGTTGCAGCCGGAGTTGATGTAATTACCATCGATACCGCTCACGGTCACTCTAAAGGAGTAGTCGATAAATTAAAAGAAGTAAAAAATAAGTACCCTGAATTACAGGTAATTGTTGGTAACATTGCTACTGGTGCTGCTGCAAAATTCCTGGCCGATGCTGGTGCAGATGCTGTTAAAGTAGGTATAGGTCCGGGATCTATTTGTACCACCAGAATTATTGCCGGAGTTGGTGTTCCTCAGTTATATGCAGTTTACGAATGTGCTAAAGCATTAAAAGGTACAGGTGTACCAGTAATTGCTGATGGTGGTATTAAACATACTGGTGATATTGCTAAGGCAATTGCTTCTGGAGCAAGTACCGTAATGGCGGGTTCGTTATTTGCAGGAGTAGAAGAATCGCCGGGTGAAACCATTATTTACGAAGGACGTAAATTTAAATCTTACCGTGGAATGGGTTCAATTGAAGCGATGGAACAAGGTTCTAAGGACCGTTATTTCCAGGATGTTGAAGACGATATTAAAAAGTTAGTTCCTGAAGGTATTGTTGGTCGTGTGCCTTTTAAAGGTACTTTGGCTGAAGTAATGTACCAGTATATTGGCGGTTTACGTGCAAGTATGGGTTACTGTGGAGCCGCAAATATTGAAGCATTACAAGAAGCGCAGTTTGTACAGATTACTGCTGCAGGTATGCGCGAAAGTCATCCACATGATATCACTATCACCAAAGAAGCACCTAATTACACCAGATAGGGTTAAGGCAGAAGAAGAGGGGAGAAGGTTGAAGGTAATATTTACTCAATCTATCCTAATAAATAGAAAAACGGGTCATCGGTTTACGATAGACCCGTTTTTTTATTTAAACCTCGCAGGTTTTTAAAACCGGCGAGGTTTGCGGCTATTTATAAAAATCACAAAATAAAATTTGGGAGAAAATATTTTTTGATATATTTGTCTACTAAATCTATAGGATTTATATTATAATTATGAAAACAATTCAAAAAACGCACTCGTATTGTTGTTGTAGCCATTCTAAAACAGTAATCGCATAATTCCAACTGGTCATTAATCAACAGCATTTAAACAAACTATCCACATAATCATGAACAAAAGTTTACTTTTCCTCTTTTCATTTTTACTTTCGGCAGGTTTCGCTTTTGCCCAAAGTGCAGTAACCGGTGTAATTAAAACAAGCAGTGGCACCACCATCCCGAATGCAACCGTAAAGGTGAGGGGAACAAACCAGGCTGTAGTGGCTGATGAAAATGGTGTCTTCAGCATTAATGTAAAACAAGAAACACCATTTTACCTTCAGGTAAGTTCGGTGGGCTATAAACCACAGGATTTTCAGATATTAAAACTTCAGGAGACTCCAATAGAACTGGTTTTGGTAGAAAATGCGCTATTAGATGAAATCGTGGTAACATCCAGAAGGCGCTCTGAGGTTTTACAGGATGTACCGATTCCAATTACTGTTATTGGTGGCCGTGCAGCAGAAAACGCCGGTGCTTTTAACGTTAACCGTTTGAAAGAATTGGTGCCTTCTGTACAGTTATATGCTTCTAATGCCAGAAATACGACTTTAAATATCAGGGGTTTAGGGTCTACCTTTGGTTTAACCAATGATGGTATCGATCCTGGAGTGGGGTTTTATGTAGATGGTGTTTACCATGCACGTCCGGCTGCTACCTCTACTGATTTTCTTGATATTGAGCAGATCGAAATTTTACGTGGCCCACAAGGTACCTTATTTGGTAAAAATACAACAGCAGGTGCGTTTAACATCACTACAAGTAAACCAACTTTAACACCAAGTGCAAAAATAGAACTGAGCGCAGGGAATTATAATTTTATTCAGGCTAAAACATCAGTTTCCGGCGCACTTGCAAAAGATCTTGCTGCAAAAATTTCAATTTCCGGAACACAGCGCGACGGTACCATCTGGAACACCAGAGAAGAACGAAGATACAGCGGACAGAATAATCTGGGCTTTAAAGGGCAGCTATATTATACTCCTTCGGAGAAATTACAGGTATTGTTAAGCGGTGACGTAAGCATTCAGCATCCGGCAGGTTATCCTTTGGTAATTGCAGGTGTAACTACGACTGAAAGAAGTGCTTACCGCCAGTATGCAAGAATTGTGTCTGATTTAGGCTATCAACAACCTAAAATCGATCCTTTTTCAAGAGAGATCAATACAAATACCCCTTGGAGACACAATCAATCAATCGGTGGTATATCATTAAATGTAGATTACAAAATCGGCAATGGAACGCTTACTTCAACCACCGCCTGGCGATTCTGGAACTGGGATCCTACAAATGATAGGGATTTCTCAGAATTAGCAGCGCTAACCAAATCGCAGGGTACTTCGCGTCACGATCAATACTCACAGGAGGTAAGATATGCGGGTAATATTACTGAGAAATTAAGTGGAGTAATAGGCGTATATCTATTGGGCCAGAATTTAAAAGGTTTGGCACAAACAGAAGAAGTAGGTAAAGACCAATGGAGATTTGTACAAACGAGTAATACCGGCAGTCAGGCTTTATATTCAACCCCTGGTTTGTTAGATGGCTTTGGAATTAAAACCAATTCTACGATAAAATCGTTAAGTGCTGCTGTTTTTGCACAGGTTGATTGGGAAGTTTTAAAGAACCTGCACGTATTACCAGGTTTAAGGTATACTTATGATAAAAAAGATGTTGATTACGATAGGGTTACCTATGGTGGTTTACAGACTACTGATGCAGCATTATTGGCACTTAAAGCAGCGGTATATGCAAATCAGCAGTTTACGACCAAGGTAGACAACAACAATTTATCAGGTAACTTTACCGTATCGTACCGTCCAACGCATAACTTAAATGTTTATGGAACTTTCTCTACTGCTTACAAACCCGTGGGTGTTAACGTGGGTGGTTTGCCAACTACCTCAACCGGAGCAGCCGATTTATCTGTAGCGGTGGTTAAACCAGAGTACGTTCAGCATTATGAGTTAGGTGCTAAAACAAAGCCGTTTAAAGGTGCTATCGTGAATCTTAGTTTATTTAATACTGATATTAAAGATTACCAGACCAATGTTCAGTCTCCACAATTGGGTGTAAATAGAGGCTATCTGGCAAATGCTGAAAAAGTAAGGGTAAAAGGATTGGAAATAGACGGAACTTACCAGTTGGAAAGGTTTTTAACCTTAAATGCTGCCTTGGCCTATCTGGATGGCAAATATGTGAAATTTACAAATGCACCTCTTCCTTTAGAAGAAACCGGGCATACCGAACTGGTAAATGGCGTTGCTACTCAAGTGGCATTTAAAGATGCTTCCGGAGGAAGATTACCAGGTGTATCAAAATGGAATATTTCTGGCGGTACAGAATTAAGTACTGCAGGTAATCTGGCTACCAGGGAGGGCAGGTATTTCGTCGCTGGTGATGCCAGTTACCGTTCAGAATACTCTTCAAATCCTACACCATCAAGTGTATTAAATGTTAAAGGTTATGCTTTATTTAATGCCAGGTTAGGTTTCAAATCAGATAAGTTTTCTTTATTTGTTTGGAGCAGAAATATCGCAAATAAAAACTATTATGAGCAATTACAGGCTGCTGCAGGTAACTCCGGTTTGTATGCGGGGGTACTGGGCGATCCAAGGACTTATGGTGCGACTATCCGTTATGCTTTCTAATCTCTAAATTAATCTTTTCTCTCTTATATTTGGTTAGAAGGAGTGGTGTAATGCCGCTCCTTTTTTGTGCTAAAAAACTTAAATGTCCTCAGGTGGCTTGGGTGGTCAATATTAGTTAGAAAATGAGAGGGCTGGTACTAATCGGGAGCTTCAGTCCTGCTTTCCGTTTCAAGTCCTCGCTGCGCTGCGGGCTTTCTCTGCAATCAGGTTTATTTAACAAGGCGGTGGTTCTTGGAAAGAAAAATAATACGATCAACCTCTCAGGTTCTATACTTAATAACTCCTGTAACAGCTTTGTGCAGAATTAAAATTTACAGAAAGCCGATAAAATCTTAACTTCGGTAAATTTTAGACTAAATGAATAAGCTTAAATCGGTTTGTGTGTACTGTGGCTCAAACTTCAATGGCGATTTACAGTTACGCAATGCGATAAAACAGTTGGCAGAAACATTAGTAAAACAGCAGATTAAGTTGGTTTACGGTGGCGGTAGTGTTGGGGTGATGGGTGTTTTAGCCAACGATGTACTGGAACTTGGTGGCCTGGTTACCGGGATCATCCCACAGTTTTTAATGGATAAGGAAGTTGGACATAAGGGAATAACTGAAATGATCGTGACTGAAAATATGCACCAGAGAAAACAGAAAATGGCCGATTTAAGTGATGGATTTGTGATCTTACCCGGTGGTTTTGGTACACTTGAAGAATTTTTTGAAGTGCTTACCTGGTTGCAGTTAGGCCTGCATCACAAACCTATTGGCGTTTTAAATGTAAATGGTTTTTACGATCCGCTGTTTGCCCAAATGGAAATGATGGTGCAAAGCAAATTTTTGAAACCTGCCAACCGCGACTTGGTTTTTAACGAAGCAGATGCTGAAATTTTAATCAATAAGATGGATAATTTTTCTGCCATTCCTGATGAAGTGTGGTTTAGGGAAAGAAATTTGAGTTAACTGCAGGATAGCCAGTTGCTCATGGATCATCGTTAATAGTTCATGGCTGATAGTCAATAGTTCATTGTTCATGGTCAATAGTTAATTGGCCGGTTTTGGACTTTGACTATGAGCAACAAGACCATGAACCATCAGCCAAAAAACATCTATATCCAAAGGAAACTAAAAACAATAATCAACTCTAAAAAAGCAATTATCAACCCGCCAGCCGCATAACGCTCGGCGCTTAAATATAACCAAAATGCAAATTATTACTTCCCACGCAGAATTTGAACAATACCTTGGCAAGGAATTAGGCGTTTCTTCATGGCATACCATTACACAAGAACAGATTAACAAATTTGCCGACGCTACCTTAGACCATCAATGGATCCATGTTGATGAAGAGCGGGCACAAAACGAAGGACCGTTTAAAGCAACTATAGCGCATGGCTATTTAACGCTTTCCTTAATCCCTTACTTATGGAAAGAAATTGTTGATATCCAGAACCTGAAAATGGAGATCAACTATGGGATAGAAAGTTTAAGGTTCGCGCAAGCCGTAACGGTTAACAGTAAGGTTAGGTTAAAAGCTAAACTCGCTTCTATTATCAATCTGCGTGGCGTAACCAAGGTAAACATGGCCATCGAAATGGAAATTGAAGACCATAAAAAGCCTGCTTTTAGCGGAGAGGTAGTTTTCTTGTATCATTTTGTGAATTAACGATTTAGAATGTAGTGAATTGTTTATCTTTAACGTAAATAAGAAAATACATTCGCTCATGATCAAAAAACTAAACTCCTTAATTTTTATTTTATTCAGTCTGTTTATCCTGTCTTGCCAAACGAGCAAAGATCAAAATTCGGCAGCCGATTCATTTTTACCCATGCAGATCGGCAATTTATGGTATATGAATGCTCAATCTTATACTGAGATTAAAGACACCGTAAGGATCAACAAAAAACTTTTTTACCAATTTTATTCCCTGGTTGGTGGCGATGCTAGCAGCACGGTATACCTGCGGATCGATGAAAGGAATAGATTAGTGGAAAGTTACCCCGATAGCCCGACTAAAACCTATATCCGTACTGATTTTAATGCCAAAATAGGCGATAAGTTTTTTACCACTGGCGAAAAGGATGAGAATGATAATGAAGTAACTGTTGTCCAAAAATCAGATCAGGAAATGACCTTCTCTTTCGATCCTATTTACCATCCCAATTTAAAAGGGCATCCATCTGAAGTAAAATATATCAAAGGTAAAGGCTGGGCAGAAAAGTATCAAAAAATAAAGATTGACGGAGTCGTTTATCAAAACTAGCTAAGAGATCAGCGCCAGGCGATTGGCGCTTTTTAACATTTCGCGGTTAAACAAACTTCTCATTAATTACTCCATGCCCTCTGTGCCTTTTCTTTGTGATCTCTGTGGTTAAAAATACTTCGCGCGCTTTGCGGTTAAAGTAACTCTTGGTATTGAAAAAACTTAGTGCGCTTTGCAGTTAAACCTTCTCTTAGACCAGAAACCGATTTGGTCAATATTGTTTTTCTAAAATTAAATTTAAATTGCCTCCATGAATATCGAATTCAACAAAAACGAGGATGTAAATAAACAGTTGGTTTACGAACTGAAAACCAAACTCAAAAAAATATACCTGGGAGGTGGCGAAAAAAACGCTGCAAAACAAAAAGAGAAAGGTAAGCTGCTGGTCCGCGAACGGATTGCTTATTTAGTTGATAAAGATTCTGACTTTTTAGAAGTCGGAGCCTTTACCGCTGATGGCATGTATGCCGAGCAGAGCGGATGTCCATCTGCAGGAGTAGTATGTGGTATCGGCTATGTAAGTGGCAGGCAATGTATGATTGTAGCCAATGATGCTACTGTGAAAGCTGGGGCCTGGTTCCCGATGACCGCTAAAAAGAACCTTCGCGCGCAGGAAATTGCCATGGAAAACCGTTTACCTGTAATTTATTTGGTTGATAGTGCGGGGGTATATCTGCCGATGCAAGATGAGATTTTTCCCGATAAAGAACACTTCGGACGGATGTTTCGTAATAATGCTTTGATGTCGTCTGAGGGGATTGTGCAGATTTCGGCCATTATGGGGGCTTGTGTTGCGGGAGGAGCCTATTTACCTATCATGAGCGATGAAGCGATGATTGTTGATAAAACCGGTTCGGTGTTTTTAGCAGGCTCTTATCTTGTAAAATCGGCCATAGGGGAAGAAGTGGATAACGAAACCTTAGGTGGTGCCACTACACATTGCGAAATCTCTGGTGTTACCGATTATAAATACCCTAACGATCAGGCTTGCTTAGATAGCATCAGAAATATCATGAGCATGTTGGGCGCACCTCAGCATGCAGGTTTCGATCGTATCAAGCCTGCTAAACCCAAAGAGAAAGAAGAAGAACTGTACGGAATCCTCCCCGAAAACCGGGATAAACCTTACGAAATAATGGATGTCATTAACCGTTTGGTTGATGGATCCGAATTTGAAGAATATAAAAAAGGCTACGGACAAAGTATCGTTTGTGGTTTAGGCCGTATTGATGGCTGGGCAGTGGGGATCGTAGCCAATCAGCGTAAAGTAGTGAAGTCGAAAAAGGGTGAAATGCAATTTGGTGGGGTAATTTATTCTGACAGTGCCGATAAAGCTACCCGCTTTATTATGAATTGTAACCAGAAGAAAATTCCATTGGTTTTTTTACAGGATGTGACCGGTTTTATGGTGGGCAGCCGATCAGAACATGGCGGTATTATTAAAGACGGCGCTAAAATGGTTAATGCTGTTGCCAATTCTGTGGTGCCAAAATTCACCATTGTTTTGGGCAATTCTTATGGTGCCGGCAATTATGCCATGTGTGGTAAAGCTTACGATCCGAGGTTGATTTATGCCTGGCCAACAGCTAAGATCGCGGTAATGGGCGGCTCACAGGCGGCAAAAACATTGTTGCAGATTCAACAAGCCTCTTTAAAAGCAAAAGGAGAGGTGATTACACCAGAGAAAGAAGCCGAACTGTTAAAAGAAATTACCGATAAATACGACAGCCAAACCACGCCTTATTACGCGGCAGCCAGGCTTTGGGTTGATGGTATTATCGATCCTTTAGAAACCAGAAAAGTAATTTCGATGGGGATTGAGGCAGCCAACCAATCTCCAATTACGAAGAAGTTTAATGTAGGAGTGATACAAACTTAGTTTCATAAGTATGTCAGCTGTTACCATTTGATAGATTTATTAATGGGTGTCAGGTAGAAATATCTGACACCACGAAGATTTTTTTACCACCTAAGCCATCTGAATACACCTAAGCTTAACGCCGTGTGTCAAACGCTATCAGCTTAGCGCTTTTCGCCATGCGCCCCACCCTCAACTGTTAATAAGTAAACTATGTTGACAAAGCGCATTTGCTAACAATTATTTAAAGCGTTAAATTTGCGCTACGATTAATGAATTTCAAACACACTATATAATGTCACAAGAAAACGAGCACGTTCAGTGTTTAATTATAGGTTCAGGTCCTGCAGGTTATACTGCTGCAATTTATGCTGCCAGAGCTGATTTAAAACCAATAATGTATACTGGTATGCAAGCTGGCGGACAGCTTACGCAAACTACTGATGTAGAAAATTTTCCAGGCTACCCACAAGGTATTATGGGGCCAGAAATGATGGAAGATTTCCGCAAGCAGGCAGAGCGTTTTGGCACCGATATTCGTTTCGGTTATGTAAGTTCGGTAGATTTCTCTTCAACACCACATAAAGTAGTGGTTGACGAAATTAAAACCATAACAGCTGATACCGTAATTATTGCTACCGGAGCTACTGCTAAATGGTTAGGTTTGCCAAGTGAGCAACAATATAATGGTTTTGGTGTTTCGGCCTGTGCAGTATGCGATGGTTTCTTTTTTAAAGGCCAGGATGTTGCCATTGTAGGTGCTGGAGATACGGCAGCTGAAGAAGCAACTTATTTAGCAAAGCTTTGTAAAACAGTGCACTTATTGGTACGTAGGGATGAATTCAGAGCTTCTAAAGCAATGGTTAGCCGTGTATTGGCAACCCCAAATATTGTGGTTCATTACAATACTGAAACGCAGGAAATTTTAGGTAATGGCAAAAATGTAACTGCAGTTAAAGTTTTAAATAACAAAACAGGTGTCGAATCTGATATCGATGTAGAAGGTTTCTTCGTGGCTATTGGTCATAAACCGAACACCGATATTTTTAAAGGCCAGTTAGATATGGATGAAACTGGTTATTTAACTACTAAACCAGGTTCTACTTTAACCAATATAGAAGGCGTTTTTGCCTGTGGTGATGTGCAGGATATGTACTACCGTCAGGCGGTAACCGCTGCAGGTTCCGGTTGTATGGCTGCGCTTGATGCTGAAAGGTATTTGGCCGCTAAAGAACATCCAGTAGAAGCTTAAGGATAATTTTAAAATATTTTGAAAGAGAGAAATCAGTCATGGTTTCTCTTTTTTGATATATGGCCATCATCTCGATCACGCCGATTGTCATCTCGAGCGAAGTGCAACGTAGTCGAGAGATCTATTAAAGCAAATCTTATTTTATAAAACCTCTATTTTTTGGAAAGCAATTGCAGTAGTTCTTTTTATTGTTAGTCCTGCTTTACATTTCAAGTCCGCACTCGTACCTCGCTTGCGTGCTTTCCATTGCAATCAGGTTTAAATACGCAGTTTTCTGCTACTATTAGGGGTTTAATGGCATAGTGTTCATGTTTTTTCTGCACACTGCAACCCCAAATAGTTTAACCGGTCTGGCCACCTAAACCCGATCGAAGCGGGATGCCAATTTCCTTCAAATTGGCAGAAGCGGGAGCGGGGCTGTCCTAACCTAAGTGCTTCTGCGCCTGATTTTCATAAAAGTAGTCGTCATTTCGAT